>NZ_BLAY01000218.1 GCF_020521235.1 Microseira wollei NIES-4236 | reverse complement strand
GAGATTTACCCAGATTTAAGCAACCGGGTTTCTCGGAAAAATCGTCGAGCAAGCAACTTGAGATTTACCCAGATTTAAGCAACCGGGTTTCTCGGAAAAATCGTCGAGCAAGCAACTTGAGATTTACGCAGAAACCCGGTTTCTAGGTTCCCAAGAGCATAAGTCCTGATTTTTAATACTTGGAGGAAACAATGAATCCTATTTTACCCGGTGCGCCTTGGTTAATTGCTCACAAGTCGATGTTGGGAATTAATAAACCCAATAAGATTACGCTCAACGGGCAAGATTATGTCTTGTGGCAAAACGAAAAAGGAGAAGTTTTTGCCCTCGATAATGTATGTCCGCACATGCAAGCACCTTTATCAGATGGGTGGATTTGTAAAGAAAGAAACACCATCGCTTGTCCTTTTCATGCCCTGGAATTTGACGGAAAAGGCAGACTTTCCCAAGCAGGGAAAGAGGATGTAAAACCCGTCGCCAAAACTTTAGACATAATTGTTGTCGGCGATTGTATTTGGACCTATGGAGGATATGAGCCAAGATTACCAGTTCCCGATTTAATTCCCAGAATTTCCGAAGGCTTCCAATTTTTAGGCGTGACTGGAGAAAAGAGTATCAACGGTGATTTTCTCACCAACATAAAGATAAACTATGACTACAATCACCAAAATGGAACCCACCGGGAAGTTTTCAAAATCAAGGGAATTGAAGTCAGCGATTATGAGGAAAATGGTTGCTGCACCAAGTTGGTACAGAAAGTTATCAAAGATGACAATACCCTGGGAGAAATACTGGCAAATCCAGCCTTATTAACTATCCCCAAAACCTGGATAAATCAGTTTGAATACTCCTTTCCTTCATTGACTTCATTGGTTATCAACATTTCCTTGGGACAGGCGATTCAAATTCACGTCCTTTACCCGGAAACCGAAAACAGAACCAAGACATTTATCCTAGTATTTAGCAAATTTAAACATCCGATTTTAACATCCTTGCTGAAAAATTCATTTCTGAAGGCTGCTGCTACAGTTATCGAGCAGGATACAAAAGCAATTGAAAGTTTGTATCCCAGAGAAAAACCAAAAATTAGACTTCCCAACGAAGAGATTATGTTTTATGCAGAAAAACTCTACCGGGAGTGGTAAAGTTTAAGACCATTATAGCGGCAAAGCAGGCCCATGAGCTACACCTTCGTTTGTGTAGCGGCACCCTTAAGGGTGCCGCTACACAAAAGGCGCCAAAAGGCTGTACTTCTCTCGCTTGAAATCAGCTGTAAAATAATAGAGACGCCCCCATGAGCGCGTCTCTAAACCAATAACCTCTTCTTCTCTCTTTCCTCTCCGCCCTCTGCGCCTGGAGCGGTTTAAAAAAACAAAATTACCGCTTACGGTGGGTTTTAGCAGGCTTACTCCCCTGACTCACGCGATAAAATTTCACTTGATTCAAGGCAGCAATAGCAGATTTTACTACATTCCCATCCGAGTCGCGTAAAGCATTTTGGATAAACGGTATAACCCGCTCGGATTTGATTTTCCCTAATGCTTCTACCGCAGACTGACGCACTGACGCTGCTGGATCTTTGGTTAATTTACCTAAAACGGGAATAACGCGATCGAGATCGGAACGGCTAGTTTTAGAAGCCGTAATTTTCCCCAAAGCTAATGCAACATTCTGGCGAATATAGCTATCAGAATTATAAACCAATTCAATTAAGGGGGAAATATAGATACTTGCTCCACTTTCTCCCCAAGCTAGTATTTTTTCGCCTAATTCCTGCGGATTTTTCTTAGCAGTATCTCTAGCTTTAACAGGAGAAGCAACAACCTCTTGCTCTACTGCTACTGGCGCTGGCGAATCATACTGAATCTGTGCAGTTTGTGGCGCTGAATCTAATAAACGCTCTGCTTGTTGTAATTGGGTTTGATACTTGGCTTCCAAAGAGTTGATAGTTTGCTGCATCCGCGATTCGTGAGCAGCTTCTAATTCTTTTATCTGATTTTGGTAGTCAGTTTGCCAAGATTGAATTGTTGCTTGCATCCGCGATTGATGAGCTGATTCTAATTCTTCAGTCGTTCTTGTTAACTGAGATTGAATTGCTGCTTGCATCCGCAACTCGTGAGCGCTTTCTAATTCTTTCAACTGATTCTGATAGTCGGTTTGCCAAGATTCAATAGTTGCTTGCATCTGCGACTGATGAGCGGCTTCTAGTTGCTCTTTTGTTTTGGTTAACTGATTATCGTAATCTCTTTGCAAGGATTTAATCGTTTCTTGCATTCGCGACTCGTGGCTGCTTTCTAAATTATTCTGGAGTAGGCGACTTTGCTCTAAATATTCTTGTTTTTGCTCCTCAAGTTTTTGTTGCATTAGCCAATAGGTCAAAGCTGCTCCAGCTAAAACACCGACTATTCCCAGAATTAATGCTAAGCTCATAATGATACCCAAGTCTAATTGAGTCTGGACTTATATATACTAAGCCAACTTGGGTCGCTAAGCTGCGATTGATTAAGAGTTACACAATTCCTGCTCAAAACTTTAAACAGATTTTCTGGGATGCAAACACTTTCCGCAACTTTTCCAATACCGCCTCTGACAGCGCCGATTTTACCAATCCTACCAATTGTCCCCACTCAAACAACTCACGTATCGAGAAGGTGTACTCGAAATGATGCGTGTAAAATTCCTGCCAAAACTGGGGCGCAAACTTGCTCCTCCAACGCTTGCGCCATCTGACGAAATCTTGAGCCTTGGGTGCATCTACCGCTAAAATCGGCGGAAAATCGGCATAACTTACGAAGCAACTCACCCCTACGCCGTGAACATAGACTACATATTGCCAGCATTCGATGCGCTTAATCTGCTCTGGCGCTATCTTGAATAGTAGGGCGACTGTTTCCTCTGTAACAAATCTCGCCAGGTGGTGTACTATTGCCGATCTATGGATGATTTTCGATTCTCGGATAACCTGCGATCGCGAACCTAGATCGCTTTGCCATCTGCGCTCTGGTGTTGATACCATATAAATGTCTCCCATTTTTTGGGGTATTTTGGCGATCGCCCTTTAGTTTTCTCGGCTTGGGAGCGATCGCTATTTTAAATCACTCTTTGAGTTAATCCAAAATCTTGTAATTTGTCAATATGAGTAAAGGCTTAGTGAGGTTGCGGGTGCGAGAGTTTGCCGCTGAAAGAGGCTGGACTCTCAAGGAAGTTGCTCAACGCTCCGGTGTTGGCTACAGTACAATTAGCAACTACGCCCGTTCTCCTGGAATGGCAATGGTTGACTTTGCTGCCATTCATAAGCTGGCGCGGACGTTTGATGTAATGATCGAAGACTTGGTTGAAATTCTGGAAGATTAGGTGAGATCGCTCTACGCAAACACTTTGCGATCGCAGCTGTTGAGTTGATACCATATATCTGTCTCCCATTTTTGGGGTATTTTGGCTCTCGCCCTTTTGTTTGCTAGACTGGGGGGCGATCGCTTTTAAAGATAAATTCATTTAACGACAGCAGATTGTCATTTGTCAAGATGGGCAAGGGCTTAGTTAGGTTGCGAATTCGAGAGTTTGCTGCTGATAAAGGTTGGACGCTCAAAGAAGTTGCCGACCGTTCTGGTGTAGGCTACAGCACAATCAGAAACTATGCTCAGTGTCAGGGGATGACAACAGTTAACTTCGCTTACATCCACAGGTTGGCGCGGACGTTCGATGTGATGATTGAAGACTTGGTGGAAATCCTGGAAGAGTAAGCTCACGCTCTACGCTGGCAATTTGCGATGCACTGCTGGACTTGATACCATATATCTGTCTCCCATTTTTGGGGTATTTGGCGATCGCCCTTGTGTTTGCGAGACTTTGGGGCGATCGCTTTTAAACTGTGATAATCTTAGGATGCAATTGCGGCCTTTGTCAAGCATGGGTTTAGTCAGACTAAAAATTCGCGAAATGGCAGCTGAGAAAGGCTGGACACTTAAGGAGGTTGCTGAGCGTTCCGGGGTAATATACAGCACAGTGAAAAGCTATGCTCGCCGTTCTGAAATGTCAATGGTTGACTTTACCGCTATCTACAAGCTGGCGCGCACGTTCGATGTGATGATTGAAGACTTGGTTGAAATTATTGAGGAGTAAGCTCAAGCTCTACGCCTGCAATTGGCGATCCCTGTGCTGAACTTGATACCATAATATCTGTCTCCCATTTTTTGGGGCATTTTTAGCGATCGCCCTTGTGTTTGTCAGACTGGGGGGCGATCGCTTTTAACATGATTATAATTAAACGATGGTATGCCATCATTTGTCAAGCATGGGGTTAGTTAGAGTAAAAGTCAGAGAACTAGCGGCAGAGAAGGGTTGGACATTCAAGGAGGTTGCTGAACGTTCTGGAGTGATTTACAGCACCGTCAGGCACTATGCCCGTTGTTCTGGAATGTCAACAGTTGACTTTATTTCTCTGAAAAAGCTGGCTCGCACGTTTAATGTGATGATTGAGGACTTGGTGGAGATAGTGGAAGAGTAGGTAAATGCCTACGGTAAGCGCGTGCGATCGCGCTTGACTAGAGTTTCTGACGGGCTATCGCTCTCTTAGATCAGTCTACAAACAGGCGGTCGCATTTAACCAAAAATTTCCGCAACGGCAATCGCTGTATTTTTACTGTTGTAAAGGAGCTAGCTTTACGTACTCACATGTGTAATTGTCGCCTTTTCTTTTATTTTTTTATAAGCTCTCAGCCAATTTAAAGATCGTTTAGGACCAAGCTTATTTTTTAGATCTTCTAGGGATTTGTAAGAACGCCTAGCCGTAATTAGCTTGGCGTATCCAGACTTTATTCCTGGGATTGAAGTAAGATCCGAATTGGTATTGTTGAGAAATTCTATGAACTCTTTGACATCCTGTTCTGTAATGTCCTGTGGGTAAATCTTGGTTTGCTTGTATGATTTCAGCCAGTTCAAAGAACGCTTGACGCCAAGTTTCTTTTGGATATCTTCGAGTGAAGTGTAAGGACGATGCTGTGCAATTAGCTTGGCATATCCAGATTTGATTCCTGGGATTAAAGTTAGATCATATCTCTTATTGTTGAGGAGATCTATAAATTCCCTAACGTCTTGAGGATCAATTACAGTTTCATTTAGCTTTGATTGTAAAATTATTTGCCCAATAGCCTTCTCTGCTACTGATTTTTCAGCTGCAATAATAAATATCCAAATTCGTTCTAGGTCTGCTGCAATCGCAGCTTGGTAAATTGGCAATCCCGTTAACAGATGATATTTTTCTTCTTCATCAGTGAGACAGGCAATTGGGATAGAGAAGTTAAATCCCCAATCCTTCAAGTGACTAGAAACATTTGTCAGGGTATCTTTTGAAGTCCCAGAATCTTGTGCAAATACTTCTATCTGGTTTAAAGCCACCAGGTAAGGTTTCGTTTCAATTCCACGGTAAAAACTAACCATCTTATCTTGCCACACCCCTTTCTATTGCATCAATTTTTTCTACT
The DNA here is from genome assembly GCF_020521235.1 of Microseira wollei NIES-4236. GTDB lineage: Bacteria > Cyanobacteriota > Cyanobacteriia > Cyanobacteriales > Aerosakkonemataceae > Microseira > Microseira wollei. The sequence goes on along the minus strand of NZ_BLAY01000218.1, from coordinate 9,190 downwards.
AACTTTTCGGTTAATTCTGAAAACTGCCTCGCCACTTTACCAGCGTCTCGACAGCTTTCTGCGTATACAGAGAGGGGTTGTCGCTTCAGGGAAGCTTTACCAACATATTCTGACCGTTCAATTGTTGGCAAAATTGGAATTTCTCTAAATCTTTTCTCTACTAATTCTCTGACAATGTTATTCAAATTCGAACTTTTCTGAGTCATCATAGGAACAATGCCAAGAATGGTTCCCCGCTCACTACTAACCTCTTCTCGAATATCTTGCGATCGTCTTATGGGAGTTTTAATACCATTGACTGAGAGGTACTCCATCTGTGATGGAATTATTAGATATTTAGCAGCAAACAATCCATTACGTGCAATATTGGTAGAACTTGCTGGTGTATCAATAATTACATAATCGTAGTCATTTGCCATACCTGATTTCTGTAGTGCCCTGTTAAGCCTATTTTGGGGATATGTTAAATCTGCGATCGCCGTATCATTAGTTTTATCACTGCTAGGTAAGACATCAATCTTACCTCCATAGCCAGCTATATCAAAACGTGTATTAAAGGGACTCGGTTTTATGTATTCCTTATAGTCGAAAGTATCTAGATCGCAGTTCCGTAAAAATTCTACCAGCTCTTTCCTATTTGTAAAAGATTCCAAAATTTTTTCATATTGTTCTAAACTGGAAGCATTGTCAAATTCATCTGCATAGTTAACTCCCAAAGATAAGCTAGCATTAGCTTGATCGTCTAAGTCTATCACCAAAACTCTTTTCCCCTGCCTGGATAACTCATAGGCAATATTTACAAAGTGGTTTTACCAACTCCTCCCTTAGAGGTGTAAACTGCAATTGTTCGCATTTTCACTGATTCCAAAAATTTTATCAAAAAATATGATATCGGTTGAACTTTTTCTGGATATACTATATGATGCTTACACTTTAACCTGGATTTTCCTTGTATATATTCATAGATTTCAACTAAAAATGGGTCTATTAACACCCCAAATCTTATACGTGAATGTCGAAGGTACATATCTAATTGAAATCGAGCATTCTCATCAATCGGAGTATTCGCTGTCTTTACCTCAACTAAAAAGTTGACATACCTGCTGAAATCTTCTACTAGAAAATCCACGTGTTTTATAGTAGCGCCTTTTTTGTTTGACTTAGGCACTTTGATATTAAACTCTGGATGCCAGTGAGAATAACCACTTTTACGTGGTAACCCTGCCATCTCCAACATTGTTTGAACTAAATGCAGAGACACATAAGCTTCATCATTCCAATGGGAAGATATTTGAGACATACCTAAGTTTTAATATTTACCCTAGTTCCCTTTACAGATTTTGTATCAAAAATCCCCCGCCAGTTGGCAGGGGATTTTTTCAATTACCTAAAAGCAGGTGATTCAGTCGATTACATCAACCGAACTTACCAGCAGTAGAGGCAATCAAGAAGGCAGCGTAGGTCACGAAGTAGCCAACGGTAAAGTGAGCTAAACCGACCACACGCGCTTGCACGATGGATAGAGCAACAGGTTTGTCCTTCCAGCGCACCAGGTTCGCCAGAGGAGTGCGCTCGTGCGCCCATACCAAGGTTTCGATTAACTCTTGCCAGTAACCGCGCCAGCTAATCAGGAACATGAAACCAGTTGCCCAAACTAGGTGTCCCAACAGGAACATCCAAGCCCAAACAGACAGGTTGTTCGTGCCGTAGGGGTTGTAACCGTTGATCAATTGGCTGGAGTTCAACCAGAGGTAATCGCGGAACCAACCCATGAGGTAGGTGGAGGACTCATTGAACTGAGCCACGTTACCTTGCCATACGCACAGATGCTTCCAGTGCCAGTAGAAGGTCAACCAACCAATGGTGTTCAGCATCCAGAACATGGACAGGTAGAAGGCGTCCCAAGCGGAGATGTCGCAAGTACCGCCACGACCTGGGCCATCGCAAGGGAAGGCATAGCCGAAGTCCTTTTTATCGGGCATCAGCTTCGAGCCGCGAGCATCCAACGCACCTTTGACCAGGATCAGGGTGGTCGTGTGCAAGCCGAGAGCGATCGCGTGGTGTACCAGGAAATCGCCAGGGCCAATTGTTAAGAACAGCGAGTTCGTACCAGCATTGATGGCATCCAACCAACCGGGTAACCAAACGTTACCGCTGTTGGGCCATGCTGTGGTAGCAATGCTATCCGGATTGGATAACAAAGCATTCATTCCGTACAGCACCTTACCGTGGGAAGCCTGAATGAACTGGGCAAACACCGGCTCGATCAGGATTTGCTTTTCAGGAGTACCGAAAGCAACTACTACGTCGTTGTGGACGTACAGACCCAGGGTGTGGAAGCCCAAGAACAAGGACACCCAAGACAGGTGAGAAATGATCGCTTCTTTGTGTTGCAGTACCCGATCCAGTACGTTGCCTTTGTTAGCTTCTGCATCGTAGTCCCGCACCAAGAAGATTGCTCCGTGGGCGAAAGCACCGACCATCAGGAAACCAGCGATGTACTGGTGGTGGGTATAAAGTGCCGCCATTGTGGTATAATCCTGCGCCAAGAAAGCGTAGGGCGGCAGCGAGTACATGTGTTGAGCGACCAAGGAAGTGATGACGCCCAAGCTAGCCAGAGCCAGAGCTAACTGGAAGTGCAGCGAGTTGTTAAGCGTGTCGTACAGACCTTGGTGAGGCAGGTTGAATTGCCCTTCGCTCTTGCCACCGATCAAACCCGACTTCGAGTTCAGCATTTCTTTGATGCTGTGACCGATGCCGAAGTTGGTGCGGTACATGTGACCGGCGATGATGAAGATGACAGCGATCGCTAGGTGGTGGTGAGCCATATCGGTCAACCACAGCGATTGCGTTTGCGGGTGGAAGCCACCCAAGAACGTCAGGATTGCCGTTCCTGCACCGTCAGCCGTACCGAACAGATGAGCGGTGGTATCCGGATTCTCAGCGTAAACGCCCCAGTTTCCGGTAAAGAAAGGAGCCAAACCAGCTGGGTGAGGCATCGTGGACAAGAAGTTATCCCAACCCACGTGCTGACCGCGAGATTCGGGGATAGCAACGTGAATCAGGTGACCCGTCCAAGCCAAGGAACTGACGCCGAACAAACCAGCTAAGTGGTGGTTGAGGCGGGGTTCAGCGCTCTTGAACCAAGACAAGGAAGGACGGAACTTGGGTTGCAGGTGTAGCCAGCCAGCAAACAGCATTACTGCTGCCAGGATCAGGAGGAATATCGAACCTTGGTACAGGTCGTTACTCGTCCGCATCCCGATGGTGTACCACCACTGATACAGACCCGAGTAAGAAATGTTCACCGGATAAGCAGCTGTAGATTGGGTAAACGCCTCCACAGCTGGTTGACCGAATTGGGGGTCCCAAATCGCGTGAGCAATGGGACGGACGTTCAGAGGATCTTGGATCCACTGTTCAAAGTTTCCTTGCCAAGCCACGTGGAACAGGTTGCCCGAAGCCCACAGAAAGATGATGGCGATGTGACCGAAGTGGGAGGCGAAGATCTTTTGGTAAAGATTTTCCTCCGTCATGCCATCATGGCTTTCAAAGTCGTGAGCCGTAGCAATCCCGTACCAAATCCGACGAGTAGTCGGGTCTTGAGCGAGGTCTTGACTAAACTTGGGGAATTTGGTTGCCATCGTCTTACAAAATCCTCCTCGCCCTTATAACGAAAGTGACCGAGCCAGGAAGAATGCCCATGTAGTAGCAATTCCTCCCAAGAGGTAGTGAGCTACACCCACCGCACGTCCCTGAATGATGCTCAGAGCGCGAGGCTGGATTGCCGGCGCCACTTTCAACTTGTTATGTGCCCAGACGATCGACTCGATTAATTCTTGCCAGTAGCCGCGACCGCTGAACAAGAACATCAAGCTAAACGCCCAAACGAAGTGAGCGCCCAGGAACATCAAGCCATAAGCCGATAGGGCTGAGCCGTAGGAGTTGATTACCTGGGAAGCTTGCGCCCACAGGAAGTCACGCAGCCATCCATTAATTGTGATGGCACCAGTCGCGAAATTCCCGCCCGTAACGTGAGACACCGTGCCATCGGGTAGAACGGTTCCCCACACGTCGGATTGCATCTTCCAGCTGAAGTGGAAAATCACAATCGACAGCGAGTTATACATCCAGAACAGACCCAGGAAGACGTGGTCCCAACCAGAAACCTGGCAGGTGCCGCCCCGTCCGGGACCGTCGCAGGGGAAGCGGAAGCCCAAGTTGGCTTTGTCTGGAATCAGACGAGAGCTGCGAGCAAACAGCACGCCTTTGAGGAGAATTAAAGCAGTGACGTGGATGGTGAAAGCGTGGATGTGGTGAACCATAAAGTCCGCCGTTCCCAACGCCATCGGCATCATTGCCACCTTACCGGCTACGGCGACGACATCGCCACCGAAGACAGGGCTAACGGAAGCCAGCGCGTTGGGCGCTGTATTTCCGGGAGCCAGGGTGTGGATATTTTGTACCCACTGAGCGAATACGGGTTGTAGCTGAATTGCCGTATCCGAGAACATGTCTTGGGGACGACCCCAGGCACGCATCGTATCGTTGTGTACGTATAAACCAAAGCTGTGGAAGCCCAGGAAAATACATACCCAGTTGAGGTGCGAAATAATCGCATCCCGGTGACGAATCACCCGATCCAGCAGGTTATTGACGTTCTTAGCCGGATCGTAGTCGCGCACCATGAAGATAGCGCCGTGAGCTGCACCGCCGACGATGCAGAAGCCGCCGATCCACATGTGGTGGGTGAACAGGGATAGTTGGGTGGCGTAGTCCGTCGCCATGTATGGATACGGAGGCATCGCATACATGTGATGGGCAACAATGATGGTCAGCGAACCCAGCATGGCTAAGTTAATAGCCAGTTGAGCGTGCCAAGAAGTGGTGAGGATTTCGTAGAGACCTTTGTGACCTTCTCCGGTGAAGGGGCCTTTGTGGTTCTCTAGAATTTCCTTCATGCTGTGACCGATGCCCCAGTTCGTCCGGTACATGTGTCCGGCGATGATGAACAGAACAGCGATCGCCAAGTGGTGATGTGCCGTATCCGACAACCACAAGCTGCCAGTTACTGGGTTCAAGCCGCCCTTGAAGGTGAGGAAGTCAGAATAAGCTCCCCAGTTCAAGGTGAAGAAAGGCGTCAACCCTTGGGCGAAGCTGGGATACAACTCTGCCATCTTGCTCGAATCCAAAAGGAACTCGTGGGGCAGGGGGATATCCTTGGGCGCTACGCCTGCATCCAGCAGTTTGTTGATTGGCAGCGATACGTGGATTTGGTGACCAGCCCACCCCAAGGAACCACAACCCAGCAGTACAGACAGGTGGTGATTCATCATCGACTCCACATTCTGGAACCATTCCAGTTTGGGAGCTTTCTTGTGGTAGTGGAACCAGCCAGCAAACAGCATCAAAGCTGCCATTACCAACCCACCGATAGCGGTGACGTATAGCTGGTAGCTGTTGGTGAAGCCGGAGGCGCGCCACAGATAGAACAGACCCGAAGTGATCTGAATCCCGTGGAACCCGCCGCCGACATCGGCGTTGAGGATTTCTTGACCTACGATGGGCCAAACAACCTGGGCACTGGGTTTAATCCCAGTCGGGTCGGCTAGCCAAGCTTCGTAGTTGGAGAACTTAGCGCCATGAAAATACATGCCGCTAAGCCAAACGAAAATAACTGCGAGGTGACCGAAGTGCGCGCTGAAGATTTTGCGCGATACATCTTCTAGGTCACTGGTATGACTGTCGAAATCATGGGCGTTGGCGTGCAGGTTCCAAATCCAGGTGGTGGTTTTGGGACCCCGTGCCAGGGTGCGGTCGAAATGACCTGGTTGTCCCCACTTCTCAAATGAAGTTGGTACCGGATCTTTATCGACGACTACCCTTGCCTTTGCCTCACGCTCCGGAGGACTAATCGTCATGCAAGACTCTCCTCTCTCTAGCTTTACAAGGATCGAGAGTGAACCCGTCAAGGTCGGGTTGTTGGGGTTTGTTGATCGAAACCCTCAGCCTTATTAGGCAATATAACGGTGGTTACAGAATTTAGCAAATTGTTACCCCCTGTTACATTGCTCGCAAAGGTTTCTGTTGATGAATTATAGGTCTAGCCTTCCAGTATGTTTCACGGAAGTTAACAATAATTCAAAGAAGCTCAACCGTAAGCATGTCCAGGCTTGTAGCTGTATGTCATGGCGAAAAAGTCAAGGGGTGCTTTGATTGAGTTTACAAAACTCAACGATTGAAACAAATTAATCTTCACATTTTGTCGAATTGGGCGATCGCTCTTGGGTTACCAGATAGGACTTAGGCAAAGAAACCCGGTTTCTAGGAAAAATCGTTGATTTGGAAGAGATCGACGGTGGAAACCGGGTTTCTGGCAACGCCCTTGCCTAAGTCCTGTAGATAAAGGTGAGGAAGGTTGAGCCTTTTGGGCTATAGTCTGCTATGGACAGCTTGTAGAGCGGGTTAGATCGAGGCAGATTCACAGAATAAATGACGGCAACAGGGTGGGTAGGCGTTGATTATTGGCGCTTACCGCATCAAATTTTTTTGCAGCTAAACCAGACTCTACAGCGTTGTGGTTCGATATTGGTCGTTTAGGAGTACTAGCAGCGTCAGCAACCCCGCTCTCCCATAGACGGGGCAAGAGGCGACTCCTTTAGCCCTAGCTGACCAGACTACTCGTTTAGGGCAAGAGTTAAAGACCCACTTCAGGATGCTTGCCAGTTCTGAACCCACCGAACCGAACTATTAAACAGGCTTATGGGTTAAACCATTGTCGTTTGGATAGTTACCGACCCTAAACATTGTCGAGGCAAACATTACCCGAAAGGTGTATGCAGTCGAGATGGTCACTACGCCGTAGTCGGCGCAACCGCAAAACTCGTTATCGCGCTCCCAGAAATCAATACGGCAGTTAAAACTGCCCCAGTCGTGTTTCCTCCCTGGTCTTTTGACACAGGGTTTCCATACTCCCAAGGAGGTTTAGGTGATTGATATAAACTGGCAGCGGAAGCTTTGGCGATCGCTACTAACATCGATAATGGCAATCGTTCTGATATGGGGCGCGTTTGGGTGTAGTTCGCGCACTTCCACACCCCCACCACCCGACGTTGTCAAATCTGTACCGGCGAAAGTCCAAGCGAAAATATCGGAAGCTTCGCCTCCCGCAGTCATTCAACAATTGCGTCAGGAACTGGATAAATACCAGCCAAAAGTCAAAATACTGAGTCCTCAACCCGACGAGGTGCTGCAAGATAATACTGTCACCGTCCAATTTCAGGTTCAAGATCTGCCCATCTTCAAAAATGCAGATCTAGGTTTGGGGCCGCATCTCCAAGTCTTCTTAGACAATCAACCTTACCAGGCAGTTTATAACGCTTCGGAACCACTGGTGTTGGAAGATTTACCCCCCGGCACCCATACCCTACGGGTTTTTGCTTCCCGTCCTTGGAACGAAAGCTTCAAAAACGAGGCAGCTTATGCCCAAACCACATTTCATATTTTCGGCAAAACAGATGAGAATAATCCCAACCCAACCTTACCGCTGTTGACCTACAGCGATCCTCAAGCGAGCTATGCAGCCGAGCCAATCATGCTCGACTTCTACCTTACCAACCAGCCGCACCTCGCAGCCCAAGAAAATCCCGGTATTGGTCAAGTGCGAATTCGCTGCACGATTAACGGCGAAAGCTTCACCCTCGACCAATGGCAGCCAATTTATCTCAAAGGCTTTAAGCCAGGAAAGAATTGGGTACAGCTAGAGTTACTCGACGAACAGGGTAACCCGATCAAAAATGCCTTCAACAACACGATTCGGGTCATTAACTATAACCCAGGAGGCAAAGATACTCTGGCTCAGCTAGTACGGGGCGAATTGTCAGCTGATGATGCTCGTAGCATAGTCGATCCTGGCTACGTTGCCAAAGAACCAGAGCCTACTCCAACTCCAGAGGCAACACCCACACCGACTGCAACGCCAACCCCAAGCGCCACCCCAACTCCAGCACCAACGGCAACAGAAACACCCACACCGACTCCAACTGCAACCCCAAGCGCCACCCCAACTCCAGCACCAACGGCAACAGAAACGCCTACACCGACTCCAACTCCAACCCCAAGCGCCACCACAACTCCAGCACCAGCTGCAACAGAAACGCCTACACCGACTCCAACCCCCGTCGCAGTCCCGTCACCTGCGCCTACCGTTGAACAAACACCCGCAGTTCAACCACCTCAAGAGAAACTGCCTCAAGTTGAGCCAACCAAACCATCTCAAACAGAGCCAACTGCTTCTAAACCAATAGAAAAAGAGGAACCGCCTCAAGTTGAGCCAACCAAACCATCTCAAACAGAGCCAACTGCTTCTAAAAAAATAGAAGAGCCTAAATCGGGTGACAGTCGCTTCCCCCCTCCAGGTGCTGGAGAAGCCACTCCCTCACCCGCACCGCTGGCAAAAGAACCCAAACAGGTGGAAAAACCAAAATTCGGCGGATTCTTTAATTTCTTCCGGCGTAAATCTGCCGTTGTGCCTTCGCCTTCCCCCAGTTTGCCGCCAAAGCTACCGGAAGTAATTGTTACACCAACACCTGCACCGGCAGCAGCTAAAGCCGAGCTTTCCATACCAGAAACTTTGCCAGAAGTCAAGCCTTCTATTTCTCCTCAGCCGTCTTTAGAACCAACTACTCCTGTAGAAGAAAAACAGGCAACTGAGGAGACGAGCGAAACTAATACCCCTGTCGATACAGAGGAGACAACTCAGCCAGAGCCAGAAGCAACACCAGAATCAGAGTTGAAGGTTTCGAGTGAATCAACAGAACCATCTGCACCAGCGAAACAAGCAACACCAGAATCAGAGTTGAAGGTTTCGAGTGAATCAACAGAACCATCTGCACCAGCGAAACAAGCAGAAGAACCAACAACCCCAGAACCATCAGAAACTCAGACACCTGAAAAAACAACAGGTGTTCTAACAGAAAGTTGATTGAATCGGGTAGGGTGAGCAATGCTTACCCTGCTGGAGGGCGATCGCACTCCCCCTCAAACTGCCGCTAAATTAAAGAATTGAGCCACTCCCCGCGATAAATCGACGGGGATTCAGGCTAAGAATTGGAGTTAACTTTTCGCTCGAAAAATAGCTATCTGGTTAACTGTTCTTAGCTTAATGCAGAACTGCTCAGAGGGTGAATGA
>NZ_BLAY01000217.1 GCF_020521235.1 Microseira wollei NIES-4236 | reverse complement strand
CCCCTCTCTGCTAGGGCTTCGTTTTTGTAGCCGACACCCTCAAGGGTGTCGCTACACAGACTTGGCATGCTCTAGCAGGCTTTAAAAGCTTTAGCCCCTCTCTGCTAGGGCTTCGTTTTTGTAGCCGCACCCTTGAGGGTGTCGGCGTAGATTTGCATTCCTGACATGCTCCCATTGTGCTTTAGTAATTTATCTTGCCCGACGCCATACTTGCTGACGCACAAGCTAGCGCCAAGGCTTCCAATGCCTCTGCATCCAAAATCGCAATCTTCCCGCCACGTCGATAAACCAAAACAGACTTCATACTCTTAATCAACCGGACGCATTCTTCATAGGTAATGCCGATACTCCGCGCTATCTTATAATAGGAAAGATTCGCCTTTAAACAAATACCATCCGGGGTTTTTTCTGTTCCGTATTGCTCGGCAAAATACTGAATTAATCTGGCTAAACGCACAATAGCTCTTTCTGACACCAATCCATGTACCGTGTCGTGGAGTTGCTGAAGTCGCTGATTAAATACCATCAACATTCGCAAAGCAATTTCAGGGTTATTTCTCATGGCTTCTAGTAAAGCATCTTTCTCGACTGTAATAACCAGGCAATTGCGCTCAGCGGTTACCGTCGCGGGTGCAATGCCATTACCTAATAAAGCTGGTGCGGCGAATATTTCCCCAGGTGATAAAGTGCGGAGAATTGTTTCTTTACCAGTACTTGCTATTTTGGTAATTCGTAACGAACCTGTAAGCAGGGCGAATAGTTTTGCGGGTATGCGATCGCTCTCCTGCATCACCATTTCCCCCGCTTGGTAGTCTTGCACTCGACTATGCGCTTGTAACCCTTCTAATTCCGAGGTTTCTAGCTGTGCAAACACTTGAATTTGAGCGAGTTGTTCAACGGTAGCTTGCAAGTGAATCCTCCAGGCGATCGCGCAACTCTACTTTGGCGGTGGTAGTGGGTAATTGGGAATTGGTAATTGGATGATTTGGCGGTAGAATTCTGACAATTACCAATTAGCCAAAAAGCTTCATGCAGGACTTACGCACGACTCACCCATCACCTTTGTTTCTGGGTAGATCGCTAGTTGCAAAGCCAGGATTTTTCAGAGAAACTTTTCAGAGAAACCCGGTTTCTTTTTCATAGAAACAAAGGTGATTTGCCTAAGTCCTGTCATGCTTGAACCATCCAGACTAAAAATCCCAAAATTTGCTCCACTGGGGGCAGCGGATAAATGGTCAAATCGATAGTCACCTCATTGTCAACAAGCTTGAGAAATTCCCACTGAATACCATTACTAACAGCACCATAAATAGCAGGCAACGCTCTTTTCTTCGCCTCGTTAAATCTTTGAGCAGCGACCATTTCAGCCACACATTGACCGATACCAGTTTTCAGATATGCTTGTTTGGCTTCCACAATTACAACTGCCGGGGCTTCAATTTCCAACAGTTCAGTTGAACGACTAATCAAAAAGTCGCAACGTCCATTCAATCCAACCGATTCATCTACGCTAAAATCTTCTCCAGAAAATAGGCTAATTTGACGATTCAAAATCCGCCGTACTTCTACCAAAACAGGACTAATAACTAACTCAGATCTAGCTTTCTCGCTACCTGTCGCCACAGCAAGCGGCAGAGTCTCTTCCAGAAAAGCTGCCAAAGTAGCACTCGGCTGAATAGGAGCAATTTCAGGTAAAAACCTAACTCCCTCCACTGTGGTTAAATTGAACGCTTCTTTAACCTTGGTGATAGTAGTAAATTGGCTATACGGCATAAATTTTTCCCCCAAGCTTTACCACCGAAGTGCAAGATTACTGTTGGGTTTCTTTCCCTCAACCCAACCTACTCCTCTTGCCTTTGCTCGTGACAGGCGAGACGCCTATCCCACAAGTCCGAGACGCCTATCCCACAAGTCAATGTTCATTCTTTCTCCACTTTATATCCCAACTCGGCCAAACGACTGCGAGATTGTCTCCACTTCGGCTCTACTTTTACAAACAATTCCAAATAAATCTTCCCAGCAATTAACTTTTGCATTTGCTCCCGCGCTGCACTGCCAATTGCCTTCAACATACTGCCCTTTTTCCCAATCAAAATCCCTTTTTGGGAATCCCGCTCAACGTGAATTGCTGCAAAAACGCGGGTAATTGCTGGCTCTTCTTCTACCTTTTCTATCGTTACTGCTACCGAATGCGGCACTTCTTCCCTGGTTAATAGCAGAATTTGTTCGCGAATTAATTCCCCCATAATAAAGCGTTCTGGCTGGTCTGTAACCAAATCTGGGGGATAATAATAAGGCCCTGGTTCTAATTTTTCAACTAATAATTTTTGCAGTGACTCTAATCCTTCTTCGGTCAGTGCAGAAAACTTGACAACAGGCCATTTTTGTGGTTCGGCAAACTCGTTATAACTGCGATCGATTTCTGGGGAATCTTGCGCTAGTTGGTCGATTTTGTTTAGCCCTAAAATCACCGGAGTTTTGGTATTTTCTAGCAATTCGGCGATGAAGCGATCGCCACCCCCCATTTCCACAGATCCATCCACCACAAACAGCACCACATCCACCGATTTAATCGCGATTTGGGCATTTTGTACCAACACTTCTCCTAACTGGTGATGCGGCTTATGAATTCCCGGTGTATCGACAAAAATCATCTGCGCTTCCGGAGTTGTCAAAATTCCCCGCAAGCGATTTCGCGTAGTTTGAGCAACTGGCGAAGTAATCGCGATTTTTTGTCCCACTAATTGATTCATCAGCGTGGATTTTCCTACGTTGGGGCGTCCGATAATACCGATAAACCCTGACTTGTATCCCTCCGGTGCAACGGGGATACTGAAAGTAAAATCTTGTTCTATAATCTTTTCCTGGTCGCTCATTTTATTGCAGATTTCAGATGGCAGATTCAGATTTTAATACAATGTTCATTTAAAGTCAATTTAACTATTTCAAAATTCAATTAAATCTGCAATCTTAAATCTTAAATCTTAAATTTTCCTCCCTCGGCTTGCTTTATACACAGATTGGCGGCGGCTTCAGCGGCAAGAGGTTTGCTCAAGAAGTAACCTTGAACGTCATCGCACTTGACCTCTCGTAAAAATTCCAATTGTCCTGGTGTTTCTACTCCCTCGGCTATTACTTTTAAGTTTAACCCATGACCCAGGGCAATGACTGCCTTAATGATGGGTGCGTCGTCAATAAACGAGCGATCGATTTTCAGCGTACTTAAGGGAAATCGTTTCAGGGAACTGAGGGAAGAATAGCCGGTACCAAAGTCATCCATCGAGATGTAGATGCCCATGTTTTTTAAAGTTTGCAACACCGAGATGGTAAAATCTATATCTTGTATCGCAGTAGTTTCGGTAATTTCAATTTCCAAGTAACGCGGTTCTAGCCCTGTTTCTTCTAAAACTTGAGCTATTTTTTCGCTCAAATTTTGTTGCATAAACTGACGTGCTGAAAGATTCACTGCCATACGTAGCGGCGGTAGTCCGGCTAACTGCCAAGCTTTATTTTGAGCGCAAGCCGTCCGCAGCGCCCATTCTCCAATCGGGTTGATCAATCCGGTTTCTTCTGCGAGTGGAATAAACCGATTGGGAGGAATTAATCCTTGTTCGGGGTGCTGCCAGCGAAGTAGCGCTTCCATCCCCACAATTTTACCAGTTTTTAAGTCGATTTGGGGTTGGTAGTGCAAGAGAAATTCTTCCCGTTCCAAGGCTTTGTATAAATTGTTTTCTAAGACCATTTTTTCCAGCGCTTGAGTGCCAATAGACGGGGTGTATAGCTGGTAATTATTCCGCCCCTGTTGTTTGACTCGATGCATAGCGGCATCGGCATTTTTGAGCAGGGTTTCTGCATCTTCGCCATCGTAGGGAGCTAAGGCAATTCCAATGCTAGCTTTGATATAAAATTCGCCCTTTCCCTCAATCTGAAAAGGTAAGTTAAAAACAGACAAAATTCCTTGGGCAATTTGAGCCGCTGATTCGGCACAAACAATGGGGGATAGCAATAGGGTAAATTCATCGCCGCCCCAACGAGCAATTGTGTCAGATTCGCGCAGGCATTTTTTGAGTCGTTGGGCAACATCTTGCAGCAAGCGATCGCCTACACCATGACCCAAGGTTTCGTTGATTTTTTTGAACCCATCTAAGTCTAAAAATAACACTGCCAAAATTTCTCCTTTTTGGTGGGTATTTGCCAGTGCTAAACCAAGTCGGTCGTTAAATAGCAACCGATTAGGTAAACCCGTTAAAATATCGTAAGAAGCTTGATGCCGGAGCGTGTCTTCTACGCGCCGTTGCAGGATGGACATGTAAACGTGAATTCCCAGGGTTTGAGCGAGTTTTATTTCATTTGCATTCCACGCTTTAGCTTGTCCATTTCTGATTTCTTGCCATGTTTCAAATGACCGCCATTGAGGCAAATTCCGCGATTCTTGATTGCACCTTCCTGCCCATAATGTTTCGGTTTCAATTCCATTGCGGAAAATGGTGATGCACCCGATGCATTGTTGGTGATACTGTAATGGCACGAGCAGTAGGGAGCGAATCGAAGTTGATGCAAAAGCAGGCAGTAAATACTCAAGTTGAGGTTCTTGGTAAAGATCGCTAATGCTATAGAGGTGCGAGACAATATTTTTACTGGCAAACACCGGCCAAATCGAACATTTACAATCTTCAGATTTTACCCCTTTACCTTCGCAGTTACAGCTGATAATTTGTTGCCAAAAAGGTGTTTCTTCAATCTCTGCTAGCTTTGGCTGATCGCCCCAGGTATAAAGTTGAGCAGGCTTACCCGTTGGCTCGGCTGTAATATACAATCTAGCACCAGAACCTTGTAAAGCTTTTGCTATTTGTTCCAAAACCGTTTGCTTTTTGTGTTTCAGGGGTAGCGGTGAATGGAGAATGCGGTTAATTTGGTTAATTATGACTTCATCCCTTGCTTGTTGTTGCGCTTGCAAAAGTAGATTGTACTGCGCGATCGCAATCGAAACTTGATCCACCAGCAACTGCACTATCTTTAACTCGCTTTCTGAAAATTGTCGCGGTTTAACTTGGTGGCAAGCTAATAAACCCCATAAGTTATTTTCATATAAAATCGGCACGGTCAGCGAAGAACTTACCCCCATCGCCGTTAGATACTCAACGTGACAAGGGTCTACAGGTAAATAGCGAATATCTTCCGTTACCAGACTTTCTCCCGTCTTAGGACAATCTAACTGATAAAGCATTTTCCGTTGCGAAGCCACATCTACAATCACCCGCTGGCGTGCTTTCACAAACATCTCCCGCACCTGGGGGGGAATGTCGCTAGCTGGGAAATGCAATCCCAGCAGCGAGGGTAAGCACTTACCCCGGATCGATTCGGCGATGACTTCGCCGCTACCATCCGCATAAAAGCGGTATATTTTGACGCGATCACCTGCCATAAATTTGCGTATTTCCTCCACCGTCGCCGTCAAAATCTCTTGCAGATCCAAAGAGGCGCGAATGCGGCTGACAATCCGATTCAGCAATCCCTCTCGCCACGATCCTAGCCTTCCCGGAAGTGCCGCTTTTTTACCTGCCATGCGGTTCAACCTACCAATCTAAAGTTAATTACCCCAAACTGAAACAGATCTGTTTTTTCAATTAGTGTTAACTCAATTTGAAGAAAAATTAATTAAAAAAAAATTAATTTGCTTCTAATTGTATTCCACTTTACATTTGCTGGCTTTTTAATTAAAAAAAATTTACTAGATTAAAATTAATTATTAAATTTTAGAATAAAATTCTGGGGGGTCTAACTTTTGATAGGTGACAGATCGCCTTGGCTCGACTAAAGAGTCAATCCCGTGTAGGCAGCAAAAGCAGGACTTACGCACGACCTTGCCATCACCAAAGTTTCTTTGTTTCATAGAAACCCGGTTTCTTTGCCTAAGTCCTGAAAAGTTTTCTACCAAACACTTAAACACAGGTTGCTATGACATCCTCACCGGGAGTCAACGCCACGGTGATTCCTAAACCTCACGATTTAGATTTCTGCTTCCTTCGATTGCTGGACTTTCGCAACTGCGCTTTAACCTCATGGCTATCAGGTCTGACGTTCGCGACGGAGTCTGTCACGGTGTGTCGTGCCGCCAAAATGTTTCGCGCTGCGTTGATGTCCCGGTCGTGGTGCGTCCCGCAGTTGGGGCAGTCCCATTCTCGGATACTCAACGGCAACGATTGGACAATGTGACCGCAACTTCCACAGGGTTTGGAACTGGGGAACCATCGGTCAATCTTCACCCAGGTTCGACCATACCACTTGGCTTTGTATTCGAGTTGGCGTACCAATTCCCCCCAACTTGCATCCGCAATCTGTCTTGCCAGTTTGGCGTTTTTCACCATGTTCTTGATTGCCAAATCCAAGGGCGGCGATGGTTTGGTTTTCACGCACCAGTTGAGTCGTCAGCTTATGGAGAAAATCTTTGCGGCTATCGGCAATTTTGGCTTGCACCCGTGGGACTTGCACTCTTGCTTTGTCGCGATTACGAGAGCCTTTTTGCTTGCGAGAAAGAGCTTTCTGCACCCGTTTGAGCTTCTTTCTGTGTCGCTCAAAATGCTTGGGATTAGCAATCTTTTCACCGTTGCTGGTGGCAATCAGGCTATTGATACCCAGATCCAACCCAACCGATTTCCCGCTCTGTGGAAGGGGCCCAATGTTGGGGTTATCGACCAACAACGAAACGTGCCATCCTCCACGAGCATCCAGCTTGACGGTAATCGTCGTCGGGGTACCTGTGAGATTGTCAATCAGCGCGGCATCGAGCCGCTTGCTTGACGCTCCTATCCCTCCCTGCCCTGGAACGGCAGGGTTTCTCGGAGGTTTTCGCGGAAAAATCCGGACAAGAATCGGGCAAAAGCGTAAATTTAGGCGAATTTACCTGGAATCACGCGACTTTACACGCCCGCAGCGCAGATATTTCCATCAACTACTTGCAAAGCTTATTCCCCGCCGATAAAAACCTGCGTTTAGTCGAGCAGATGTACGAATATTTTGGCGATGAGGTAATGATGCATTGAGAATTTATTCGAGTCAACGGCACAGCGATTCCTGTAGGTTTGCAACTGGTTCGCTACACCACCTCTTTCCGCCTCAACGAAATTATTCGCCATCACGAAGAACAAGGTGTCTTCATCGCCAACCCCCATACCTACATCATTGAAGATGGAGGCAGAAAGCAGATCGATCAAGAGCAGCTAAAATTCAAACAAATGGTTGATCCCTACGGGTTGCTAAATCCTGGTAAACTGAGAGCCTGGACTCGATAACCAAAAAATTGCCAATTTCAGATGGCAACTTAAAACCGAATTTTTAGATAAACCCGCCCCGCCTCACTGGCAATTTAAGGGCGGGTTTATCTAGCCCATCAGCACAAGTCATAATTTATCGTTAACACTCCCACGTCTTACCAATTAGCAATTAGCAATTACCAATTAGCAATTACCAATGATAATAATTGACGGTTCCTACGGCGAAGGCGGGGGACAAGTACTCCGAACTTCCCTCAGCTTAGCAGCAATAACTGGCGAAGCAATTCGCATCGAGAACATCAGGGCGGGACGCCCCAAACCCGGACTGGCGGCGCAACACCTCACATCCGTGCGCGCAGCAGCCGCTATTTGTCAGGCACAAGTGCGGGGCGATAAACTCGGTTCGACCATGCTGGAATTTATTCCCAGTAGCCCTACTTTGGCGGGACAGTATAGTTTTGATGTGTCCGCAGCGAGGGAAGGGGGGTCCGCAGGTACGGTAACGCTGGTTTTGCAAACAATTTTGTTACCTTTGGCGCTAGCAAAAGGCGACTCAGAAGTCACGTTGCGCGGGGGAACCCATGTCGCTCACAGTCCTACACTCAGCTATATCGAACAAGTTTATCTGCCGGCGATCGCTCTTATGGGTATCGCCGCTAGGGTCAAACTAATTGCTTGGGGTTGGTATCCCCAAGGCGGAGGACAAGCGCACCTGCGCGTATCCGGCGACAGTACCCTATGCGGGATAACTTTATTAGAGCGCGGTTCCTTGCGCCTGGTACAGGGATTGGCGGTGGTAACCGAACTTCCTGCCCACATTCCCAACCGCATGGCGCTGCGAGCCGACAATATCTTACGCGAAAACCAACTCAGAGCCAATATCAAGCCCCTGCGGGAACGAGGTGTTGCACCGGGGGCGGGTATTTTCCTGCTTGCTGAGTATAAAAATAGTCTGGCTGGGTTCAGCGCTTTGGGGCGCGTCGGGCTACCGGCGGAAAAAGTTGCCGAAATCGCTTGCGAGGAATTACTGAATTTCCATGAAAAAGTAGCACCCGTCGATGTTCACCTAGCAGATCAGATACTGTTACCAGCAGCTTTAGCATCCTCGTCGAGTCAGTACCGCGTAGCCCAAATCAGTAACCACTTGACCACCAATGCTTGGGTGATTCACCAGTTTGGGTTAGCCGAGATCGAGATCGACCAAACCAACCAAATTGTAACGGTGACACCGGCATCGGCAAAGACAAGGGAGAATTCAACCTAATTTCTGCCCCACCTTCCCCACTTTCTCTTCAAACATGCCGTGAAAAAAAAGCTCCCCTCTCCCTTTCTCGGATATATAGCATCACCAAATGCAATTGGTATTTATAAAGAATCCATGAAGCCAAGGGAAAGCGAGTTTGATTGTGCTACGAAATTAATGGCTGGAAAATTCGGTTTTTTGCCAAAAAACTCGGTGTGACTTCCCAACTGACCCTTCACACTAACTTTACAAATCCTTGCTTACGGATATGCCATTGCTGGAAGTGAGGAAAAAGCCAGGGATTGAAATACTGAAAATTCCTTATGCACCGCGTCAGTTCTAAACAAGATATTTCAGAGAATCTACGCTGGTTGGGCCTGGCTCAAACCGATTAAGCTGTCAGTATGGGGGGCAAAAATATGTGTAAAATAACACCGGAAGAACTAGAATTAGAAAACAAGCAAGCACAGCTGGCTGCACTGGAAGCCGCGCTGGCTGAAAGGGAGTTAGAGTTGACAACACTTGAGGCAAGGTTACACGCCTTTGAACGGGAATACCTGCGAGTCGTTGGGGTCCGATATGGGAAACTCGATGAAATCGAAGCTGAAATTGCTAAATATTTGGCATTTTTGCACCCAAAGGACGAGATCGCTCGCAAGCAGGCGGTTCTAGCATCGGAGAAAGCGCAGATGTCCAAGCGTGCTTGCTCGCGCGCATCTTCACCGCCAAATTCTCACCCTGGGGAAAGTCTGAAGAAACTTTATCGCGAAGTTGCCAAACGCATACACCCAGATTTGGCAACGGATGAAGTAGAACGCCTTCGCAGGCAGAAACTGATGGCAGTTGCGAATCAAGCCTATGAGAAGGGAGATAAACAGAAACTTGAGGGGATTCTTCACCAATGGGAACACAGCCCTGAATTTGTCAAAGGGGAAGGCATCGCAGCGGAACTAATTCGCGCGATTCGCAAAATTGCCCAAGTTAGGGAGCGATTGAATGCAATTGAAACAGAAATTAATACCTTAAAACAATCGGAACTTTACCTGTTAAGAGACAAAGCGATCGATGCAGGTATCGCAGGACGCGACTTATTAGCAGAAATGGCATACCAACTTAATAAGAAAATTGCCAGGGCAAAAGGATGGCTAGAAAAATTGAGAACTAACGTAGGTGTGTGTGCATGAATAATAATAAACTACAAAAAAACAACGATCTGGTTCCAACAGAGCATCGAGATCTGACAAAGTCTTCAAGAGCGGTGATTCACAGGGGATTAGATTTAGCAAGAGAACTGAAGTCTGAAATACCAATAAACGTTTACAAACAACAGACTTATACCCAGCCGTTAACTCAAACCTGGAAATGCGTCAACACCCTTGTAGGGCATTCGTATGGGGTTTATTACGTCGCCTTCAACCCGGATGGAAAAACTTTAGCCAGCGGCAGCTACGACTACTCAATCAAACTTTGGAATCTTGACAATTGCCAGCCAATCTGCACTGTGGAGGATAATTCTCGCTGGTTCTTTTCCGTCGCCATCAGTCCGGACTGGCAAACGATCGCTACTGGCTGCGATAGCGGGGCGATTAAATTGTGGCAGCTCTATACGGGCAACTCAGTTGGCATCCTCGCGGGGCATTTCATGGATGTTACTTGCGTTGCGTTTAGCCCGCTCCCCCTCACATCCCCCTTTTTAAGGGGGACAGCAGGGGGATCCCAAGGGGGGATTCTGGTTAGTGGCAGTTTAGATAACACGATCAAACTATGGCACCCAAACAGGGGTGAGGAAATTCGCACCCTGACGGGACATGATGGCGAAGTTTTTTCGGTTGCTATTAGCCCAGATGGACAAACCCTTGTCAGCGGTAGTTGGGACAATACGATTAAGCTGTGGGATCTAGACACTGGGGAAGAACTTCATACCATTTTTGCTCGTAATGTTCGGTACATTGCCATTAGTCCAGATGGGCAGACGCTTACCGCTGGCTGTGCTGACGGGACTGTCAAATTGTGGCACATCGGTACGGGCAGTCTACTCGACGGCTTTACCGGGCATAAAGACGGCATTCGGTTTCTCGCGTTTAGCCCAGATGGAAACACTTTAGCCAGTGCTAGCGAGGACAATACGATCAAACTTTGGCATTTAGCAACAGGGAAAGTTCTTTGCACCCTGCGGGGACATTCAGATCGCGTTCGTTGCGTTGCTTTTAGTCCAGATGGAACTACTTTAGCCAGCGGCAGCGATGATAATACGATCAAGATTTGGCAGTTGGCGCCGGAATTGTAAATCGCTTTTCCTACCTCAGCTAGAACACCCTCTGCTTTCTGACTCGCTAAACTATCGATGTCTCCTTCTTTACCGACGACATGATAGTTCTGGTTGCCCTGCTTGCCTTTTACCTCGCGTTTAACCTGGGAGCCAACGACGTTGCCAACTCGATGGGAACTTCCGTAGGCTCGAAGGCGGTTACCTTACGGCAAGCACTGATAATTGCCGGTATTTTAGAATTTACGGGTGCTGTACTATTTGGCAGTGCGGTTTCCGAAACCCTCGCCACCGATATCGTCAACCCAGTTTTATTCGCCGCCACACCAAAAGTTTTGCTCCTGGGTATGGTATCGGTACTGATTGCCTGCGGTTTATGGATGCAAATTGCTACCAGTTTTGGGTTGCCAGTATCTTCTTCTCATGCGGTTGTGGGCGCGATCGCTGGTTTCAGTTGGGTAGCCGCTGGTGTTCGCGCCGTTGATTGGTCTTCCATCGGCATTATCACCATCGCCTGGATCGCCACGCCCATTGTCAGCGGCGCGATCGCTTCCGGGTTTTACAGTATAATCAAGCACTACATCCTCGACAAACCAGATCCCCTGTTTCGCCTGCGCGAGTGGATTCCTTGGCTCTCAGCCGCACTGCTAAGCGTTGTTGGCGTAATTGTATTGCCAACGGTGAGTAAACCGATACAAGTATTTCTCTTGAATAATTGGGGAATAGCCCTACCTGCCCACGATATTCCCTTGGGATTGGGCGCGATCGCATCGGTTACCCTGAGTTTAGTCAGTTGGCGACAATTAGAAACCAGACAGACAAAGGAAAGATCGCCAATTACCAATTACCAATTACCAATTACCAATTTGATCGAACAGCAACTAGGTAGATTTCAAGTACTGAGTGCTTGTTGTGTCGCGTTTGCCCACGGATCGAATGATGTGGGAAATGCGATCGCCCCTCTTGCTGCGATCGCCTATATCAGTCGCACGGGTAGCGTCCCCCTAGCAGACTTTAGCGTTCCCTTATGGATTTTAGTACTGGGTGGTTTAGGGATTGTCGTCGGTTTAGCCGTTTGGGGCAAAAACGTCATTACCACAGTAGGAGAAAACATTATTCCCCTCAAACCCAGCGGCGGTTTCTGTGCCGAATTAGCCACCGCCACGACGGTTTTACTCGCTTCGCGCTTAGGTTTGCCCGTCTCCACCTCTCACGCCCTAGTTGGCGGCGTTGTAGGCATTGGACTGGTGCAAAATTTCCGCTCCATTCGCTTTAGCACGCTTCGATCTATTGGGAGTGCGTGGCTGACTACTATTCCTATTACCGCCGCTTTAGCAGCAGGTATTTTTAGCGTTGCTAATTGGGTAATGGGTAATTGCTAATTGCTAATTGCTAATTGCTACAGGACTTACGCAAGGGCGTTCCTATCACCAAAGTTTCTTGCTGCGATCTCTGGTTCTTTTGCGACGATTTTTCAGAGAAACTTTGGTGTTTGCGTAAGTCCTGTGCTAATTGCTAATTCTCCTCTGCTCACCTGCTCACCTGCCTACCTGCTAGGCCATTGGGCGGTTTCGTCGGATTGGTGCAATCGCCGCACATCGGCTTCTAGGGCGGCGGCGTGGCGCTCCAAAATGGCCTGGGAATCTTGAAAGTGTTCTTGAGGCGATCGCATTCCCTCATACTCCAGATCGGGAACAACTTCTGGAAAGATTCTGTATCTTTTTTGACTAAAAATCGCTCAAATCCTGCTGTTGGCACGCAGATCGAAAGCAAAGCACAATACTAAAACAAAGGGCGGCTTTCTTGGACAGATTGTGGACAAGAAAACCGAAAATATCGCAAAAAAACGGAGATATTGCCAAAAAGCAGCGTATAATCCAGAATTTTGACCGCAAATTGCCAAGAGGTAGACAGACAAATGGTGCCACTCGACAATCAATCAGAAGATTGGGGCAAAGATAACGCCAACGCAGCAGAAGACATGCTGAGAACCGTATCGCAAGAACTGCAAAGTATAAAAGATAACTGGCTGGCAGAGATTAACAATCTGCGAGGCGAGAAATCGAGGTTGGAGGCGGAGATCGAACAGATGCGATCTACTCAGCAACAACTCAAATCGCAGCAATCAGGTGTCTTAACCCAGACAACCCAAGGCGATCAACAACAAGTATGGGCGCAGCAACTCGCCGGGATATTAGCAAATCACCTGCAAGAGCGACTGCGCCAGCAACTAAGTCAATCAACAGGGGAAGCAGCGCAACCATCAGCCACACCGGGGGAATCCACCGAAAATACGTATCGCATACTATCTTCGGTCGATTCTACCCTCAGCACCACCTTAAAAGCCCTGCAACAGGATGTCAGCAGCTATCAAAGCGCCCTCGCGCAACAGCTGGGACGAATGCAAACCCTAGAACAACAAGGGGAAGCGATTTTAGAAGCGCTAGTTAGTCGCCTGAAAAACCAACTTCAGACAGCTCCTGCACCCCGTCCGATTACGATCGACACTCCCCAACCCCGCGTCGGAGCACCATTACCAGCGACTCCTGTAGTCGAAACAACGCCACAACCAGTAGCGCCTCCCCCACCAATAACAATTGGGCGTCCCACTTTAAATAGAGGTTTTTGGCTGATACTAATGTCATCTTTGGTACTGGCGTTTCAAAACGTCGTTACCAAGATTATTTTGGTCAAAAAACCCGTGTTTATTTTGGGTAGTTTGGGCGGATTTGTGCAACCAAGTGCTGGTAACGCCCTGTTAATTCTACTAATGCGAATGACAATAGAATTACCCCTATTGTTCTTAGTCGCCCGTTTGCTTTATCCCAGAGCATGGCGAGATTTGAGGCAATTGTTGAATAGAAGTAGGCGGAATTCCCTGGGATGGTTGCTCTTAACTGGTTTTACTTTATTCCTATCTCAGTTTTTCTTCTACATAGCACTGGGGAATATTACCACGGGTGTTGCTACCACCATTTTCTTCATTTACCCCACGGTAATAATCCTGTTAGATTGGCAACTTTTTGGTTCTCGTCCTTCACTTTCCCTAACCTTAGCGACGATGAGCATTTATTTGGGAGTGTTTCTGAGCTTGCCTTTCCAACAAGGGATAAAAGATGCCAACTTGTGGCTGGGAATAACAACTGCGATCGCATCTGGAATATCCTTAGCGCTCTACGTAATCTTGAGCAGAGTTTGCGCTCAAAAACTCAAGTTACATCCTTTACCCTTCAGGATAGTTGACTGCACAACCATTTTAGTCTTGTCGGCTTTAAGCGTCCAAATTGCCAATATGATCCCGCTTAAAATCCTCGTATCCAATGTTCCCCCAAACATGTGGAATTCACTCTGGATATCGACAGGAATTTTGGCAGTTGCAACCTTGCTTGGTCTGGTGCTAAATCACTTTGGATTGCGTCAGATCGGCTCTCCCATCGCTCCGATGATTGGGGCTATAGTTCCCGCTTTGACAACGCTTTTGGCTTGGGGATTAATCGGGGAAAATTTGATGCCGATTCAAGCAATTGGAATTGCCATAGTCACCTTGTGGGTATTGGGAATTAGCGCCGAAAACGTGCAGCGAATGATGGCGAAAAAACCGGCACCAGCAAATCGCTAAATACCAGCGTAGGGTGCGTTAGCGATAGGGTAACGCACCTAAAACGACTAAAGTCGCGCCTACACAAACTTTGACCGCCTGCGCGGTCTATAAGAATTTGGTATCATCTGCCAGAATGTTACTAAATAAAAGCCTACAGAAAAAATACGAGCGTAGGGTGCGTTAGCGATAGGGTAACGCACCTAAAACGACTAAAGTCGCGCCTACACAAACTTTGACCGCCTGCGCGGTCTATAAGAATTTGGTATCATCTGCCAGAATGTTACTAAATAAAAG
>NZ_BLAY01000216.1 GCF_020521235.1 Microseira wollei NIES-4236 | reverse complement strand
TTGATTTATACCAAAAGATTGTGGAATGCCGTGCCCATATTTTGCGGTTTCGCGAGTAGGGGCAAGGCGTATAACAATTTTGATTTATACCAAAAGATTGTGGAATGCCGTGCCCATATTTTGCGGTTTCGCGAGTAGGGGCACGGCGTATAACAATTTTGATTTATACCAAAAGATTGTGGAATGCCGTGCCCATATTTTGCGGTGGCGCGAGTAGGGGCACGGCGTCTAACAATTTTGATTTATACCAAAAGATTGTGGAATGCCGTGCCCCTACGATCGGGGATAGATATAGTAGATGTTTCTATCTCAGGCAGGATAAACAAAGCGACCAATTCAAGTAATCCAACACGTTGCACCCACCGCCTTATTATCGATTGACGATATTATTACTTTAGGCCAATATCCGCCAGAAAAAATAGAGGAATTCTGCAAATCTATCGATGAATATCCGCCAAATATGACGCCGCAAACCATCGAACCTGGAGAGGCGTTAGCTTGGTTTAGGAAAAGCAAACAAGACTCGTTTAAATTTCGCATTACCCCAGGCAAAATGGAACCCAGTCGCCACGTTCGCAAATATGCGGAAGGTCAATTAGGGGAAGATAAAAGTTTTGACTTCCGAGGGCCGCATTGTCAGTTAAATTTACGCGATCATAATCTAATTTTATTCACCCAAATTGCAGAAAGTTTAGATGATGAAACTTGGTTGTTTCATTTACAACAGCATGATTATTCGCGTTGGATTCGCGAGGTAATTAAGGATGAAGGTTTAGCTGATGAAACGGAACAAATTGAACGGCGTGCTTATCTATCAGCGCCAGAAAGCCGCGGTTTGATTAAGGCAGCAATCGAACGGCGCTATACTTTGCCTGCTTGAGATCTGGCACCAGTCCCATCACCCGCCAGGGGTTTAAACCCCTGGCTAATAGCTAAAGTCCTCTGAAAGAGGACTGATACCAAATCCGCTTCCATGACCTCCTTTTTAAATGAACCGCCAAGAAGCCATAGACGCTTTCAGAGGCGCACTCGTTGAGTAGAACGCCAAGAAGAAGAAGATTATAGGAGTTGTCGATGGGGATTTGATATGAGAAAGAACTTGAGTATTAAGGTTCTACATACCCCACCCATTTAAACCATTGAACCAGAGAACGAAACGCGGTAAATCTTTTAACTCCAGTAGCACCGGATTTCGCTAAACTATCCACCGCTATCAACGCTGCATATTGCAATCCCAAAAAGCTATCTACCGCAGCGTAGGGGCCACCTAAAGTAATCGCACCGGCGGCATATATTTTACCTCGTTGATTCTGCATTCCTTTGATTTCAAAATCATTTTCGACAAAGATGCGCCCGTTGTAATTTAAGGGCAAATTGTAATGTTCGAATAAATCTTTTAGCAGGGGACTGGCTTCTACTTTGGCATCTAAACCCGTGCAATCAATAATAAAGTCGGCTTCGATATTTGTCAGCCCTTTAATTCCCATTTCGCGGATGCGGGTTATGGTGATATTTCTGGGATCTTTTTCGACTTTCTCGACTTCGCCAAAGCGAATTCTGTACCAACCTTGCGAAATTCCTTCTTGTACAATTCTGCGCCAATCTGTGCGATCGGCGGTGGTTGTTCCGCCCCAATCTTGGATTAAAGCGCGGCGTTTGTTGGGTTCAGATTGCTCTAATAATTCTCGCAATTCTCCGCCCCAACAAGCTTTAGGCCAGTTAAAGGGTTGGAATTCGTAATGATTTTCTACTGTGCGTTGCGCTCTCTCGTATTTATTCCCTTCTGGTTTGGGCGATCGCATCAAATGCACAATAGTAATATTTCGGTTCAATTTCCGCGTTTCGTAGATGCGTTGCACAATTCGAGATGCCACAATTCCCCGCCCCCGAATTAACACCGTACCGCCATTTTTTTCTAAATGTTGGTAAACATGGTTATGGTCTTCATAAGCATTCACAACCGACTTAAAATCATTTGTTTTTTCGCGATATTCTTGCAGATCGGGCAAAAATTGAATCGCCGGATAACCGGGTGCGAGGTGTAAATAGCGGGCGATTAAATACCCATGTTCGCGATTTTTTCCGCTATATGCAATACAATATCGTCCATCTTCTGTTTTCCGAATTGCGCGAATTCGTCCGTATTGAAAGATATGATTCCAACCAATTCGCGCTGCTTCTCTGTCAATCGAATCAAACACATTTCCGGCGCGGGGTGTATAAGTTTCAGCAAAGGTTGGTTCGGCAAAAACTTGCCACAATTCTTTGATTGCATCGCCAAATCTTCCCTTGCCAAAATCGTGGCAAGCTTCCCGCAAGGCATAACTAGGCCAACCCCAAATATTATCGGGACAAGAGTCGGAATTTGACCGCAATCTTTCTCGTAATGGGATTTGGGAATTGAGGCACAATTGTTGATAACGGGCATAAGGTTTTGGTTCTAAACCCATTGCAATAATTTGATGCGGTTTGACGCCGCAAATCCTCAATAAATCGACCCAAATATAACTGCCCAATCCCGCACCAACGGCAATGTATTCTGCTTCCTGTACCGATAGGTTTGTAGTGCGAAGATCGTCTAATGATATTAGTTGTTTGCTAAATATCGATGGAGGAAAGTTTGGTGGCGGAGAGGGCGAAGGAACTGCGGGCGCTAATAATCCTGTATCCGGGTTAAAACCAATTACATATAAAGGTTGTACTGGCGGTGTATTGCCTCCAATTACAGTCCCAGGTACAGTTATAACCGGGGAACTTGCTGCTAAGTTTACGGCGATATGATAAGGGCCAATTTGTATGATATCGCCGTTGGTTAAAATAGTTTGTTTCTGACGTATGCCGTTGACTAAAGTACCCGTTGTACTGTTTTGATCGCTGACAACTAAATTACCGCTGACTCGGTTAATAAAAGCGTGATAGCGGGAAACTTGGAGACTATCTAAGAGGATTCGGGAGACAGGATGTCCTTGAATTTCTGCTGGCATTCGGGCAATTTCTCGTCCGAGGGCGATGGGAATTGCTAAGATTGATTCGTTGGTTTCTCCGGTTGTGGGATCTTCCCAACGCAGTCCAATTTGATCTAAATTTACTGGGGATGGTACGGTAAAATTTATCCGGATTTGATACGAACCAATTTGTACTGTATCGCCGCTATTTAATACTGTCTGCGTTTGACGGACGCCGTTGACAAAAGTGCCGCTGCTGCTACGATCTATGATGACTAATTGACCGTTTTTATAGTCGAGTTCGGCGTGAAAGCGCGAGACGCGCTCGTCAGCTGATAAAATGATTTGGGCAACTCGACGCCCTTCTATTTGGGCAGGCATTCGCGCAGCTTCTCGTCCGATGGCGATGGGTGTTTCTAGCGTGAGTTGGCGAGGTTGTGCTGTGGTGGGGGGGTCGTTGTAAATTAATTGAATTTGCATGGAAGGGGGTAATGTTGGCAGTCATCGACTGTTTTAGCATAAGCTATTTTTTAATGAACCGCTTCAGGCGCAGAGTCAGAGATAAGAGAGACTAGAAGTAGGTTGGGTTTCACTATTGCTCAACCCAACGTACACTTTTTAAGTAATGGGAAGAATGTCGGGGTGTTATGGCGATCGCACGAATGCAACAATTCTTAATAAGTCTTGATTCTAAACCTGCTAGTGGAAGGGTGAGGTTTTGGTTTTGTCTGAGTTTGGGATTTTCTGTACTTTATGGATTTTTGGGATTAAGGGAAGGATTTGGTAGCGAATATGTCGTGCAAGATGATGCGCGGCAGCATGTGTTTTGGATGCTGCGATTTTTAGATCCGGAGTTATTTCCAAAGGATTTAATTGCGGATTATTTTCAATCGGTTGCGCCTGGGGGATATAAGGCGGTTTATCAGTTAGCGGCGGGGTTGGGAATTAATCCGCTTTTGCTGAATAAATTGTTGCCGATGGTGTTGGGGATAGTTACGACTTGCTATTGTTTTGGGGTGTCGATGCAATTGTTGCCAATACCGGCGACGGGTTTTATGGCAACGTTGCTGCTGAATCAGGCTATTTGGATGAAGGATGATTTGGTTTCTGGGACGCCGAGAGCATTTTTGTATCCTTTTTTTATGGCGTTTTTGTATTACTTGTTGCGGCGGAATTTGGTGGGGGTGGCGGTGGCGATCGCTCTCTTAGGTTCGTTCTATCCTCAATACACTTTCGTGGCGGTTGTTCTGTTAGTTTTGCGCGTTTTAGATTGGCAAAATAATCGGTCAGATTTATTATTGTGTGCAACCGGATTGGGAGTGGCTTTTTTAGTGCTGTTACCTTATGCTTTTTCTTCTGACAAATTCGGACCTACTATCACTGCTGCGGCGGCGAGGCAATTACCGGATTTCTTACCAGGAGGACGGACGCAGTTTTTCCACGAAAATCCTTGGCATTTTTGGATTAATGGACGACGTAGCGGCTTTTTTCCCCGATACTTTTTTGCTCCGGCGACGCTTTGGTTGGGGGTGTTGCTGCCAATTTTTATGCGATTTTCGGATAAGTTTACTTTGGTTAAACATGTGAAAAATGGGGTTTTATTATTGCAGATATTGCTGGCATCGTTGGTGATGTTTTTTGCTGCTCATGCTGCTATCTTTAAATTGCACGTTCCCAGTCGGTATACGGGATATAACTTGCGGATAATTATGTCTTTTGCGGGTGCGATCGCTTTAACTATCCTGATCGATAAAATTCTCACAAGTGCGAAAGAAGATCCTTTCTTTCTTCTGCCTTTATCCATCGTTCCCAAACTCTGCATGGGAATGCTTTTGATTTTAATATTCTATCCTGCTTTTGTGCCTGACTTCCCCGAAACAAATTACCGCGTGGGTAAAACGCCAGCACTGTACGAGTATTTCCAAAAGCAACCGAAAGATATTCTGATCGCATCTTTGGCGGAAGAAGCGAACAATTTGCCGTCATTTTCCCAGCGTTCTATTTTAACGGGAAGAAAATATGCAGTTCCCTATCAAGTCGGTTATTATAACCAATTTCGCCAGCGGACAAGCGATTTGATTCGCGCTCAATATAGTCCAAAAATAACAGAAGTAAAAGATTTTATCAAAAAGTACGGGATAGATTTTTGGTTACTCGATCGCGCTGCTTTTACAACGGAATATGTAGCTAACGATGAATGGTTGGCACAATATCAACCGGCGACAAAAGTAGCAATAGAAAAATTAAAGCAGGGTGCTATCCCTGCTTTATCAAAAGTTACGAGTCGGTGTAAAGTTTTCCAGGTGGATAATTTGGTTGTTTTACAGGCAGAATGCATCGCCAAAAGCAAACAGAATTAAACAGTGGTAATTGGTAATTGGTAATTGGTAATTGGTAATTGGTAATTGGTGTAATCGTGACAATTACCAATTACCGATTACAGCAGATTGCAAGTAAGTGAGGTACAGCCTTTTGGCTGAGTTTGTGTAGCGGCAGCATTAATGCTGCGCGCTACACAAACCTTCGGTGTACCTCATGCGCCTGCAATCCGCTATACCCATTACCAGCGCCGTTGGATGTAACTGGTAGGGGCGGGTTTTACCAACCATTGCGTGACACCGAGAAATATTTCGTTAAACCCGCCCCTACTATGTTAAATACCTTCATCTGGAGTTAAGGTTACAATCATTTCTGATACTCGGATGCCTAAACGTTGCCAGTTAGGATTGTTAGAAGAAAACAAGCGATCGCCTGAAACTGCTTGATAATTATTCGGAAACCGCTGCCCCGCATCGGGTGCAGCATCGACTATCAAAATCAAACCCCCTCGATAGCGTGCAAGTCTAGTTTTCTCCAACATAACTGTACCGCCGTAATCCCATCCAAGTCCAGAGATTTGAAATTCACCTAAAATGCGGCGTAATTCTGCTAAAGAAGTACCGACGCCAATCCCTTCGCGAGTTTTCCAAGCTGTGCCAAAATTTCGCACCGTTCCTACTTGAGTCCGCGCGGAATTACTCCAAACAACGGTGAAAGATCGCTCTCTTCCCAAGTTTACGTCGGTAGCAGCAAACTGACCTATTCCTTCAGCGCCGGAAATAGTTTTATCCCGCAAACGAGACTCGCCAAATAGTCTTGTCAGATCGCGACGAGTGGTATTGCGCGTCACCGGACCAACCCGTTCTCCTGGAATAATTAAAGTATCCCTTAAATTGACTGATTGTGCGACGGTGGTTTGTGCAAAAGAATTTGCTGCGATCGCTACGGGGGATGCTGCGATCAGCAATAATGTTACGGTTGCGGTGGCGATACTTTTAATAGTTGTATTCATCAATGTTATTCTGGCTAGATGACATTTAATATCTACAACTTCAAATTACGCTTTTCCTGATATCATGTCCAGTAGCAACGGTTGTGTAACTGCTAATAGCTAATCGCTAATGGCTGCTCTGGAGGCAATTGACAATTAGCTGGCGAGCAATTAGCAATTAGCCATCCATACACTACCGATACCTGGGGAAATGATATGACAGGGATATAGAATTACGATCGAGTAATTCGCCACAAATCCCCAGGTTCGTGAACGAGTTCTAGTTTGTAACGTTGTTGTTCAATTCCCGATTTTAAGCTTTTTGCAGGGCGAAATAAAAACACGTCGCTGAACTTTCCTGGAATTTTAGGGACGTTGGGTTCTTTTACTAACATTAGTTTGACTTTTGGGTCAAGCAAATAACTAAGAGATGTAACTCGAATGGCATTACTTCCGATAACAAGCGGTTGCTTAGTCTGGTTAACAATCCGCGCGACTGGGGGATTGTAATAGCTGCTATATTTATTCCACCACGTTTCTGCTTGAGAACTAATTCCACAGGATACAACCCCTCCCGAAATTATTATAACGGCAATTATCCGCCACAGTTTCTGTTCCCAAAGATGAGAAATTAAGTAAGCAACCGCTAATTGAATTCCTAAATAACAGGGAATTAAATACCGAGGAATACTCGAACGCTGTCCACCGTCAGTTAAATCTTTCAATAACAGAGGTATAGTCGTTGCAATTATCAAAATTAAAATAAACAGCCAAGCTTGTTTGTCACTCGTTCTAAACAAAAAATAAATCCCGTACAGGATTATAATTAAAACAGGTATAATCGCATATGTCAGCGGGTTGCTAAAGTTAATATGCAAGTTGTCGTAACCACTTTTGATATCGATAAAATTGTCGGAGTATCCAATAGCAGCATCAAAAAAAATAGCGCTAAAGTTAAGCAACCACCTGCTGACTAAAGTCGGTAGGGGAATTTCATTTTTCACCCAGTCGATATCATTAAAGTTAGTCACCATTAAGAAACACCAGGGGAAAAAAGCTATAAACGCTGATAATGATGATATAAAATAAGCGGTAAAAGTCTGACTAAATCTAATTTTTTTCACGATAATGACATAGATACCATGGGCGATCGCCACCAGCACCGTCAGTAAATTTGTATACAATCCCACCACTAGGGTGACTGCGTAAAATGCCCAATTTATGCTTTTATTAAGTCGGATCGCCCGCAACAGTGCGGCGCTAGATAATAAAATTGTTACCGTCCACAAACTGTAACCCCTTGCTTCTTGAGCGTAAAGTACGTGTAATGGGGAGATTGATAGGAGTGCGATCGCAATCCATCCCGTTAGCGGTAATTCAAATAATTCTCGACATAACCAATACATTAACGGAAACGCCAGCAAGCTAACTGCGGCAGAAAAGCTTCTCATCGCCGCTGGAGAATAACCAAAACCCTGCCCCCAAAGTCGCGCCAGCATAAAATAAAGTGGTGGATGTTCGGGGTTTTCTACTGCTAAGGATCTAATAGTATCGATTAAACCTTTTTTCGGAGCGGGCTGTTGATACTTCTGTAAATCTGCTATTCTAATAACCTGACTATCGCTAACTAAATCGGAAAAATCTTCTTTTGTATAACCTGACAAGCGTATTGATGTGACTGTTTCATCGTACCAGTAAACTTTTTGGTCGATGTTGGCAAATCGAAAAAAGATTCCTAACGCTATAACGATTGCCAAAAAATAGTTGAATTTTAAATATTGTTTAAACTTGAACATGACATTTCCCTCCATTCGTCAACTCTCAGAAACCGGGTTTCTTTCTAAATACCCGGATTTCGGGGTTAATTTTGTCAAAGTTTGAATAAATGTACATTTGATCGATGTTTCTATAACGCAATTCTTCCTGGTTGAATAAATCCCATTTGGGATGGGATTTATAGGTAAACAGTAACTTATATCCTAGTTCCCCACGGTTTAATTTATCGAAAAATTCGTATTCTGGACGATTCGTTTCAAATCTGCGAATATCGTAACCGCTTGTGCCAATAATATAGTCTGGTTTTGTTTTTGCTAAAACTGCCAATGTGGGTTTTCTTGTCACTTCTGATTTGTAGTTCTCTAGGCGGGGTAAGTACTTGCGATCTCCTGCACCCAAAACAACTTCATTCTTGCTGATATTCTCTGCCATCCATTTCTCTACGTAATACCTCGAATCGTTTTCCATCAGTATATTTACTGAAAATGCATAAGCGAATGTATAAACAAATATCGCCGTCATTAAAACTGCTTTTGCTTTAAAAAATTTCTTCGCTGGATTTAGTAATTCAGCAATAAACTGTCCTCCAAATAACGCCAGGATTAAACAAGAAGGCAGTAGATATCTGACGTTATTGTAAAAAACAACGCTGATATAAAACAGGTAATAGGAAACAATCGGAATTAAAAGGCAGAATAATAGATTGGATTTCTTTTTATTTAATAAAGCGCTAAATAAACCCAACATGCACAGGCAATATAAAGGCCATCCGAAAGCAAATCTGATATGTCGGAAACTTTGCACAAACATGCTGAAATAACCGAATATATTTCTTTCAAATCGCGGGCGTATTTGAGCATCTCCTGCGGTGATTAGATTAACGTGTTTGATAAAACCTTGTAGATTAAAGACGATATTGTGGATGGTTAAAAAGATAGTAAATCCTAGAGCGAACGCTAAAATTACCTTCTCATCCATTATCGCATCTTTGAGCCGCGCCTTCTGATTGTTTTGCTTCAAATATAGGTAGTTTTGATAAATGATAAATATAGGTGTTAAAATATACAATCCATAAGCTTGGTCTTTCGTGCCAACTGCGATCGCTGCGGTAGTTGAGAATAACAAATAATCCGCTAATTTTTGATGTTTCAAAATGCGGATATAAAACAACATAGAAAGCATTACCCAAAACAGGTAAGGCACTTCTAAATTCATCGTTTTGGCATAGTAAACAAAAGGACATAACAAAGCAGCGATTGATGCGGCGAAAACCGCTGCCCTTTCTTCATAAAGTTCTCTGCCGCATAAGTACGTGACAAATACAAGTCCAGCACCCATAATGACGCTGGTAAATCTGCCAATATAAAAAAGTATCGTGTAGGTGGGTAGACTGTTAACATCTACTAACTTCAAATTATGCAACAGCAAAATCGGCGAATATAAGATAGTTAAGACATAAAAATGAAACGGCGGATATTTAAAATGCCAACCATTGGAAAAACCTTTTTCAATACCATCGATAACCCTTAAAGGAATGAGTTCATCCGCCGCCCATGCGTTAAAACTTGGCAAACCCCATCCCATGCTGTAACTGTTAATAAAAACGCTGAAGCACAAGATAATAATCATGGCTATTTTAAATTGATTTACCGATTTTAGATATGCTTTCAAAACCTTCACTCCTCTAATATCACTAAATTATCTCTCTTCTCTGACTCTGCGGACTGTCGCGTCCTCTGCGGTTCAATCATTCAGTTATTTTGGTTGTTTGACAATACATGACGCTTGCAAGACAGCAAAAGTTTCCGTATCGAATACAGAACACTTCTCCAGGAGGGTTGATAAAGCTGGAACAGTACCTTGTTTTATCTTTTCCACGATTGGTTGTTTGGCTTGAAATTCCTCCATCCAACTATTATTTTCTACATAGTATAACGTAAAAGCAGCTCGATCTAGCAACCACAAATCTACCCCATAGGTTTGAATAAAGCGCTGTACTTCTTTTAAATCGATACTGTATTGAGCGTTAATCATATCCAAGGTTCGCTGCTGAATTTGAGCATAGTACTTTTTGTGATAGGGCAGAGCATATCCTTGTCCGCCGACTAAAATTGATCGGTGGGCGAAGCTGGGTAGGTTATTCGCTTCTTTGGCAATAGATGCAATGGTAATATCTTTGGGTTGCGACTGGAAGAACTTGTACAGCGCTGGTACTTCACCAACGACATAACTATCGGCGGCGAAGGAATAGTTCTGCAATTTTAAAATCGGCGGATATAAAAAGAGAGCAAAGGCGATGAGGAAAGATAAGAAGGTTTTTGATTGGTAATTGGTAATTGGTAATTGGTAATTGAGTAAGGTATCGAGTAGGGATGCAATGGTAATACTAGCGGCGATCGCAACTACAATTCTGAAGCTATGTTCGGTATATCGATTGGGCAAATGCAATTTAAACAGCAGTGCGTGGGCAATCAAAAACCACGACAACGATGCTATCAATATTTGCGGCAAGATATCGATGCCGCGAATCTGCTTTACTAAAGGGAATCGCTGCGGATTTCGCAGCAGTATAGGCAACGCCAACGCTGCCCATAATTGGGGCGGAATTAAAAGGAAAGAATAATTAAATGCCAATCCACACCACTCGGTGGGTAACATACCGCTGCGCTTACCGCAAAACCAAAATTTAACCGGATCTTTGTCAAAAAAGTTCGACCATCCGTCGGGTAGAAAAGCGGGCAAGGTTTTCGCTTCAGCAGCACTGATAATTGTGCCAAATTCTGAAGGTTTGAAAGCGTAGGGGAGCAAAATTAAAATGGCAACTGCTAAGGTAATAGCGTAGAAAGCGAGTGAAGAAGACGCAAAGACGCGAAGACGCAAAGACGCGGGGAAATTTTCTATTTCAGCATCTTTACGGCTATGCCAGACTAGCTGTAAAATCAGAACGCCAGAGCAGACGAAGACGCATTGGGGATAAAAAAGTCCGATTAGTGCAATCGCACTCGCCACTCCCAACAAATTACGCTTGAGCAAATAATACAAAAATGCCAGCAACAGCGGATAGACAAAAGCAACGGGAGTCGCAGCAACAATATCATCCCGCATCCACAAAGTTTGATTTAGCAACAACGCACCGATAAAACCGCTGATGGGTATGGGTAATAATTCCACGCAGATGCCAAAACAATAACAGGTGGCGATCCCTCCCAAAACAGGCGGTAATAATTTATGCAGCAAAAGCGGTTCAATTCCCACAATCGCCATCAACCGATAGACCCAAGTGTATCCCGCAGGCGCCACCGATTGAAAATAATCTGCCATCAAATCCTTGGGAAACAGATTCGAGTCAACAAACCGCTGCATCCAGAATACATGCTGTCTGGCATCATCCTGCACCACAAAGAAGCCGCTAAAAGCTTCCCGCAGCGCCGGGATGCTGTAAACGACTGCCAAACTTAGACTTAAAATAAACCAGAACGTTACAGATGAACTCGCTACTCGACTCGCGGAGTTGGTCAAAAATTTATGCAGTCGCGACATCAACATTGGCACAAACGGTATTTTTAGATCCAGATTCAGATTAAAAGTACCAAATAACAATACTATATGGCAGCACGAAGAAACCCGGTTTCTGCATTTAGGTTTTTCCCTCCGTCTTGTACTATATGGGAGTGGTGCGATTAGAAGGAGTGCAAATCGTGCGCGAAATCAACCGACTCTCGGAAACAACCTCCCACTTTGGACGTACAGAGACACAAAATAGCAACGGCGTTTCTACAAAAACTGCCTATCCGCCTTTTTCCCTCATCCTTCCCGTATATAACGAAGAGGAAGCAGTTGCAGAAACCATCGCGCATTTGCACGCAACCTTTGACGCCGCCGGATGCAAATACGAGATTTTAGTTATCAATGATGGTTCTACCGACAGAACCGGCGATATCCTGCGTTCTTGTCAGGATATCAGATTAATCGAACACGGGCGCAACTGGGGATATGGCGCCGCACTTAAAACCGGAATTCGCAACGCCAAATATCCTTTAATTGCGATTACCGACGCCGATGGAACTTATCCCAACGAACGAATTCCCGAATTAGTCGCCCTCGCCACCGAAGCTGATATGGTAGTCGGTGCGAGGACAGGCGCAAACGTTCAATATTCCCCCATTCGCAAAATTCCCAAATGGTTTCTCGTCCATTTTGCCCAATGGGTAGTGCGGCGGAGAATTCCAGATTTAAACAGCGGAATGCGCGTCTTTCGCAAAAGTATCGCCGAACGATTTTTAAATATTTTACCCGATACCTTTAGTTTCACGACGACGATTACCTTGGCAATGCTAACCAATCATTACGTCGTCCATTACGAACCAATAGACTATCGCCATCGCGTCGGAAAAAGCAAGATTAAACCCATCCGCGATACGTTAGGTTTCGTGCAAATTATTTTGCGAATCGGGGTTTACTTCGCCCCCCTGCGCGTGTTCTTACCAGTCGCCACCGCATTTTTTATCGGTTTTTTAATTACCCTGTCTCAAGACATCTTCATTCGCCACGACTTAACCGAAAAAACCCTAATCCTCTTCGTCGCCGCTACCCAGCTTGGTATGTTCGCCCTCCTAGCTGACATGATCGATAAGCGCAGTAATCGGTTATAAATTTTTTGGTAATTGGTAATTGCTAATTGCTAATTGCTAATTGCTAATTGCTAATTGCTAATTGATCCCCGCTTGACCCCCCCAAGGCATTGGGGGTTGGGGGGGATCGAGATCTAGCGTTCCCCCCAACCCCCCAGGGCTACTTCATTGTGACGGTATAAAATTTACTCTAGTCCTCAAGAGTGGATATTTTATTGCAGTAGAGGCGCACCTAGCTGCTATTGAGAATCAGCGGGGGAAATGAAGAGATACGCCGGTTTAAAAACCGGCGAGTCGGGTTTCATCCCCGCAGTTATTACTCAGGGGATGAAACCCTCCCGTTCTGTTTTGATAGTTTTAATTGTTCGGGGAACGCCTGCTGCTTTTTCCACTTCTTCGAGCCAGAACCTTCTTTTTCCTCCTGGCGTTCTGATTGCTTTGAGCCGCCCTTCATTCTCCCACCTTCGCCAGCTGGAAACCTGCACTCCAAGTATTCTTGCCGCTTCTTTCGGCGTGACATGGTTCATCCAAACTTGCTTAATTCAACTAATGTCAACTTAGTCTATTTAAGCAGGTTTGCGTTATTTAAGCAAAGATTTTTTACCTATTGGATCGTCTTCATCCCTTTCCTGCTTCCCGCGTGCAAACCTGACATGCTCACAATTCTATACAGTTTATTAAACAAAATAAAATTATATAAACTTATATTTCCAACAAAAAAAAATTGCATGTGATGGTAAAAAATAAGAAGAGAAAAATTGGTCAAGGGAGGATTTAAATTTGTCAGGTATGATGCTAATCGGAAAAAGCTATTCCAGATCTGGGTTTTTATGAATTCAGATGCCAGTTAGAGTACAAGTGCTAGTTGTACGGCTGGGAATTAGTGACAAGGATGAATCAGTGGTTTCCGCTCGGCAAAAATTGCTCTAATTGCGGAACTAAAAAAGAAACACTCTTACTCTTCAAGAAGAGTGTTCAAGTGCCTTCGAGTCAGCAGAAAGTAAGTGTCAAAGATGTCCACTTATGGGCAACTTTGGGTAGGTAGTATATCAGGGTAAACGCAATGCCAACAATTAACATTTCCGAAAAGCTGATCAAGAGCTACAGCGATCGCACGTATCGCTACACAGCAATGATTAGCCACAATGGCACCGTGGTATCCTTTGCCATGGACGATAAACGGCGGATATTTTATGCCGTTCTGGACTTGAATGATACCCAGGGCAACAAGGGAGAGTATGATGTCGCCTATTGGCCAGAAGACCCCTCAGAACTACAATTTCCCAATGAAATTGAGCAGGTAGGCTATAGCATCACCGGCGCTACCCCAATGCCTGTGGTTAAGGTGAATACGCGCCAAGAAGTAGCCAATCCCAGCAGCTTGCAGCCTGATGAAATTGAGCGCTTTCTCTCTAGCACCGCCCGTTTAACGGCTGATGCTCCCTTCCAGGTATTTTCTGACGATCAGTATATTTTCGTCTTTCGACAAGCAATTGCCAACGGTCACGCGGATGCCGTGTATAAGCTCACCAACGGCAAAACATCAGGAGATGCGACTCGTAGCGACCTAGTCAAGAGCAATAACAGCAATGTACCCGTAGTGGATAGTACCCTATTGTGCGATCGCTTTGTTCTCGCTGGCAAAGTTTTACAGCCCAACCGAGAAGTGCGCTATCAACGCAGCCGCCACAAAACCCGCCCCGCCAGCCAAACCGACGGCTTAGGCGCTAACGACATGGAAGGGAAGCCCTTCTTTGAGCCAACCCAAGAACTAGCGTTTATCCGCAACCTCAGCAATGGCGGCTTTACCGTATTACAACTGCCCACCCAAGTGCATGGGATCAAACGCTGGCAGTTTTTTGCCTACAATAGCGTCACCCAGCGCATCGATGCCTTTAACTTAGAAGTAGCTCGTGATGGACTATTTAATCCCCAAGGTACCCAACTCTACACCTAAAAATAACGGGAGATTGGTAGCCCCGTCAATTTATTGCGGGGCGGAAAATCGACACGAGCGGTTTTAACCGCAGTCAATATTAAGCTTAACTAATGTTGATTCTTGACATTGGTGAAGAG
>NZ_BLAY01000215.1 GCF_020521235.1 Microseira wollei NIES-4236 | reverse complement strand
CCGCCTGGTAACGCAAAGGCTCCCGCCTGGTAACGCAAAGGCTCCCGCCTGGTAACGCAAAGGCTCCCGCCTGGTAACGCAAAGGCTCCCGCCTGGTAACGCAAAGGCTCCCGCCTGGTAACGCAAATCTAGAGGCAAGAGCCTCTGAAGAGATCGGGAGGCTGATTTACAGCGGTTTTCCATATGGGTGCAACAAAACATTGTAGGGACACGGCATCCGAAAAACTTTGAGCAATGCGACAAAACTTACTGATGCCTTGTCCCTACCCCCCGCAACCGCTAATACAGCGGATTGCCATCTTTGTGAGGTACAGCAAAAGGAAGACTTTTGCAGATGGGGAAGACTCTTGAAGATTTGGAAGATGGGGAAGTAATTACTTCTACTTCTTTATCTCCATCATCTCCATCACCTCCATCACCTCCATCATCTCCCTCGTCTACCTCATCCGAGTGCAACCCGCTATAATTTTTTCTATAAGCTAAACTTTTACCAAAGTCAACTAGAAATTATTAGTTTTTAGCCAAATTAGGTAAGAATGCTCATTTATAAAGAATGGGTAAATCGGTAATAATACTGAGCGAGTCGGGTGAGAGGGCGGGCGATCCCAAAGGTTCAGTATGACTAAGAAATCCTTTGGCAATAAGCCCTGCAACCAGTCAAGTTAGTCCAAACCCGGTTTCGGGGATAAGAGATCTATCAACCTATCTCTTTTGGTAGATGCGATCGCAAATTAATTGTGCGCCTATCGAGTATTTTCCTTGGACATCGAGTAGCAATGTACGGCTAATTCTCCGTAAAAACATCGCTGACAATAGGGTCAAATTCTCGTTTGAATCGAAAACAGCGCTATCCCTCGTCTGAGGTAAATATGGCTTTGCCAGCCGTTGCCTCTGGTTTCTGCTATTGTTCAATCAACCCAATCCATAGATTGAAATCTATGCGAAACATAAAACAGGTAGACGATAGTAAAAAATACTTATCGTAATCATTTAATTTTTCTTTTATAATTTGGTTCAACGATTGAACCACTAACCTCCTTTAGGTGCTAAATTTACATTTAACGAATGCAGTCGCTACGGCTGTAACGGACTTCACTAACCAAAAGCGGTTAATGCAACTGCATTAGCGATCGCCATTGCCAAATAATAGCCGCCAACCTATAGCAGGTTTTGCGGCTGGCTCATACTAACCAAGCGTTAAATACAGACCTTACATGAGGTTTTTGTATTAACTTGGTT
The DNA here is from genome assembly GCF_020521235.1 of Microseira wollei NIES-4236. Classification (GTDB taxonomy): domain Bacteria; phylum Cyanobacteriota; class Cyanobacteriia; order Cyanobacteriales; family Aerosakkonemataceae; genus Microseira; species Microseira wollei. The sequence goes on along the minus strand of NZ_BLAY01000215.1, from coordinate 13,560 downwards.
GGCGCGGATAGCGATTTGCAGTTGCAATTCCGAAGATAACTACCTACAGATAGCGCTAAAGCTAATTCACGCCCTAAGCGTCTTTCCAGGATAGAGGTTCTATAAATCGAGTTCCCCAATCAAAAGAGAGAAGAGGTAAGAGGTAAGGAGAGGTTATGAGTCAGTTTTCCAGTCAAGTTTCTCGGCGTAAATTTCTTGTCACTGCTGGAGCATCCGCTGTAGGTTCTGTATTACTCAAGGGCTGTTTGGGAAATCCTCCTACAGATAACGCCGGTACGGGTACGGTGCCAACAACGACCAGCCCTGCTGTTGTTCCGGCTGCCAATATTAACCCGGCAGATGCACCAGAAACGCCTAAAGTCAAGTTGGGTTACATCCCGATTGTAGAAGCAGCGCCTCTAATTATTGCTAAAGAAAAAGGCTTCTTTGCCAAGTATGGCATGACGGAAGTAGACGTATCTAAGCAAGCCAACTGGGGTTCTGCTAGAGACAACGTAGAAATTGGCGCGGCGGGGGGTGGCGTCGATGGCGGACAGTGGCAGATGCCGATGCCTTACCTAATTTCTGAAGGCAAGATTACCAAAGGCAAGGCCAAAATTCCCATGTATGTGTTGGCGCAGTTGAATACCCAAGGAAATGGGATAGCAGTCGCATCCAAACACAAAGGTAAAATTGGACTGAAACTCGACGGGACAAAAGCGCTCTTCGCTCAGCTTAAATCCACCAACGCCCAATTCACCGCCGCCTATACATTCCCTGGAGTTAACCAAGATTTCTGGATTCGCTACTGGTTCGCCGCAGGCGGAATTGACCCCGATGCGGATGTGAAACTGCTAACCGTACCCGCCGCCCAAACTGTGGCAAACATGAAGACGGGAACGATGGATGCCTTCAGTACCGGCGACCCCTGGCCCTATCGGATTGTCAAAGACGGCATCGGTTACATGGCAGCTTTGACCGCAGAAATTTGGCCCGACCACCCCGAAGAATATTTAGCCATTCGTGCAGATTGGGTGGATAAACATCCCAAAGCTACCAAAGCAATCCTCAAAGGTTTAATGGAAGCCCAACAGTGGTGCGACGATTTTAATAACCGCCAAGAAATGTCACAAATTCTCGCCGGTCGGAATTACTTCGGCGTGCCAGTAGACGTGTTGATAAATCCGTTCCAAGGCATATACGAGATGGGCGATGGTCGCAAGATTGACGATAAAAAAATGGCGACCTACTACTGGAAAGACGCCCGAGGCAGCGTGTCCTATCCTTACAAGAGTCACGACCTTTGGTTCATGACCGAAAGCGTTCGCTGGGGCTTTTTGCCACCAGATACTTTGACGAATGCTAAGACAATAATCGATAAAGTCAACCGGGGAGATCTGTGGGTAGAAGCAGCGAAAGAAGCAGGAATTGCGGCTGCGGATATTCCTACCAGCGACTCCCGTGGTGTAGAGAAGTTTTTTGATGGCATCAGCTTCGATCCAGCCGACCCCACGGCTTACCTCAAGAGCTTGAAAATCAAGAAAGTGCAAGTTTAGCTAATGGCGTTCCCAGGCAGAGCCGTGGTCACGAGGCTAATGGCTAATGGCTAATAGAAAAAAGCAATTAGCAATTAGCAATTAGCAATTAGCAATTAGCAATTAGCAATCACCAATTAACCTGTTTAGAGGAGAACGATCTCAATGACTACAGTTCAAAGACGCGGTGCTAACCGGAATGACTTTGTATCGCAGCTGCAAAAACAGTTACCCGATTTGATTCCGCCGATTATAGCGATCGCTGCTTTTCTATTTGTGTGGCAGCTATTTGCTTGGCTTCCGGGTGCAACCTTACCCGGCCCGGTACAAATTTTCGCAGATAAAGATACGCGGGATTATATTTTCTATCCTTTCTTGGACAGAGGCGGTACAGATAAAGGATTGTTTTGGCAAATCCTCGCCAGCTTACAACGGGTGGCAATTAGCTACACTTTAGCTGCCATTGTCGGCATTGGCTTGGGCATTTTGATTGGGACTAATAAAATGATGAATAAAGCTTTAGACCCAATCTTCCAGTTGCTGAGAACCGTACCCCCTCTAGCTTGGGTGCCGATCTCGCTGGCAGCTTTACGTCAAAACGAACCAGCCGCTCTGTTCGTGATTTTTATTACCGCAATCTGGCCTATCTTAATCAATACGGCAGTGGGCGTGAAGAACATTCCCCAAGACTACAACAACGTCGCCAAGGTTCTCCAACTAACTAAAAAAGAATACTTCTTCAACATTCTGATTCCCGCTGCACTGCCTTACATTTTTACTGGATTGAGAATTGCAATTGGGTTAGCTTGGTTGGCAATTATCGCGGCAGAAATCGTCATGTCAGGTATTGTTGGAATTGGATTCTTCATCTGGAACGCTTACCAAAATAACGCAGTAACAGAAGTAATTGTGGCTCTAGTTTATATCGGCGGAATAGGTTTGATTCTAGACAAGTTCATGGTGTGGCTGGAATCGAAGATTATCCAACAATAGTCAATGGCTAATGGCTAATGGCTAATGGTTAATGGCAGCGAATTACGCAATTAGCAATTAGCAATTAGCCATCACCAATCGCTAATGGCTAATGGCTGGTTAATGGCAGCAAAGAATTACGCAATTAGCAATTAGCAAGTAGCCATCACCAATCGCTAATGGCTAATGGCTAATGGTTAATGGCAGCGAATTACGCAATTAGCAATTAGCAAGTAAAAGGCTAATGGCTAATGGCTAAGGGCAGCGAAGTAGGCAGTTAGCAATTAGCAATTAGCCAAGAGCTAATGGCTAAGGGCAGCGAAGTAGGCAGTTAGCAATTAGCAATTAGCCAAGAGCTAATGGCTAATGGCAGCGAAGTACGCAATTAGCAATTAGCAATTAGCAATTAGCAATCACCAATTACCAATCACCAATTACCAATTACCAAACGCCATGTCTGTTTTTGTAGCTGTAGACCAAATCGATAAAGTATTTGACCTATCCGGTGGAGGTCAGTACATCGCGCTCAAGGGAATTGACCTCCAGATTAAAAAAGGGGAATTTGTCTCCTTAATCGGTCACTCCGGTTGCGGGAAATCCACTTTATTAAACATGATTGCCGGTCTGGATTTGCCCAGCGAAGGCGTCGTGACCTTGGAAGGGCAAAGGATTACCAGACCGGGACCAGACCGGATGGTAGTATTCCAAAACTATTCGTTATTGCCTTGGCGTACAGTCCGGGAAAACATTGCCCTCGCTGTGGACTCGGTGATGACTGGGATGTCCGTTGACCAGCGTCGGGATATTGTAGAACGGCATATTGATATGGTGGGGTTGCGTCCCCACGCTGATAAATCCCCCACTATGCTATCGGGGGGACAGAAACAACGGGTAGCGATCGCGCGCGCCCTAGCCATTCGCCCCAAACTCCTGCTACTGGACGAACCCTTCGGTGCGTTGGACGCCCTAACGCGGGGTAATCTGCAAGAGCAATTGATGCAAATCTGCGAAGAAAACGAAGTCACCGGCGTTATGGTGACTCACGACGTGGACGAAGCGGTGCTGCTATCTGACAAAATTGTCATGCTCACCAACGGCCCAGGATCTAAAATTGGTCAAATTCTGGATGTAGACATTCCCCGTCCCCGCAAGCGGATGGAAGTAGTAGAACACCCCAGCTACTACAGTTTGCGCAGCGAAATGATTTACTTCCTCAACCAACAAAAACGGATCAAAAAGATCCGGGCGCAAAAAACAGCAGTTGTGGCGCGTCACGGTTTAGAAAAAGTCAACCTGTCGATTGGTTTCGTTCCCCTAACCGCTTGCGCCCCCGTCGCTATTGCTAAAGAAAAAGGCTTCTTTGCCAAACACGGTCTAGATGAAGTCAGTCTGGTGCGCGAAACCAGCTGGCGCGGTATCGTGGACGGCATCTCGGGAGGATATTTAGATGCAGCCCAAATGCCATCGGGAATGCCTTTGTGGTTAACCTTGGGCGGTAACGACAATCGCCCCACGCCAACGGTAACTTCCCTGACGATGTCGCGCAACGGCAACGGGATTACCTTGTGCAAGCGCTTCTACGACCAAGGGATATACTCGCTCAAAGAATTCAAGCGGATGTTGCTGGAATTTCCAGCGAGTCAGCACAGAATGGGAGTCGTGCATCCCTCCTCGATGCATAACCTGCTGCTGCGCTACTGGCTGGCTACTGGCGGCATCGACCCCGACCAGGACGTGCAATTGAAAAATATCCCGCCCGCCCAGATGGTGGTGGACTTGCAAGGGGGAACGATCGACGGTTTCTGCGTCGGCGAACCCTGGAACACCCGCGCCGCAATGGATGGAGTCGGATTCACCGTCGCCACCGACTTGGAAATTTGGCCCGGACACCCAGGAAAAGTCCTCGGCGTGCGGGAAGAGTGGGCAGATGCTTATCCCAACACCCACGTCGCCTTAATCAAAGCGTTGTTGGAAGCTTGTCGCTATTGCGCCGATCCGGCACACGAACAAGAGGTGTGCAAGATTCTCGCCGACCGGGAATATTTAAGTACCGATGTTTCTTACATCCACTTAGGCACTCCTGAAAGCGCTAGCTGTAGCTTGGATATCCCGATGCGCGAATACGGGCATCACCTATTCTATGGCGAAGGCGTTAACCGTCCTAGCCGTACCGAGCAACTTTGGCACATGACCCAGCTGGCACGTTGGGATCACACGCCGTTCCCCAGGAACTGGGTGGAAATTCTAGAACGGGTTTCTCGCGTCCGCGCATTCAGCATCGCAGCACGAGAATTAGGTCTGGTTGATATTAGTTACAATCAAGGCAAAATTAAACTGTTCGATGGCTCTACCTTTAATACCGAAGACCCGATTGCCTATCTCAACAGTCTAGAGATCAAACGCGATTTCAGCATTGCAGAAATTGCGATCGATTTCCGACCTACTGCTGCTTAGTCAACTGACAAAGGGCGGGTTTAGATAAACTGTCGATGATTGCATAGATAGTTGGTGAAACCCGCCTCTACACAAAGACAAACTAAACTCTGTCCATCTCACTAAATTAACTAGACCAATGGTTAACCGCCCTCTAAGCTATACCGATAGCAAAACCAGCTACACAACCCGTCGTTCAGCACCAGCTACCAGCAGGCGCGAGGCTTTCCTGTCGATTGAAAATGTCAGCAAAGTTTATCCAACTAAGAATGGCCCTTTCACGGTTCTCGATGGCGTTAACTTAAGGGTAGATGAAGGCGAGTTTATCTGCGTCATCGGTCACTCTGGTTGTGGCAAATCCACGCTGTTGAACATGGTATCGGGTTTCGCTTTCCCGACTGAAGGTGAAGTGCGACTGCAAGGAAAGCAGATTACCCAACCTGGACCCGACCGGATGGTGGTGTTCCAAAACTATGCCCTATTGCCTTGGCGGACTGCTTTTGAAAATATTTATTTAGCGGTTAATGCGGTTCATCCGAATAAGTCGGAAGCCGAAAAAAGAGACATTGTGCGGAAAAATCTCAAAATGGTGGGATTGGAAGATGCCGCTGAGAAAAAGCCACCGCAAATGTCTGGGGGTATGAGACAGCGGGTTTCGATTGCTCGTGCTTTGTCAATTCGCCCTCAAGTGTTGATTCTCGACGAACCTTTTGGTGCGTTGGACGCGATTACTAAAGAAGAATTGCAGGAAGAATTGCTCAAAATCTGGGCAGAGCAAAAATGCACCGTGTTGATGATTACTCACGACATCGACGAGGCGCTATTCTTAGCAGATAAGTTGGTGATGATGACCAACGGCCCTGCGGCTAAAATTGGGGAAATTATGGAGATTCCCTTCTCGCGTCCGCGCGATCGGGCTCGGATCATGGAAGATCCAACTTACTATAAGCTGCGTAACCAGGCTTTAGACTTCCTCTACCACCGTTTCGCTCACAGCGACGACTAAAGGAATTTGAGATTGCAGATTTAAGATTGCAGATTTCAAATTGAAATCTGCAATTTTCCATTTAAACAGAACTTACGCAAAAAATCTAAACGTAGGGTGTGTTAGCGATAGCGTAACGCACCATGATACCATATTTAACTCAAGTTGCTAGTTATCTCTCTGGGAGCGGCTAATGGCTAATGGCGAGATTGGTAAAAATCCAAGATTAGCAATTAGCAATTAGCAAGCTGGCAACGCCAAAGTTTATAACTAGCAACTTGCGTTATTTAGTGTTATTGCGTAAGTCCTGTTTAAATTGAACCAGTAATTACACGGTGGTTGCGGTGCGTTACACTTCGTTAACGCACCCTACATTTAAAATGTTTTCCATCTAAAATCTGAAATCTCAAATCTAAAATCAGTTGAGATGCCACACAAAATCATTGCAGAATTATTCAGCAACCGCGTGGGAGTCCTGGCGACCATGCACCAAAAACAACGGGTGATGGCTCCGATTTTGTCGCGGGAATTAGGAATTACTGTTTTAGTACCAGAAAATTTTGATACGGATAGATTCGGGACTTTTACTAGAGACATAAAACGCGCCGGAAGTCAAGTAGAAGCCGCGAGATTTAAAGCTATTGCGGCAATTGAAGTGACGGGGGAAGCGATCGCATTCGCCAGCGAGGGTACTTTTGGCCCCCATCCGCAACTTCCCGGACTTTCTTTAAATCGCGAAATTGTAATTTTTATAGATAAAAAGCACGAAATAGAAATTATCGGTCAGTCAGCTTGTTTAGAAACTAATTTTAATAGTAAAACCGTTCAGAATATCGCTCAAGCCTATGCATTTGCCAAACAAGTAGGCTTTCCGGAACATGGACTCGTTGTGATGGTTAATAAACCAGCGGAAAATCAACCTCAAATTATTAAAGGAATTGTCAGCGACGAACAGTTAATTGAAGCTGTAACCTTGGGATTGAGTCAGTCGCGGGATGGTAGCGTGCAGATTGAGACAGATATGCGCGCGCATTACAATCCGACTCGGATGAAAAATATCGAAAAAGCTACCCTCGATTTGATTGGGAAAGTTAACCAACTTTGTCCCCAGTGTTCTTGGCCTGGTTTTGATTTAGTTGACAGGAAAATAGGATTGCCTTGCGCTGTTTGTAGTTTTCCTACTGAAATGACGCTGGCTGTTATTTATCAATGCAAAAAATGCGGTTTGGCCGAAGAAAAATTATTTCCAGAAGGGAGAGAAACCGCAGATCCAGCACGGTGTTCTTATTGTAATCCTTAGGAAGAATTTTTATAGAATGAACCGCGTTCGCGAAGCGTGCGCGCCAGCGCTTAGACGCGTTAGCGTTCGCGCAGCGGCGCGGATGCGCAAGAGCGATTCAAGGGTAGCGAATTAGGACGCGAAGGAAGAGAGAAGAAGAAGTAGATAAGTAGGTGCAGGTAAATAAAGTGAAAATAGTTATATAAAGATAGGGCAGGCAGGATGCCCACCCCACAAAGCTTTCAACTCTCTTGTGGGATGGGCGTCTCGCCCGTCGGGTGTTCAGTTTATTTATACCTACCTACTTAATTGTAGCGAGCGCAACAATTGGCAAGCATGGGGAAAATACGACTGAGCAAGCGAGCTTGTAACAGTTAGCTTTGAGAAATTATCCTGAGAAAATCCAACTTTGGAGAGGTTGAGAAATGATGCAAATTACCTAACATGAAGGCGAAAATCAGCGCCGGAACAGAAATTAGCGTGACGCAAGACAAAGGCAATTTTGGGGAACAGACAGTCAACAAATTGATTGAGATCGTATTGTCGAGGTTGTTAGACGCAGAAAGTATCCAAGTCCGGATCAAAGCCAAGCTGAAGCAATTGGCACGTGGCGAAAAGGAGGCGATCGCAATTGAGATGTCCGGTTTTCTGGTGCGACGCCACCTGCGAGTTGCACAATTCGAGTTGAATATCGGTTCTGTTGCTGTCAACATCCAAAATGCCATCCGGCGCAAGATTGAAATGCTGCATCCCTCAGAAGGTTGGTTGCGAATGGTGGTGACTCAAGAACAGTTGACGAGTTCGCTACTTGCTGAATTATCACCTTCCCAGGAGCAGATCGAGTGTCAGTTAAGGGCAGATGGTGCGATCGCATTTTATTTCATAGCTGGAGAAAATCAGGTAGCCACTTACACTAAACCCCGAATTGAGCCAGACGGCAATGGGGTTGTTCTTGAACGATGCCGCTTCGAGGGTAAGGAAGCACCCGAAGAGCTTGCACCCGCTGCGATCGCACAAGTGGCGCACATCTTGAGCTTGGGCGATCTCACCAATCGCGGCACAAGGTTTCACATCCAACAGATTGATATTGAAGCAGGTAAGGCTACAGTGCAAGCTAACGCGCGCATCGAGCAATTTCCATCTGCGTGAATTACCCCCGCTATACTCGCTCATACCCACAACTCTGTTTTTAAACGAACCGCCAAGACGCCAAGAACGCCAAGAAGAAGAGAGAGAATCAAGGGGGCTATCCTTGTGGATTTGGTATCACTGGTGCTTGTATTTACCATAACTCTGGGATTTAAAGAGACTCATTCATTGGATAGAGAAGTACTGGCGATATCACACCTCATTGGTTAGAAGTAAAAAATCGTCTTGCTATCTAGGATGAATTCAGAAGCAACAGTTAAAGAGCGAGAAATTATCATGAGCGATCGCACCAATTCCCAAGAGCCACAATCCACCACTAATACTAGCGGTAATCAAGATATCGAACCGCAAGATCCACAACCCGAATCCGGGTTTGTCGATTGCCAAGAACTGATGGAAATTCGCCAAAGTTCCCCCACCAATCCACGAGTGAATGACAAAGCTGAAGCTAACCAGTCAGAAGCATAATTATCCAACAAATTGCTCTTCTCCTACCCTGAAGGGTAGGGCGTGACAAACCAAGCCTGCCTACGCAGGCTTTTAGTCCGCGCAGGCGGACTTGGTTTGTCACGCCGCACCCTTCAGGGTGGCGGTGCTTGGTGTTCGTATGGTTAATTGTAGGGGCGGGTTTTACCCAAAGCGTTTGATTTTAAACGAATTGTATTTATAAACCCGCCCCGCCGTGGGATGGCGATGCCAGCGGACACAATCTCAAAATTAATTTGGCTAACCTTAAAAAAATGACTCATTTTGGTATTATCTGTCCTCCCTATCCAGGGCATTTGAATCCGTTGTCTGCACTCGGACGGGAATTACAATCTTGCGGGCATCAAGTTACATTTCTGCAAATTCCCGATCTGGAATTAAAGGTGCGATCCGAAGGGTTGAATTTCTATCCGATTGGGGAATCTACCTATCAACCGGGAACGATGGCGCAAACCTTGATCGAACTGGCGAAATTTAGCGAGTTGAAAGCGTTGCAGTATTCGGTGAAATTCTGTCAGCAGGAAATGGCAGAAACGATTTGTCGGGATGCGCCAACAGCGATCGCAGATATCGGCATCGAAGCGTTGTTAGTCGATCAGCTGGAAATTGTCGGTGAAACCGTTGCGGAAGGGTTGGGATTGCCGTTTATCTGCATTTCTTCGGGGCAGGTTATTCATCGTCGCCCAGATGTGCCGCCGTTCTTCACACCCTGGAATTACCAGGATACCCTGTGGGCGAGGCTGCGGAATCAAGCAGCATACTACCTGCTAGATCGGGGTTGTCAGCCGATTTTGCAAGTTATAGAATGTAACGCGAAAACCCCGCGTTTTTTAAACCGGGGTGACCGCGCGAGACTTTAGTCTCGCTAACCTTTTTGTTGTTCAATGTATCGCTTCACAGTCTCCGTACAGACATTGCCAGCGGTCGAGACAAAGTAGCTAGGAGTCCATAGGGTTGGTAATTTGAGCAATTCTGGAAACTCTTTCCTCATGTGGTGGGACGCACGCCCCTTAATTTTTCTCATAATATCTGCTGGTGCATCCGTAGGCTTGACATTGAGAAACAAATGAACGTGGTCAGGCATTACCTCCAAGGCTATAACCTGCCAACGATTTTCATTGGCGACCTCGTAAATAATGTCAGTCAAGCGTCTACCTACATCTCCAACTAGCACAGCCTTTCTGCGTTTTGGAATCCAAACAAAGTGGTAATTGAGTAGCGATACCGCGTTGCTTTCATGACGATAATCTTGCGAATTGAATTTCATAATGTCCTTGACACCTGTATGCAAAGACTGTAGCCTAAACACAGGTCGAGACAAAAGGGACTCAGAAATGCTGGTTCTAGAGTACAAAGTCAAAGGTAAGCCAAATCAGTATCAAGCGATTGAGGAAGCTATACGCACTGTCCAGTTCGTTAGAAATAAGTGTATTCGTTACTGGATGGATGCGCCCAAAGAAGCAAAAATCAATGGCTTTGCCTTAAACAAGTATTCCACAGAACTACGCAACGAATTCTCTTTTGTTCTTGACCTAAACTCAATGGCAGTTCAGTCATCTGCGGAACGTGGATGGTCTGCAATTTCCAGATTTTACGATAACTGCAAATCCAAAAAACCAGGCAAAAAAGGTTACCCCCGTTTCCAAAAAGACAATGCAAGGGTTGAGTACAAAACATCAGGCTGGAAGTTACATCCTACCCTTCGGCGCATAACCTTTACTGACAAGAAAGGGATTGGCGAGCTAAAGTTACTTGGGTCTTGGGATATTCATACTTACCCAATTAAGTCAGTTAAGCGGGTAAGATTGGTGCGTCGCGCCGATGGATTTTATTGCCAGTTCGTCATCAATGTTGAGGTAAAAGAGCAGCTAGAACCAACGGGAAATATCATCGGCCTAGATGTAGGACTGGAGTATTTCTATACCGATTCCAACGGACACCAGCAGGAAAACCCGCGATTTTTAAGGAAAGCCGAAACTAAAATTAAGCAAGCCCAACGCCGGATCTATAAGAGGGAAAAAGGTAAGAACGGACGCCGCAAGGCACGAAAAAGATTTGCCAAGAAACATCTAAAAGTAAGTAGGCAACGGAACGAACACGCCAAGAGACTGGCGAGAAACGTATGCAGGTCTAACGACTTAGTAGCCTATGAAGATTTAGTTGTTCGCAATATGGTCAAGAACCACTGTTTGGCTAAGTCAATTAACGATGCTAGTTGGACGCAATTTAGACGGTGTCTTGAATATTTTGCTGGCAAATTTGAACGTGTTGCTGTCGCAGTTAACCCACAATACACCAGCCAACGGTGCAGTAATTGTGGCGCGAACGTCAAAAAATCTCTATCAGTTCGCACCCATATTTGTAAGTGTGGATGCAAGTTGAATAGAGACGAAAATGCGGCAATTAATATTTTAAATCTTGCTGGAGCAAGCTAGGGGCGGGCAGCCCCGAAGTAACGCGCTCCGGAGTTGGAACCTCTACTCTTCTTGGGGCAACCCTGGTTGAGCAAGTTCTGACGTTGAGTACAGAATCCCCCGCTCTTTAGACGGGGGAGTGTCAATAACGAGTATCGGCAAAAGTGGAAGTTGCCTCCCTACCATCACATCTACGCTTCTAATGCCCGACTTGCCCACATAAGTCAGCAGGTAGCGGCTTTTGATTTTCCCATCCCTGATTTACCCAAGCACTTGCATTACGTTGGACCGCTACGGAATGCTTCTGGCAAATCCGTTTCTTTCCCGTTTGACCAACTAACCGGACAACCTTTGATCTATGCTGCCCTAGGCAGCGTGCAAAACACCAAACGCGATGTTTTTCGCTGCATTGCGGCGGCATGCTTTGGATTGGACGTGCAACTGGTAATTACCCACGGAGGCGGGATGGATGCAGCAGGTGTGGCAGAACTTCCCGGAAATCCCCTGGTGGTTGAATATGCTCCCCAACTCGAAGTAATCTCAAGAGCGAGTTTAACGATTACCCACGCCGGACTAAACACGGTTCTCGATTCCCTCAGTCATGGAGTCCCCCTGGTGGCAATTCCGATTACGTTTGAGCAACCGGGAAATGCGGCGCGCATTCGCCAGACGGGTACCGGCGAGGTGATTCCCGTATCGCGCTTGAGTGAAATTCAATTGCGCCAGACAATTGAGCGGGTATTAACTCAAGAGTCTTATTTGCACAATGCCCAGAAGATTAAGAGTGCGATCGCTCAGTCTGGCAAAGTAAAAAAAGCTGCCACAATCATCGAACAAAGTCTCAAGTCTGAGTCAAATCAGCTATCCGCCGCTTACGGATGATTGGCAATTGCCACCAGGGAACCTCAGGATACTCATGGTGTTCCTCGTGATAGCCAAAATGATAGCAGGTAATAAACGACCAGAACGTTGAGAGGGAATTACTCTGGCAACGGTGAGGATTTGTATATCCTCCCTCTTCCGGTGTGGCAGAAAAGTCCCGAAGTAAAACAACTGGACCGAACTTAAAAGTGATGTAATTACCCAAAATAAAAACATATTTTGTTCGGCGAAAATCGAAAAATGTTGCAGCCAGTTAAAGATTCTCGATAATCCAGCTATTTGAATATAGCTAAAGTATCTGCTTAAAAATTTAAAATCCCAAAACAACAAATTACCAGACTGAAAGTCTGGAGCGACTTCCCTCGTTGGATGGCGATGGTGTAACCAATGATTTTTCAAAAGTTTTTGATACGAGAATAGGGCGTAAAGATAAACTGCCACCGCTCCAATGAAATGATTGATTTTGAGATTTTGAGGAAAAAGCGAACAGTGCATCGCATCGTGAGCGGTAATGAATAGACCTGTGTAGAGGAAGGTTTGAGTTGCGCTCGCAGGAATTATCCAGAAAATCTGAAGCTTGGAGATATCCAGGGAAAGCAAAAAAATCAGGCTACCTGCCCATAGCCCAATGATAGTCAACCCAATCGCGATTCCCTGGATTGAATGTTCGCTATTAATCAATTCTTTCTGATGCATATCGGTCACATCTTGTGACACAATATCTTCATAAAATCCACTATTATGTTGCATAAATTAGCCCATTTTTGCCAATGAAAACTCCAATAGCGAGCAATACAATGGTTCCATCCACCGCTAGAGTTAATTTAAAAATAGGCTGAAATGCTATATTTGTGGGAATTTAATGTATCGATAAATACGAAAAAACTTGCAATTGCCTGACCTGGATTGCAAAGGGTTTGTATCTATCCTCACAATCGGTTGTAACATCTTTGGCTGAAAGAACAGGTCGAACGCGCTTCGCCAGTTATTCCCATCCCACCGGAAGAATATCTATTTAAGGAACCGCGAAGCGCGAAGCGATTCGCGCTTCGCGAATTAGACGCAAAGGACGTCAAGGAAGAAGAGAGATAATATTGTAGCGTTAAGAAACTAATACAAGCACCTAAAAACAAGGCAAATAGGCTGATTTTTAGCAAAAATATCAGTTGAGGCTTAAGAGATATTTTTGAGGTTAATAGCTCCAAGGTTTGGCTCCAGATGTACCCCAAGCTTGAACCGCTCGTTGAGCTTGCTCGGCAAATACTTGCCCAATTAAGGTTGAATTGTTGCGAATTAATTTTCGCACGTTTTTAAAAGTCCAAGCAAACAAAGTAGTCGCGGTGCCTCGAAAAACAGATCGAATTAAATTAGCTATTGAACTAGCCAATTCTTCAACCATTTGCTCGCCAACTTGTTTGAGGATCCCAGCGCCTGCAACTTCGTTAA
>NZ_BLAY01000214.1 GCF_020521235.1 Microseira wollei NIES-4236 | reverse complement strand
GTTTGAGCGTCAGTTTGGCTGATGATAATTTTTATCTTTTTGCAAAGCAGCATTTTTAATCACCTTTTTCTCTGACTTCAACCCGTAAAGTATCCTGGCTTATAGCTCTCCATCATAGAGACATTTTCAAACATTTGCATACATTAACAGCAGCTATCTATAAGCTCCTTTCTCTGTTGCTATAGCTATAATAACCGTCGTACACGACGGATAAATCTTGGATAAATCCGGCTTTTTCCCGGTGTACGGCGGATTATATTAAGAATTAGGAGGTAATATTAATGGCAAAAGGTAACCCCAATCCAGTCAAGACAGAAGCATTCTTGGCGCAACAAAAACCCAGATATGGAAACAGACCGTTAGGGCAAGCACTTTCAATCCGCTTCCCCGAAGATATAGATAAAGTCTTGCGCTCAATGAGCGATCGCCAGGAATACATCCGACGAGCCGTAGAAGCACAACTCAAAGCAGATGGACTATTCTCTGAGTGAACTATCACCCGTAATAATCTCACCCAAGTAGAGCCTGACAAATTCTTCAGCCGCCGATGGCTCAATCTCTTTCAACACTTTGACGATTTCTGCAACTGTCTCGGCGTTGGGATCTGTTTGCTCGTGAAACCAGCGAAAAACAACATAACGTTTAACTCCCAGCGCCCCAGCTAGTTTGTTCTGGCTGATGCCGTAGGTGTCTAGTATCTGTCTGAGTGCTTTGCCTGCCCTTCCCATGCTTACAATGTTGCGCGGGTTGCTATAGCCCTATTTTTGGTCATCCAGCTCGTCAACGCTGCGCCCCAGATACAGGGCTAGAAAATCACCAGCCGCCGCCTGGTTAATCTTTTCTAACCCTTCAATAATCTCCAGGACTGCTTCAGCCGCAGGATCTCGGCTTTCGTTAACCCACCGATTAATGCTAGATCGTCCTATCCCCATCGCTACTGCCAGTTGATTTTGACTGATGCCGTAAGTTTCAAGTACCTGTCTTAGTGCTTTACCTGCTCTTGCCATGCCTCCCATAGTGTCAGAGGGCTATGACCAAGTAAATGCTGACAATCGTCTACGGTAGGCTAAAACTTTGTAGACGATTGTCAACATAGGTCCCTATAGAAATTAGGTGAATCAAAATGTCAGAGAATCTACCCGCTAATGCTAATGAAACCCTTGATGCAGCTACGATTGAGGCTTTAACGGCTTCCGGCATTCCAGCCAATCGGATGATTTTGATTGGTACAAAAGAGTGGATAACAGGCGTGATTCGCAATTTGCACGCAGTGGGTTTTGCCGAAGTAGGGGCGTGGAGTAAATTAGTGCCAACGCGCAACAAAGGCGAGATGATTAGCATATTGATGCGGCGGCGATCGCAAGATCAAATTTGAGCGACAGTGGTGCGCGATCGCATTGTATCTCTGCGTTCTCTGTGTCTTTTGTGGTGCGTTAATATTTTTCGGACGAGGAAGGAGTAAGAGCGATCGCGCCCTTCGTAGTAGCAGGTGGCAACGCTATCGATACCTCCACTATCGTCAGGACACTCTTAGTTTCATATCATGTCCGTTGAATTGCCCATAATAAAAAAACCTCACAGAGTCGTTGCGTAGGGGCACGGCATCATAAATATCTCGGACAAACAGATAACGTTAATAATGCCGTGCCGCGGCTCCTGATTATGGGTAATCCACCGGACATGATATCAATGCCTAAAAGGGATTTAGGTAGGTTGCACATTGTCCGGAAAAACGTAAGCCGTTTGAAACTTCAGGAGTCTCAAACGGCTTACGTTTCTTGAGAAAGCTTTCAGGTTGGTTGCTGACCGTTGCCTGACTGCCTGAGCAGGTATTCCCAGATCCGGCGGATTTCAGTTTGGTTTTCCCGGATGATGGCTCGGTCAGCTTCAGCGTTGCGAGCCAGTTGTACCATCGTTTCGGCAAGCTGCTGCTGTCGGTTGGCAAGGAAAGTTGTTTGAGCCGATAGCGCTCTAAGACCGTCTAGGAGCAATCCAGCTTGATCGCGAAATTCTCCCTCTAATCTGTCGAGGCGCGATTCTATTGACTCCAGTCGTTGTTCAAAGGGTTGATTGTCACCGTTCGTGCTGGTGGTCATGATTGCTTCTCCCGATTGATGCTGGTGGTATTAACTCGTTCCAGTTCTTCCCTGACATCTTCATCCTGCTTTGCGGCTGCTTCCAAAAGAACGCATATCAAAGACGAAAGCGATCGTCGCTGCTTTTTAGCCAGTTTCTCGCCAGCAGCCTTTAGCTCTGGCTCCATGTATACAACTACTCTCGGTAATTTGCTTGCCACGAAATTGGTTGCTACCATAACACCTCTATTTTCACGCTACACAAATAGTTTACTTCAGTAGAGGTGTCATGGTAGCAGTACTGAGATGCTACCAGGAAAATCGGTTTGAACCAGCGACCCCCTGCGGTTCGTAGTAGGGGCTTTAGCCCTTCGATTGCGGTAAACTCAGATCTTGCGGTATCTCCGGAGCAAACCTTGGGTGTAGAACTACGCAGCTATGTATATATAGACAGCTTGCAACAGCAATACGCAGCCTATCTGGGAACAGTCGCCCAAGGGTTCTTGCCATTACCGGGAGATACATCCCTCTGGATCGAAATCTCACCCGGTATCGAAATTAACCGGATAACGGATATAGCGGTGAAATCTGCCTCCGTTCGTCCGGCGGTGCAAGTAGTAGAACGACTGTACGGTTTACTAGAAGTACATTCCAGTTCCCAAGGCGAAGTGCGGGCGGCGGGGCAAGCAATATTGGCGACGCTGGGAGTACGTAGAGAAGAATGTCTCAAACCCCGCGTCATCTCCAGCCAAATTATCCGCAATATCGACGCCTACCAAACTCAACTAATCAATCGCGGGCGGCGGGGGCAGTTAATTTTAGCCGGACAAACGCTTTACGTCCTAGAAGTAGAACCAGCCGCTTATGCCGCCCTAGCCGCCAACGAAGCCGAAAAAGCCGCAGCGATTAACATTTTGGATGTTTTGCCGATCGGAAGCTTCGGGCGCGTTTACTTGGGGGGAGCAGAACGAGATATTCTAGCGGGTGCAGCGGGTGCGTTAGCAGCAATTGAAAGCGTAATTGGTCGAGAAAATCCTAGCGGGCGAAAGGAATAACGACAATGGCAAATTTCGAGCATCTAGCCCTACTAGAAGCAGGTGGGGTCAAATGGATCGAGTGGAGAAACAAAAACCCCGATATACAACCAGATCTGAGCTACGCTAACCTGCAAGGGTGGAACCTCAAAGGCGCTTGCTTGCAAGGGGCGAACCTGAGAAAGGCAGATTTGAGCAATGCTTTACTCGTAGGAGCCAACCTCAGCAACGCCGAGTTGGGCGGAGCAAACTTGCACCAAGCTATTCTCAGCGAAGCGAACCTTTTCGCTGCTAACCTCAGCATCGCCCATTTGAGCTACGCTGACCTCACAGACGCGATTCTGAGTGGGGCTAACCTGATTGGATCTGACCTTTTGGGCGCGAATCTCAAACGGGCAGATTTGAGTGAATCTAACTTAATAGGAACTAACCTCAGAGGCGCGAATTTGAGAGGGGCAGATTTGGGTGCTGCGAAGCTTACCCGAACCAATCTCAGCGAGGCGAATTTAATGGCAGCTAATTTGATTGGTGCGGATTTAAGTGAGGCAAATCTCTACGAAGCCGAAATGAGCCAAGCTTACCTTTACAAAACTAACTTGCAAAAATCTAATTTAAGTGAAACTCACTTGAGCGGCGCTTACCTAGTGCGGGCGAATTTAAGCGAGGCGGATTTGAGTAGAACTGACTTAAAATGGTCTAACCTGAGCTTTGCGAATCTCGCCGGAGCAAACCTGAGAGGCGCTAACCTGAGAGGCGTAAAACTGCACAAAGCGAACCTGACAGGCGCGTACTTGCAACATACAAAAATGCCTGATGGCACAATTCAGGATTAGCATCAAATGCGAGAAAAAGGACTGGGTTAATTAAGATCTTGCGCCTACGCTTTTAGCCCGCCAGCGATTAAAATCGCTGGCTAATAGCGAAAGTCCACTTAAGTGGACTAAATCACCTTTGTTTCTCTGAAAAATCGTTGATTTAAAAACAAGAGATATAGGTCGAAACAAAGGTGATGACCTCTGATATCATGTCCGCTTGAATACCCATAGTTAGGAATGATATCAAATCCGGTTGCATCGGAATGATCGGCCTTTCTTGGTAATTGCTAATTGCTAATTGCTAATTGCAAGAAAAGCCCCTACAGGTCGTAATTCCGATGCAACGGTCAACGATATGACGCGGTGACGCGGTGACACGGTGACGCTCTGAGTTTTAATTATGGGTGATTTGGCGGACATCA
The DNA here is from genome assembly GCF_020521235.1 of Microseira wollei NIES-4236. Lineage (GTDB taxonomy): Bacteria > Cyanobacteriota > Cyanobacteriia > Cyanobacteriales > Aerosakkonemataceae > Microseira > Microseira wollei. The sequence goes on along the minus strand of NZ_BLAY01000214.1, from coordinate 10,621 downwards.
TATGATTGCGTAAGTCCTGAGCTTTTCTAGTCGGATTTATCCGACTTTAGCTATTAACTCAAGTTGCTAGTTATCTCTCTGGGAGCGGCTAATGGCGTGACCAGGCAGATCCGTGGTCACGAGGCTAATGGATCGATTGGTAAAAATCCTATATTAGCAATTAGCAATTAGCCATTAGCAACGCCAAAGTTTATAACTAGCAACTTGCGTTATTAGACGGGGAATTTATTCCCCGTCGGGTTGTGGCAACTGGTGCAAGCTATAGATTAATTAAGATAAATCTTGAATCACTCGGCAGGGATTTCCAACTGCAATAACATTTGCAGGAATATCTTTTACAACTACACTGCCAGCGCCTATTGTGGTATTGTCGCCGATGGTGACGCCGGGACAAACGATCGCACCGCCGCCAATCCAAACATTATTGCCAATTTTGACAGGAGCCGCTAATTCTTTACCAGAAAGACGTATTTCGGGTGATGTAGAATGGTAAGCGGCGTAAATTTGAACGTATGGCCCACAGAGGACGTTATCGCCTATTTCGACTTGATTGCAATCGAGAATTACACAGCCAAAATTCATGTATAATTTGTCACATACATAAATATTGCTGCCGTAGTCGCAGTGGAAAGGCGGCTCTATTTCAACATTAGATCCAACTTTGGCAAATAATTGATTAAGGAGTTGGATTCGCATCTCGGTTTCTGCTTCAGTTGTATTGTTGTAAGTTCTGACAAGAAGGCGTGCTTGCTGGCGAAGTGCGACTAATTCGGCATCGGCAGCAAGATAAAGTTCGCCAGCGAGCATTTTCTGTTTTTCGGTTTTTTCCACGTTTTTGTAGTCGCTTAAAGGTTCTGATTTTATAATAAGCGATCGCTATTCGCCAGCTAACTGCAAGACCTCTGCATATAATTCTTGGCGAACCCAAAATCCTTGATTAATATAGCAGCAAGATTATTGATAGGCGATGTGTCACTAACTACAATCATCGCCAACCATTTGCCTCTAGGCTTTTTACATCCTCTCTCAGTTCGGCAATATCGTAGTGAAGCCCAATTTTGCGACTGGCAAGTAATCTTTGAAACTGAAGTTGATTCATTCTAGCAAAACGACTTGCTTGTCCTAGCGTAAATCTCTCTTGCTGAAACAGCACGATCGCAATTTCTTGTAGCATTTGAGCCTCAGACATTTGGACTGCTTGCAAAACTTCATCTGAAATGACAATACTCATGGTTTCTTTGGTCGATAGAGGGTTCTACGTTTAGGATAAGCGATATGACTCGGGCACGCTACGCCAGGATTCGTTATCGTGCGGCATAGATTGCTTTTGCTGAATCTAATATAGTTTGGCGTCGCAACCAGTTCTGGCTTTTTTCCAGGGCTGTCTTGACACTTCACGGGCGAACATTGCTTTCAATTCTTCTTGCATTTGTAGGGTTTCAGTCCAACCCCGTTTAGCTTCTGGTGCAAAGGTCACTAACACATCAATATCGCTATCAGGACGAAAATATGACCGCAAAACAGAACCGAATACTGCAAATTCAATTATGTGCCAACGCTGACAAAATTCGGCGATCGTTTGTGGCGAAACTCCCAATCTTCTCTCAACTATAGTTTGTATCTCCGCTGACATCATTGAGATACCTCCGATGCTGCTGTTGCCTTATTCTACAAATTTCATGTGGGCGATCGCATATACGACCAAATTATGTTGAGGATATGCGATCGCATCCTTCAGCGCTCCACGTATTGAATAATCATCACTGTAGGGGCACGGCAGCCTAGATTTTGCAATAAACCAAAATATTTATTAATGCCGTGCCCCTACGGATTGGTTATCAACAGTCAGGTGTTAGATCGGTGCTATCAGGCAGAGCAAACACAACTTCCAATCGGATATTGGGGACTCGCTGACGACATAACTGAAGATGTCCATCGGCATCCGAACGACTGCGGTATCGTCCGATAATCACCCATTGCAAATTGGGAAGCAAACGGGCAATCGCCCAAGGCTTGAGGCACTCTCTGTAAGTCATAATGGGTTTATCTCCATTGCATAAGGGAGCCAGAGCCAGCGCGGAAACTTGGTAGGTCGAGGCGCTGGCTTTTGACTTTATTTACTGATGTTATAGCGCTAGCGCATACATGTCAACACATATTTATGAATACGTAGGTGCGATAGTTCTAGTCCTGACACTGAAATACTCATAAGCTAATGAGTATGTATCGAGTAAAAATCAGAGTTAAAGAGCTTTGCGAGGAGCGGAACTGGAGCCTTAACGAACTAAGCAGACGTTCTGGTGTCACATACACTACCGTTCGCCGTTATGCCATGCAGCCAATGGCGAAGATAGAAATAGATCCAGTTAGCCGCATTAAGGAAACTTTTGGCTGTTCTTGGGATGAATTGTTGGAATTGCTTGGGGATGGTTCTTTTGATGAGTGAGTGCGTTAGGGAAGCTATCCGCAAGAATCGCGCTATAATCTCCCAGTCACTAGATGATAGTTAAAAAAATCACTTTGCATCTAGGAAAACGTAAAACCATGAGGAACTATAGCAATGGTTATATCGGCACTAAAAACTCTCACGGTTGATGAATTTATTAAGCAATATGGCGATAGCGCTCGCTATGAATTAATTGACGGAGAATTAATCGACATGGAACCAACGGGACCCGATGAGCAGGTGTCTGCATTTATTGGGCGCAAACTCAATGTCGAGATCGATCGCCAGGATGCAACTTACTTTATCCCACACCGATGCTTGCTCAAACTTTTAGGTACAGAAACAGCTTTTCGCCCCGCTCTAATTGTGTTGGATCGAACTCGGCTGATTGATGAGCCGTTGTGGCAACAAGAACCTGTAATTACTTTAGGAACCTCAATCAAATTGATAGTTGAAGTTGTCAGCACCAACTGGCAGAACGACTACGCCCGTAAAGTTGAGGACTACGCACTGTTAGGCGTGGCTGAATATTGGATTGTCGATGCTCTTGGCGTTGGTGGTAGAGAATATATTGGCAAACCCAAACAGCCAACCATCACAATTTGCAATCTGGTCGAGGATGAGTATGATAAACAGTTATTTCAAGGCAACAATTTACTTGTTTCCTCAGTTTTTACCCAGTTGCGACTGACGGCAGAACAAGTTTTTGCCGCAGGGCGTTCAGTTACAATGTAGTTAGTAACTAAAAAAGTAGAGGCAACTTTATGTTGGTAAAAAATCTTGAAATTCCCAGAGATAAAATTGCTGATTTCTGCCAGCGTTGGCAGCTCGCGGAATTAGCTTTTTTTGGTTCGGTGTTGCGGGATGACTTTCGCCCAGATAGTGACATTGATATTTTGGTAACTTTTGAGCCAAATTCTCAACACACCTTGTTCGATCGTGTAGATATGCAAGATGAGCTAGAGGTGATTTTTGGTCGAAAGGTAGATTTAGTCAGCCGTCGGGGAATAGAACGCAGCCACAATTATATTCGCCGTCAAGCTATTCTTAGTTCGGCGGAGGTGTTTTATGCAGCCCCGCGATCTTAGTGACCCAGAAGAGGTTGTTACTGAAATGTGCGATCGCTCCTGTGCATGTGCCAAAGGGCGATCGCTCGTACTAAAACCGTAATGGTGTAAATTGATAGTATGGCAATTTTTGTACAGGAGCAGCGATTCTGCCTACCGCAGCACAGGCGTTAACTTGCTTTATTATCTGCCAGCGGTTAACCAACTTTTATCGCCCTATCTTCGTGGTGCGCCTGGATAGGCGCATAGACAAAATATACATTTTGGCTGGAGAGGAAACAGAAATCGTGATTGACCGTAATGGCGAATGGGAGTACCTATGACACAACCAAACTTTGAGCAAATGAGTCGGAAAGAACTTCGTGCCTATATGCTTGAACATCGGGATGATGAACGAGCTTTTCATGCTTATATGGATAGGCTGGCTAATGAGCCTGTTTTGGCACGGGGAACCATCGAGGATTTGCAAGACCCCTCGCGCTTTGCTGAAATCCTTGAAAGAGTGGAAAAAATCAAACAGGAAGGTAGAGCTTCTGATGTTTAGTGCTTGATTATCTGATCTTTTCCCTACAACACCGATTGAATAATCAGCACAGTAGGGGCACGGCAATCTAGATATTTTTCAATAAACCACAATGTTTATTGATGCCGTGTCCCTAGGATTGGCGATCGGCAGTCAGGTGTCAAATCAGTGCGTTCTAGCGGCACATCGAAAATAATTTGATATGTGACATTGGGAATCAGACGCCGGAGAACTTGCAGATGCGCTTCAGCGTCGCTGCGGCGGCGAAACCGGGCGATATCGGGGATTGCAAGTTGGGCATTGGGCGGATGATGCACCAACGATGCAGAGAGTCAAAGTAGTTCATGGGACTTTCCGGGTGATGCTTGTGGGTTGTTTGGTTGATTTGCGGATCGCGATCGCGGTGTGTCGTTTTGGATTTATATCATGTCCGGTTAATTGCTGATAATTAGGCGTAGGGGCACGGCACCTTCAATGTTGTTTACAAAAGCAAAATATTGTGGATGCCGTGCCCCTACAACCATCAAATTGTACAATAACTAATCAACCGGACATGATATTATTCATCGGTAATCTGTTAATAATGGACAGGACAACGATTGCCCAGATGGCGAAATCCCTCTAGGCAATTACACTTTTTGTTCTGGTCAAACAACTCAATCGGGCAGCTCAATAGCAAAATTGCGGCTTTCTCAGCTGTCTTTCCTTTGTGTGTCTTCCTGGTCTAGGGCTATATACACGTACCGTGTACACGCACCTATAAGATGATAGAAAAGAAATACGATCGACAAATTAACAACAACGAGCGACTAACGCTGGCACAACTGAGACAGCGCGCTGGTCTGACGCAGCGAAAGCTGGCTGATATTCTTGACGTGACGATTAAGACTGTGAGTGCGTGGGAGAGAGGAGAACACGAGCCATGCTTGACTTTGACTCAGACTAAGAAGTTAGTTGATGGGTTGCAATGTTCTCTTGATGAACTGATTGCAGCGACGGGAAGGGAAACCTCGACGGAGGAAGATGGGCCACGCTACACTTTTGCTCAAACTAAGCGTTTAACAGAGATTCTCGAATGCAGTCTTGATGAGTTAGTTGCTGCGATGGGGAGAGATTCTGCTCTTGAGTAGGGTTGAGGTAGCGATCGGTGCTTCATTTTCACAGTCGGCGGGAGTGGTGCGATCGCACTTGAGGGGGGAGGAGGCGCGATCGTTCTTTTATTTAGTGCAATATGCAAGCGCTAAGATTGCCTGCCATTATTCGTACAACAACTCAGCCCTAGTGAAATACAAAGGAGGAGAATTATAAGAATAAAAACCTCCCTGTTCAGTGATAGAGTATTCAATCACTAAACTTGTAGCTCCAGGTATACCTAGAGGTACAGATATAATTTGATTATTTTGCCCGTATTTACACTCTCCAGCCCAAAGCAATTTTCCATCAATTGATATTCTTACTAAATAAGTTAAGTTGGTATCTCCAGCCGATAAATCTTGTTGACCAAACTGTAGGAGTAACCCCTTTTGGGAACCATCTAGTTGAAAACCAACTCGTTGTTCGTTTGTGTCTCCTCTTAAGCGAAATACGGGTGAATATAGCTTTCCGCTAATTAATATTGATCCTTTGACAAAATTTATATAATTATCACCAGATATTACCATGTCTTTGAGCAATAAATTAGCTTTTTTGAACCGACTCAGGTCAGAAGGAGGCGCCGTAAATCCTTTTTCTGGAAAATATCCAGGAAGTTCGTTATTGTTGTTTTCTCCTTGGCGAGTAACTTCATTGCCCAACTGAGGCGATTCAGTTGGTTGCGGACTAATGTTTTGACTCCCAGTTGGAGTTGGGACAGGCTGAACTAATGACGGAGTGAGTGATGGAGTCGGTGTGGGAATGAGTGATGAAGTGGGTGATGGAGTCGGCGTTGGAATGGGTGGTGGAGTAGAGTTGTTTAAAGCTAAATAACCTCCTTTTAGAAGTACGAAAGTAACTCCAGATGCAATTAATGCACCAAAAATAAACGCGGAAATAATTAAGTAGATGATTGTCTTGGTTTTTCCTGGCTGTTTATCTCTCATTTTACCCTCCAGTATGTTGATTATAGTTTGATCAACTCCTTTGCTTTTTATGGCTCATTTTTTCATCCCATTTAATTCATATTTTATGCTCACATTACCTGTCAATCTTAAAAAAGAGGGTTATCAGCTAAGTCAGAATGCCTTGTTATCCAATCGCCTGATATTCGTGGCAGGAAAAGTATGATTAGCAGGGCGTACTTTCTGCTTCTTAACTAATTGGAACGAGGCAAATATTCAATAAACAGTGCCCCTTGTGTTCCCTCTACTATTTGCGCTCTTTCCCAATCGAGCCACTGGAGAAATCCGTTGCTACGTTTGACGAAATCTTCAGTAACGTTCAAGGGAAAATTGAGCATTTCTAAACCTGTAATCCTGAGCATATTCCCTAAAGTATTTCCCAGGAAATTGCTAGCATTTATATTCTCTTGCCTCATTACTTCACATATTTCCTTCAAAGCTTCTAATTTTTGATTGTCAACCCAGCTTGAGGCTACAAAAATTTTTGTAGCCTCATCTAATGGTACGCTGAGATTTTCTCTCATTAAGTCTCGAAAAATTTCACTTTTTACAAAGCTTCCAATGTGCTTTTTTTGAATTTTTTCGCAAAGAGCTAACAGTCCAGAAAAGCCTGGTGATTTAAAAAATAAGCCGGACAAAAATGTTGCTTGGTTATAAACCAGAGCGTTTTCGCCTATTTTCGTGAGTTTCAGGATGCCGCCTGGAGGAACTGTTATATTTCTTACTTCCGTTTTATGTGAGTTACCTAATGAATTTCTTGGATCGAGAAAGTCATATCCTTCTGTGGAAAGCCGCCACAGCCTTTCTATTGATTGCACCCCAAACTCCCAAACCTTAGCTGGAATTCTTACACCTTCAATTCCTCGAATCTCGATTAATTCACCATGTTGACTGCGGCTCTCAATCACTCCATCAGCGTAGCCCTTGTTGAACACATTAAGACTATAAACCCTAGTTGCATCACTCAATTCTTTATAATTGACACTATCAACTATAAAGCCATAGTTATAGTGATTTCTTGGTATTTCCTGTTGATTTATAGTAATAGACCCTGCTTCAACATGATGCTTAGCTTGGGTATATACAGGTCTCCAAATTTCTGGATAAATAACCTGCTGGTTCAATTTAGGCCAAGCTTTAGCCAACTGAGTAGCAGGAATAATAAACGCACCTTTCACCTCTGGTTGATCTATTTCCGCCGTTACAGCCATTCCTGCTACACCCTGTAGTTCGTCATCCCACACAGGCGCACCACTGAAACCATGTTGTAAGGCATAACCAGTCTGTTTCACATCCTCAAGCTGCACCCAACCTTTAGCATTGCGCGTGCGTAACACACCAGAAGCTGGAACACCATTGGGTTGACCTGCTGGAAAACCCAAAACTTGGAAAGGATGTCCCCACAAGTCATCAGATGTCACCAATCGCACACAGCGAAATCCATTGGGGGGAAGACTCTCTAACTCTAATCCAGCAATATCTTCTTCCAACTCTGTAGGATCAACTGGTCGCCAGAAAACAACTCTTGCTTTGAACAACCGTTGGGGTGCTAACATCGGGAAGTCCAAAGTAATTTCTGCATCCGGAATTTCAACAGTTTCTCTCTCAATCTCCAGTGCATCCGCCACTACATGAGCGCATGTAAGGATATGCTTCGCCGTAACTAAGAACCCAGCACCAATAACTTCTCCCGATTTTGAGTAAATTCTGGCAAGCGATGACTCAAGGGGTTTGGTCATTGTTAGACTCTCGCTTCCACTTTAGAATAATTTCACAGTTGGCTTCGGAATTTCCAGAAGCGATAACCGCCCCAAATTGAGTACTCAGCTTTATACCAAATTTGACCTCAACTTCGTCAGCAGGCTCGTTCAGACCACGAACCTTAGTTAGAATAGCGTTAGCTAAAGGCTTGACTTTTTCTAGGGCAGACTCAAAAGTCTGTTGAGCATTTTTCGCCACCTTATTACCTAGACCGATGCGACTATCAGTTGATGCTGGATCGTCCACTTCTATAAGAATTGAGCCGCCGCTTTCTAAAGGAAATTCAACTATGCGCTTCACACTTGACCTCGTTATCTTGTTTGGGAAGATGTGGCAGATGGCCCCTTCTTTTCTCTTACAGCGGATTGCAAGTGAGTGAGGTACAGCGTTTTCGCTTCGTTTGTGTAGCGGCATCCTTAAGGATGCCGCTACACAAACGAAGGTGTACCTCATCCGGCTGCAAACCGCTATAGTGTAATTTTATCAGTGAGTCGCACACACAACCCACCTGGAACCCAAAGAAAGGCTTAAGCTAGTACTTCGCTGATATCTGGTTCTGTGTTACCCAGGATGCGATCGCTCCCACCCCACCCTCGCCAAATCAATCTATTTGGAAGCGATCGCTCTATTCGTGCGCGTTAGCGCGTATCGCGCTGCTGGGAATTCGAGAATGCGTTCGCGCAGCGTGCGATCGGCATACCGCTTAATTAAACAAAAACAACCCCGGATCGACGTGGAAAAACTTCCCCAAAGCCTCAGCTTGTTTCTTATCGATCTCTACTTGACCGTTAATTACCTCAAATACCGCCTCACTCGAACCAATAATTTCTACTAAATCCTCTGCTTCTAGACTCCGAGCATCCATCAAATGAAGCAGCCTTGACTGTGGCGTTGAAGTATTAAGTTGATAGTGCTTATCTTCAAAATCCTCAATCAGTTTTACCAGCAGTTCTAGCAGCGCATCTTCTTCTGGAGTCAGATTTGAACGAGAGAGTAATTCTTCAACTTTCTCCAAAAATATCTCGTTTTCCTCTTCAGTTTTGATAATCCGAGGCTGATATTTACAGAGCAAGCTGCTGTAAAGATTTGCATCAAAAGTAATAGTCATTTTTCCAGGTTTCCTTGTCATACTCGGCGTGAGTTAAAATGTATTTTATATAGATAATTTGCTTTTCGTAATTAATACTCACGATTAAGCGATATTTATTTCCTTTGATATTAAAAACTGTAAAATTTCCCACTGCCTCAGCTTTGGGATAAACAGCTTGAACTTCAACAAGATTAGCCCAGACTGCTTTACTAGCAATTTTATACCAGTCATCGAGCGCTTCGCAGGAATCAGCGTGACTTTGGCAGTATTCTCTTAATTTTTTCCGACTGATAACGTGCATTTACCGATCGTTCTGGTATTTTCTAGATGTCTAAATTCATGTCATTATATATTATACCTCTCCAAAAACTATTGTGGGGTAGGCAGCCTGCCTGCCCTTGGCTTGCTTTGATGGATAACTCTTACGGCGATCCCTCTCCTGGGAATTACAGAATGCGATACGCTAGGGCGCGCACACTAAGCGCATCCGCGCCGCTACGCGAACGTGAACGCATCAAATCCCAGCTTCAATAAAAGCTAGATTCAAATCATCAATCAACCCCAAATTTTCAGCCCACTCTGTTAAGTAACCCCGCTCCAAATTATCAGCTTGTACTTTCAGAATTCCCAAAACATCAGTCCATTGTTTTTGCGATTGAGACTGTTGACGCCTCAGCAGTTTTGCCAATACAATATCTTCAGGATCAGCTATCCAAAACTGTTCGATTCCAGCTTCGTACAGCGCTTCTAATCGTCTCCTTGCCATTTTAGATCGGTCGAATTCGGTATCCGCATTCAGCACAATATCGGCGTTCAATACTAAAGTCATGTGAGTCACGCTCAACACCCTGCCTCTGCCATTTTGAATGTCTTCTACTGCACCCGGAGGACAATAAAAACCAGCCGTTTCTAGTGCCTCAACTAATTGAGCAATATTGTCCCGATTTAATTCAATTACTAAATCTAAATCTCTTGTGGTTCTAGGGTCGCCATAGACAGAAGCCGCAACCCCTTCTGTAATGTAATAAGGAATACCTAGCGATCCAAAAATTGGGTGCAACAGTCTGGCAATTTCGCTGGGGTCTTGCGTCCACATAGATGAGTCATATCAAATCCGGTTGCATCGGAATAATTAGCTTTCTTGCTAATTGCTAATTGCTAATTGCTAATTGCTAATTCCCTCTACAGGTCGTAATTCCGATGCAACGGTCAACGATATCATTGGTGGGGGTTAAAATTGGTGACCACTTGCTACCTAATACGGATTGAGCAAATTTTTCTTGGTAGTTTGATGGACAAGCTTTTCTCATCCCGCGTAGGGATAAAGTCTTTGCCCAACGAGTTAATTTTGCCCCCATTTGCCACCGTTGGGAATTAGTGAGTTGTCGCAGTCGGTAAAAATCAATTGCGTCCGCTTCAGGAGTTTTATCATCTGACTGGGGACGGTATCCAGGTTTGATGGATATTTTTGGTATGGTTGGAAGCATATTGCTCCAGATATAAAATTAATTTACTTGGGTGCGATCGCAATCCGATACCCCAGCGCATCCAGCAACTCAACCAAACCGTAAATTTCAGCGCCTTTAGTTTCTAACAGAATCTTGTCGAGTTTTTCATAAAATACTTTGGCTTCTTCTG
>NZ_BLAY01000213.1 GCF_020521235.1 Microseira wollei NIES-4236 | reverse complement strand
TGGGACGGGCAAGATGCCCATCCCACAAGCAAAATCCAGTTTTTGCTCTTGTGGGGTGGGCGTCCTCGCCCGCCCCATCTACGATCAATGCCAACCTGTGGGACGGGCAAGATGCCCATCCCACAAGCAAAATCCAGTTTTTGCTCTTGTGGGGTGGGCGTCCTCGCCCGCCCCATCTACGATCAATGCCAACCTGTGGGACGGGCAAGATGCCCATCCCACAAGAAAAATGCAGTTTTTGCTCTTGTGGGGTGGGCGTCCTCGCCCGCCCCATCTACGATCAATGCCAACCTGTGGGACGGGCAAGATGCCCATCCCACAAGCAAAATCCAGTTTTTGCTCTTGTGGGGTGGGCGTCCTCGCCCGCCCCATCTACGATCAATGCCAACAATAAACCAAGCTAATTTATGAGTCGATACGAAAATCTCCGCCGCATTCAGCAACTCGATCCGCTAACGGATTGTTGTCAGATTGTGCATATATTCAGCGGATACGAATTTCCTTGGGATATTACTCGTTCGCTTGAAATTGCGCTGTTTCGCACCTATTGCGTCCCCAGTATTTCAGCATTGCTAGATAAAACGGGAGAATTTCGCTACCGCGCACAGAAACGCTACGACGATACTGCACTGATAATGGCGGAAATCATGAAGTCGGGATATGATAGCGATCGCGGAAAAGAAGCGATTCGGCGGATGAACTATATGCACGGTAGATTTAATATTTCTAACGCCGATTTCTTGTACGTACTTTCCACATTTGTTTACGAACCCATCCGTTGGTGCGTTCGCGAAGCGTGCGGTCGGCATATCGCTTTGGATGGCGGCAAACTTGCGAACAAGAACGCTTAGCCAACTTTTATTTTTGGCGCGAAGTAGGAGTGAGAATGCAAATTCAAAATATCCCCGAAACCTACGCAGAATTCGAGCAATATAACCTCCAATACGAACGCGAACATTTCCACTATTCCGATACCAACCGTCGCGTCGGCGAATCGACTCGCGACCTGTTTTTAAGTTGGTTTCCCAGCTTTCTGCGTCCCGTACTTAAACCCTCCGTTTATGCCATGCTGGATGAAAGAATGCGAGACGCTTTTGGTTTTCCCCATCCGCCCCAATTTTTAACTTGGATAGCAGAAACCAGTCTAAAAATGCGAGGAAAATTCTTGCGTCTATTTCCACCCAGAAAACAGCCAGGTTTTTTAACAGATTATCCCCAGCGTTCTTATCCTAACGGTTATCAGTTGACAGATTTGGGGCCATCTCATATGTTGGATGGACTGAACCAAAATCAGCAATAAACCCGCTCCGACAAGCAAAGAAACCGGGCTTCTCTCACTAATCTTCGCTTTGAAATCATAGATTGGTTAACCACCCCCCTAATTCTTACAGACCGCGCAGGCGGTCTTTGTTTGTGTAGCCTAATCTTCGCTTTGAAATCATAGATTGGTTAACCACCCCCCTAATTCTTACAGACCGCGCAGGCGGTCTTTGTTTGTATAGCCTAATCTTCGCTTTGAAATCATAGATTGGTTAACCACCCCCCTAATTCTTACAGACCGCGCAGGCGGTCTTTGTTTGTATAGCCGCGACTTTAGTCGTTAGGTATAAAGGGAATAATGAATAGGATGCGAGTATTACACAGAAACCCGGTTTCTCGATTTCTCTTCTAATATCCACCCAATATTCCCCGCCGCTTCGCCTCCCTTTCTGCAACCCGAAAAACCACCAAACCAATTGCAAAATAAACTACCCCATTAATAAAAGCAATTCCTAATTTCATCAAATCCAAACTTTCACCCCGCGCCATCAAAGCACGCAACAATCCCGCACCGGGAGTTATCGGCAATAATTCTCCCAAAACTTTTAATGGTCCCGTCCAAGTTTCCACGGGAGTTGCAATCAAAAACAACAGTAAAAACTGAATAATTCCCAACAGTCGCTGGATGCGCTTGAACAATAAAGCAATCGACCCCATTGTAAAAGCAATTCCATACGCACCCAGGACAACCGTCACTAGGGGGAAAAGCAACGCTGGTGGAAAATAGAGGCGACTTCCGGTCAGTCCCATAATGATTAATAGAATGCCGAAAGTGAGAATTATCTGAAACGATAAATTAGCCAACGTCCGCATCAAGAAGACTTTTGTTGCACCGAAACTGGATAAAAATAACTGTTCTAAAGTCCCCGTTGATGCTTCTTGTTGCAATTCGCCAGAAATATCAGCCAAGATGAAAATCATCAACGTCCACAAGACATAACCGATGACGATGGAATCTAAGCGATCGCCAAACTGTAAAGATGGCCCCGCCATGTATTTTGCGCTCAAAAAAAGGCCATAAAAAAAAGTCGTGGTGATGATAATTCCACCAATCGATTCAAAGGGATAGCGCCGAAATTGAATCCAAGCGCGCCTCAATTCAGCTAGGAATAATTCAAACATATGCTTGCTAATTGCTAATTGCTAATTGCTAATTGCTAAGCTGCTACGCATCTAATTTGACAGTCAATTTTTCGGATATTCTTGTGGGATGGGCATCTTGCCTGTCTCTTTATTCGATTTAAATGCGGAGCAGCTTAATACTTAATAATTGACGCTCGCTTTCATTATATCACCAATCACCAATTACCCATTACCAATTACCTATTACCCATTCCCATTTTGACTTGATCGCACTAGCTTTAAAAATATTTGCGTCAAATCGGCTTCATCTTTTTCGACGCGACGCAGGGGAATGGGTTTGAGAATTTCTAGGACTTTATAAAGCAATTCTTGCTCGTTGATGTAGATAATTTTTCTATCTTTAATCTCAGCACCTATTGTTTCTAATTCTGCCATGCGTTCGGGGTCGAGTAAAACTTCCGTCTCTATTTTGTAGGCATTACCGGAAAATTGGCGAATTAAGTCGCGCGTTGTTGATTCGGCGACAATTTCGCCTTTTTGGATAATCGCCACTCGGTCTGAAAGTAATTCGGCAATATTTAATTGGTGCGTTGTCAGCAAAATCGCGCAACCTTCAGCGGCGATTTCTCTGACCAAAACTTTGACATTTTCCGTTGCTTCTACGTCGAGTCCTAACGTAGGTTCGTCTAGCAAAAGTAATTGCGGTTGGTGGACTAAAGCGACTGCGATCGCCAGCTTTTGCTGCATCCCCCGCGACAGATTCTGCACCTGAGCTTTGCGTTTAGAAACTAAACCAAATCGTTCTAAAAGTATCGTCCCCCGCTGGCGTGCTTGTTTGGCTGTCAGTCCTTTCAACACGCCAAAATATTCCAAATTTTCCTCGGGAGTCAGACGCCAATAAACATTGCGGTTTCCTTCTAACACAGCGCCCAACTTTTGCAGTGCTGCTGGGTTACGGTGCGGATCGCTTCCGGCAATTCTCACCATCCCTGCATCCGGTTTAATCAATCCCGCCATCATTTTAATTGTCGTCGTTTTACCCGCACCGTTGGGACCAAGGAAAGCCAAAACTTCCCCAGGCGCGATGCTTAAAGAAACGCCGCGCACCGCTGACACAATTTGTTTCCCTCGGCGGTAACTCTTTCTGAGGTCGTATGCTTCTAGTGCGTTCATTGCTAATTGCTAATTGCTAATTGGTAATTGCTAATTGGTGAAATTATTTTTCCATGAGCCATTACTTAATTTACACTTGAATCACAACTTCCGGCATCCACCGACGGGTAAGCGAATTGCATTGTCAAGATTTTTCCCAACAAGACCCTGTGTCACTACCCCGCAGATCCACGGGGCGGCAATTATTATAGCCTTCTTTCTCCCTCCCAAGAAGCAACAAGCGCGCCGGATAGGTGACAATATAATTGGTGCGTAAGGATCGGGGAATAAACAACAGTGACTACAACGACTTATCCACAAGCAGGACAAACTGTAGAATTGGCTCCCAGTTACACGATACCCATCGTCTTAGTACTTGCCGCGATACCGCTGCTGCTGGTACAAGTTTGGGTGAGTCTGGCGATCGCGCTGTTCGGACTATTCCTGTTGTTCCAAACAGCTACTATCCGCCTCAGATTTACAGAAAGCGCCTTAGATGTCTACCGTTCCGATGGATTAATCCGGCGCTTTCCCTACCAAGAATGGCAAAACTGGCGCATTTTCTGGCCTAGTGTCCCCATCTTGTTTTACTTTAAAGAAGTCAACAGCATCCACTTTCTGCCCATTGTCTTCGATCCTAAAATGCTGCAAGCCTGCCTGGAACAACGCTGTCCCAAGATTTAGGCGTGTCAGGTAAATTGTCCGATCCACTCCGATTGCGGCAGGCGCGGGTTAAACTAAATAAGCATGTCTGTTTAATCCGCTCCTGCTGTTATAACTATTAGTTGTTATTTGTTAGTTGTTAGATGAATTCAGACGAATCCCAAATCCAAGCACAACCGCTAAATCCAGAAACAAAACTATCTGTTGCAGGATCTGATACCTCAGAACGGTCGGATCTCCCCAGCGAGCAAGGCGATCGCTTGTACCAACGGGTAGCCGAGTTACAGCGCATTGAACAACAACTACAACAGGAAATCGCTGCCCTACAAGCTACTAAAAAGACGCTTTTAGATCAAATTAGCTCTTCCCAAACCGCTTTGGGACGCATGGTGCAAGAAGCATTAACCGAATTAGAGCAACGCAAGCAAACGCTGCAAATTACGGTAGAACAATTAGAGCGACGCCAAGAGCGCATCCGCAATGAAATGAAAACAACTTTTGCCGGAGTGTCGCAAGATTTGGCTATTCGCGTCCAGGGTTTTAAAGATTATCTGGTAGGTAGCTTACAGGATTTAGCCGCCGCAGCCGAACAACTCGATCTGGTTCCCCAACAACTAGCATCAGAAACTGTGGTAATTAAAGAAGCTGTGCCTTCAGTTGCAGCTGCAACTCCTGCTTTTGCTTCTCAAGGTTTTCAGGAACAAACGAACCAAATTCAAAAGCTGTTAGACCAATATCGCACCCGTCCTGATTATTATGGCCCGCCTTGGCAGCTGCGCCGCACGTTTGAACCGATACACGCGGAACGCGCTGCTTACTGGTTTTTTACCCAGGGAGGTAAGGGGGCCTTGCGGTCGATGGGCAGTCGCCTGCAAAATATTCTGGTGGCTTCGTCGATTATTTCAGTGTTGCGATCTCTCTACGATGACGACCTCCGTCCCCTAATTCTGGTAAACTCCCCAGAACGCTTGGGTGAATGGCGACGAGGTTTGCAAGATTGTCTCGGACTTGCTCGCGCCGATTTTAGCCCAGATCGCGGAGTCGTTTTGTTTGAAGCGCCAGAACCCCTCGCAGTCAAAGCAGACAGGTTGCTCAAAGATGGCTATATGCCCCTAGTTATCGTTGACGAAACTGAAGACCAAATTAGTCTTTCCGTGCTGCAATTCCCCTTGTGGCTCGCTTTTGCTCGCGATCCCCAATCACCCAGCTATTCCTACGAGCGTTATTAATTGAAGAATTGCAGATTGCAGATTTCAAATTGAAAAATTATATCTGAAATCTGCAATTTATTCGACTAGGAAAGCAGTAAAATTTGGCTCTATGTTCCATCTGCAATTATATGATCCTGTCTGGTTGGCTTGTTTACATTCTGCTGTTACTGGTAGCTTATCTGCTAGGCTCTTTTCCCTCTGGCTATTTAGGTACTCGCATCCTTAAATGAATTGATATCGGCAAGCAAAAAGATGATGGAGATGAGGAAAATGATCGAGATGATGGAGATGATGGAAATGAGGAAAATGATCGAGATGATTGAGATAACTCATAAAAAGTAATTACTTCCCCATCTTCCTCATCTTCCTCATCAAAGGTGATGTTCTCACTCACTGGCAATCCGCTGTACGTTATTTATATTTTTTTAAACCCCATAGAACCCTCGAGTCAACAAAAAAAATAAGAAACAGTTAATTTTGCAGTAAAAAGGGAGTAAAATTTTTATCAATCTAAAATCTGCAATCTGCCATCTGCAATTCTATGATCCTGTCTGATTGGCTGGTTTACCTTCTGCTGTTACTCTTAGCTTATCTGCTAGGCTCTTTTCCCACTGGCTATTTAGCCGCGCGCATCCTCAAAGGAATTGATATCCGCGAGCAAGGATCTGGTTCTATTGGCGCCACCAACGTGCTGAGAACTCTGGGCAAAGGCCCAGCGATTGTGGTTTTATTGCTCGATGCCGCTAAGGGCGCTCTTGCCATCTCTCTGGCTCACTTTGCTTTCTCTTTTGCCGTCGCCGGGCTGTTATCTTTACCTTGGTTAGTGGCTTTGGCAGGTTTAGCCGCCGTATTCGGTCATAGTTGGCCTATTTGGCTCAATTTTAAAGGCGGAAAATCTGTAGCAACCAGTTTGGGCATTTTACTAGCCATGAGTTGGCAAGTTGGCTTGGCAACCTTTGGTGTTTTCGCCTTCTTCCTGGCAATTTCCCGCATCGTCTCTCTCAGTTCGATTGCAGCTGCGATCGCTGTCTCTCTGCTGATGATTCTCCTCCATCAACCCCTCCCTTATCAATTGTTTGCCATCGCTGCTGGTCTTTACGTCATCTGGCGTCATCGCAGCAACATCTCCCGCCTTCTCGCCGGAACCGAACCCCAAATCGGTCAAAAATTAGCCCCCGATCCCCAACCACCCGCTTAATTTCTCCCCTGCTTCTCCCTCCCCCCTCCATTCTCACTATTGTGACGGCAGAATTTTTTCCTTCTCCTCTTCCCTTTTTCGCTTTTTTTTGGTATCCTTCTCTTATAATCGAAATCTGTGCAAATTAAAAAAAATTTAAAATATTCCCATTATAAAATAGAATACCAAAGAGGTGCCTGGGAGCGCAACCCCTTCTATATTCTTATAAATGAAAAATTTTAAAAAACCTTGATAAGTGAAGCCGGGAGTAGGGTGGAAGGTTGAGAAGCTGCTGCACCAAAGAGGCGCGAGGGCAAAAGTTAGTCGTGAATAGTGCCATCGGGCATTTTGGCTCCCTTGAGATTGGCATCAGTCAAGTCAGCTCCCTCGAGATCGGCCCAACTGAGATCGGCTCCCCGTAAGTCTGCCCAGCTCAAGTTTGTCTGTTTGAGTGAGGCCCAACGCAGATTGGCATGGCGGAGTTTAGCTCTCGTGAGGTTGGCACTACTGAGGTCTGCGTGGCCCAAGCTAGCCGAGCTGAGGTCTAGACCTGGAAAATCTCTTTCTCCCGCTGCGTAAAGCATTAAGAGTTCTATCTCATCCATAAACTTTGAAATTTAATCTCTTTACCCTAATGGTATGCTAGGATTTCAGGGTAAGGATTATTTTCGGTTTTACAAGCGTTTCTCCGAATCTAGACCTCTACACCCCCTGATTCTGGAGATATATTATGTCAATTTACGTCGGTAATTTATCCTACTCAGTAACCCAGGAAGACCTGATCCAAACTTTTGCAGAATACGGAAAGGTTAAGCGCGTTCAGTTGCCTACAGACCGGGAGACGGGTCGTTTGCGGGGTTTTGCCTTTGTAGAAATGGACACAGAGGCAGAAGAAGCCGCAGCGATTGAAGCGCTTGACGGTGCTGAGTGGATGGGACGGGACCTGAAGGTAAATAAGGCTAAGCCCCGGGAAGAAAGAGGTTCTTCGGGAGGTAACTGGTCTGGCAATAATAGATCTTCTCGACGCTACTAAGCTGTGGGATTACCGATTTAACTTTTCAAGTCTTGAGGGCAGACAAGGCGTCTGCCCTTTTTTGTTAAAGGCTTGCTTGGGGTAGCTCAAGTTTCTAAGTAAGTGAACTAATCAGGAGGTAGGATGACCCAAGTAATTCCCGGAGAGAATGAAGGAATTGAGTCAACGTTGCGTCGATTCAAGCGAGAAGTTTCTAAGGCGGGAATTTTCCCCGATATCAAGAAGCACCGTTTCTTTGAAACGCCGATTGAAAAACGGAAGCGTAAAGCAATGGCTAAGCACAAGCAGGGTAGGAGGCGATCGCGCTATTGATCCCCAAAACCCTAAAACGCCTATCGACACCCTGATTCTGGAAGCGCTGAAGCAAGGGGACAAAAACCGAGGTCAACTCTTTGACCTCACTGGTAAAAATTACCCGCTCTTAGTTGAAGCGTTGCAACATCTTAAGGATAGGAAGTTAATCGAAACCTACTTCGTGACTACTGGGGCAATCCCGGTACTTACGTACCGCCTGCACCCTGGTAATTGATCTTGTACGTGGCGTAGCCCTCTATATACCTCAAGGACTCTATGAACATCAAAGAACTTTTAAGCCGATACATGGCGGGGCAAAGGGACTTTAGGAATCTGAACCTAATAGCAGCAAACCTGAGGAATACGAACCTGAGTGGGGCAAATCTGAGTGGCGCAAACTTAACGAAGGCAAATCTCACCAGAACCAATTTGAGTTATGCCAATCTGACTCATGCTAATTTGACGGGGGTGAATTTAACCGAAGCAAACCTGACTCATGCCAATCTGACTGATGCTAATCTGACGAATGCAACCCTCAGTAGTGCCAACCTACGTGGGGCAATTATACCGGATGCAGTCAGGCTCAGCTTAATATCTAATAGCCCCAAAACTTCTCTGACTAAGGATTAGAGAAAATTTAGGATTGGGAAGGAAGGGCGGCGTTGCCTGATAGGGGCAAGATGCAGCGACGCCCTTGTTTTTGATTTTGGATAAATTCTGCTGTTTTAGCTAACTGCCAAGGGTTTTGGAGCGAATAGCAGCCGCTTTAACCGCTTCAATCAAAGCCGAACGGAAACCATAACGCTCTAACTCGGCAATTCCGGCAATAGTAGTACCGCCGGGGCTAGTGACTCGGTCTTTGAGTTCGGCGGGGTGAATTCGGGAATCTTTCAATAATTGAGCGGTACCGAGTACGGTTTGTAGGGCTAATTGAGATGCGATCGCTCTCGGTAACCCCGCCGCGACGCCCCCATCGGTGAGGGCTTCCACCACAATTGCTACGTAACCCGGCCCAGAACCCGATAAACCAGTCACTGCATCCATCAGCGCTTCGGGTACTTCCACCACTTCTCCGACGGCTTTAAACAGGTGCTGAGCCTGTTCTAGATGATGGAGTTGGACGTGCTTACCGGGAGCGATTGCCGTCATTCCCGCCCCCACAGTTGCCGGGGTATTGGGCATGGCGCGGATCGCAGGCACAGTTGGAAAAGCGGCTTCCAACTTGCTCAAGGGAACCCCCGCCAAAATCGAAATCACCAGGGACGGCATGATGGCAGTGGCTGACAACTCGGTTGCGACTGTCTCGAACACCTGGGGCTTAATCGCCAAAAACAGCACTTCCGCCGCTACTGCCCTTGCCACTTCCTGATTTTCTGCCGTCACGTAAACGCCGTACTGCTGCACCAAAAAACCGCGACGGGAGGGTTGGGGTTCGCTGACGATCACCTCTTGGGGTTGATAAATTCCCTGAAGAATTAAGCGGGATAACAGAGCTTCTGCCATTACCCCGCCACCAATGATGCCAAACTTAATAGTCATTTCTTTTTTGGTAGTAACTCAAGTTGCTAGTTATATACTTTGGTGGTAATTGGTAATAGGTAATAGCTAATTGGATTATTTGACGGTGGAATCGTTACAATCACCCATTACCCTCGTTTCCCGGACTGACGCTTGGGAACACTATTACCAGTGCAAAAGCGATGTAACTAGCAACTTGGGGTAGTAGGTAGAGTTACACCCACTACCTATTACCCATTATCCATTAACCATTACCCACTAGCTAATTTGACTGAACCATGCGCGGTTCTGTTGCCCAAGCGGGAGTGGGCGTTGTGGCACGGGGTGCGCGCACTTGAGCTTGAGGTACTTCGTGGACGACACCAGCTTGGGTGCTGACTTGGACGCAGCTGGGCGTAAACAGGAAGATGCTCTCGCCGATACGTTCTTGATGACCGTCTAGAGCGTAGGTGCCACCAGCGATAAAGTCAACCGCGCGTTGTGCTTGGTCGGGGTCCATCATGGTCAAGTTTAATACAACTGACTTCCGTTCCCGCAAAGCTTGAATTGCCTGGGGCATTTCTTCAAAAGTGCGCGGTTCCATTACCAATACTTCCGAGATGGCGGTGGTAACTCCGGGCATTCCAATCACGTTATTCATTGTAGGGGCTGCTACTCCTGTATCTGTTACTACATTAACCCGCTCGCGCATCCGACGGCGTTGGCGGGGTTCCTCTTCAGGATTTGCTTGGGTAGTGTCTTGTTGTTGTTGTTGTTGTTGTTGTTGCTGTTGTTGTTGATAGGGATTTTGGTAGGAGTCCCCATCGTCGTCGTAGTCGTAGTCGTAATCTGCTGGCTCGTTAATGCCAACAAATTCTCTTAACTTGCTAAAAATGCCAGCCATTTTTGTTCGCGCTCCATCACTACTGGATTTAGGTTTAGCTGAAAAGAAGGGACAGTTGAAGATTTTAAGTTTTTTTTCAAGTCCCTCTGACAAAATTTTGCGGGGTCAAACTCAAGGATGACCAGAGCTAGCCTTAATGTCAGCTGGTTGTACTTTGTACAACTTTAGGTGTATGGGACACTCGTGACGCTGTGGCGCGATCGCGAGTGGTTGAGACTTTAACCGATTAACTGAGCCAATAGTATACCTTAGACAGTTGGTTTGAATAGGCCGCGAGCTAGAATTTGGTTCAGTAAGCGGCGAGAGAGGAGTTTGGTACGATGCTAGCTTATCGGTCAGCACCAGGCTCTAAAGAGACGGCGGCTCACTGCCTCATCTTTTTAGGTAGCTGACGGGCCCGAGTCCGGTGCAACGGGGAAACGAAGTTATCGGCAAGTGTTCAAGTTCCTACCAGGGGATGAGAGTGCCAGGCAAGCAAGCTCATAGAACTCAAGAGTTAAACAGTTTTACTCGGGGTAAGACAGTGCTTTTGAGATAGTACCGACCGATAACAATGGCCAAGGCTAACATTACCCCAGCAATGGGTGAAAGGGGAAAACCACATCCCCACGGGGGGCAACCATACCCCTCCACCCCGCCCATGGAACGGCGATTAAAATCGCCCGCGTCTGTTTCATTCTCCGGATTAATCTCGGAGGCTGCCACACTCGCTTTGGCTGATGGTGAGGGAAATATCCTTTATGTTGGTCTTTCGCCAAATAATATGCTTCCCAAGCGAATCATTGTCGCACCCTGTGCGATCGCCAGCGGGTAATCATCCGACATCCCCATCGAGAGGTGCTGCAAGTGAATGCGCGACCAATTTTGCTGTTGGATTTCTTGGGCGAGTTGGCGGGTACGTTCAAACAAGCTGCTGATTTCTGCCGGATTCAAATCTAAGGGAGGAATCGTCATTAACCCTCGGATTTGTAGGTGCTGACATCGATCTAGTTGTGGGAGAGCGTCTGGCAATTCGGCAAGGGAAAAGCCGTACTTATTGGGATCGGGAAGCAGTTTGACTTGGAGACAAACTTGAGGGGAGAGAGACATCTGTGCCGCGATCGCATCGCATTGCTGGGCTAACTTTAAACTATCGATCGAGTGAATCCACTCAAATAGCTCCAGCGCTTTTTTAACTTTATTGCTTTGCAGATGCCCGATCAGATGCCAGGTAATATCGGGTAAATCTAACAGCTGGGATTGTTTGGCTGCGGCTTCTTGCACGCGACTTTCGCCAAAGTCGCGTACCCCGGCTGCATAAGCTTCCCGCATGGCATCCACCGACACCTGCTTGGTGACGGCAATTAACCTCACCGATGCAGGTATCTGTTCGCGGATTGCGGCGATGCGAGAGGCTATCTTGTCAGACTCGTGGGATCGGATCATTAGAACGTGCGCTGGTGAATCACCACTAACTGATCGTACTCCTGGGATTGACCCATGCGCCGCAGTACTCGCAGGCGGTTTTCTACCAAAAAGCGGGCATCGGCGCGCCCGATGGGTTCGCAAGTGATGCCATCACCTCGAGTTGTGACTAAAAAAAACAAGCGTTGGGCATAGAGGGTGGTGAACAATTCCTTGTTCTCGTCAACTACGCAGACCCGGAAAAGCAGGCCAAAGGTAGGATGGTTCAGGTAAGTTTCGCTCATTCAGGCTTGGCGTGGGCAAATAATAGCTTAATTCCAGCAGATAATAACTTGATTCCAGCTTCAGCTTGACAAGTCAAGGGTATTTGAACGAGAGAGAAAAGTATGCATGAGATATCTGTAGCGTTTTCCCAGGAAAATAGTATAGGGTTTTACAGAATTTTTGCTAAAAATAGGGTTTCGGGTATTGTAGGTTGGGTTGAACGATAGTCAAACCCAACCTACAATTTTGTGTTTTGAGCTTGATGAATTGCTGCAAGTTGTGCCTGAGCTTTGTGAAGCGACTCGAACCATTCTTTTTCCGGATCGCTATCGGCTACGATACCAGCCCCCACTTGACCCCAAACGATATTGTGAGTGGGTGAGGGGGAATTATTCTGACTCGCAAATAGCAGGGTGCGAATGAATATATTTAAGTCTATGTTACCCCCCCTATCCAGATAGCCGCAGGAACCATAGAATAAATTGCGACGCACTGGTTCTAATTCTTCAATAATTTCCATACAGCGTACTTTCGGACAGCCGGTGATGGTGCCGCCGGGAAACAGAGCGCGGATCAAGTCAACCGAATCGCAATTCGACTGCAAAGTGCCGGTAATATTACTGACAAGGTGCATGACGTGGCTGTAGCGTTCGATGGTGAGCAATTCATCGACGACAACCGATCCCCAGTCGCAAACACGCCCCAAGTCATTGCGCTCTAAGTCAACGAGCATGATATGTTCGGCTCTTTCTTTGACATTGGCGAGCAAGTCTTGCGCCAGGAGGGCGTCTTGCTCTGGGGTAGCGCCCCGCGATCGCGTCCCGGCGATTGGTCTTGTCTGACAGGTGCGTCCTTGCAATTGTACCAGTCGTTCTGGAGAACAACTGATGACCGCTCCCCAAGGTGTCTGCCAATAGCTGGCAAATGGAGAAGGATTGATTTGTTGCAACGAGCGATAAATTGCCCAGCTATCGGCGGTAGTGTAGGCTTCAAACCTGGCTGAAAGATTAGCCTGAAAAATATCCCCCGCTTTAATATATTTTTTTGCTTGGCGGACGGCGTCTTCGTATTCGGTTTGGGAGGTGCAGAAATGGGGCCCAGGAGAATTTCCCACCAAATTTTCCTTGATTTTCCCACTACACCGTTCCAGCTGACTTTGTAGTTTATCGAGTTGTGTTTCCTCAGTTGCAGCTAGCCACAGAATTTGCTTCCAATGGTCGAGGACGGCGAAACATTCGGGTTCGTACCAGTAAGCAATTGGGAACGGTAGGGGATCGGGTTTTAATTTGGGCAACCGTTCGATTTCCCAAGCTAAATCGTAACCCAGCCAACCCAACCAACCGCCTGTGAAGGGAAGGTTTTGAGTAGGTGGGCAGGTGGGCGGGTGGGCAGGTGAGCAGGTATTATTTTCTGTTTCTCTGCCTGTTTGCAGCAACTGACGCAAAAAGGGGAGAATATTGCCGAGGGATGGTGTCCATAGGGCTGGCGAGCCGTTTAAAATTCGGGGTGTGCCAGCACAGATGGAGTATCGAGCTAATTGAAATTGGCTAGAGATTTGTTGCTCTGCAATGCTCTCACTTGCCCACCTGCCCACTTGCTCACCTGCTGTCTTACAAACAGGGGAAGGGCTTTCTAGGAGGGTAGCAATAGCACCTTCTTTGAGAAAGAGGGCGGCGAATACTTGGCTTCCGGTGCGGTTTTCCAGGGGAAGCGATCGCCAATACCAAGGTTGTAACAATTCCATCACAAACTGCCGCTGCTATTACCCCAAAGTATCCTCGCTCCCCAGAATAAAGCTAATCCGGCTAAAGTGAGCCAGTCGGCTGGGTGCAGGCGCAACTGATGCCACTGGACGCGATGAGCGTCAGGACTGGTAAAACCTCTTACTTTCATAGCGCTGGCTATTTGTTCGGCTCGCAGTAATAGATTTTCTAACAATCGCTCGGCTACGAGCAACCAAACTTTTATACTCCTACGCAAGCCGAGTTTGTTCCAATTAATTGCTCTCGTCCATACTGAACGCGCTAGATTTTGCACTTCTTCTAATACTAGGGGAATAAACCGCAGCGACAAGGTTAAAGTTAGGGCAATTTCGGTTACAGGCCAGTTTAACCAACGCAGGGGTCCCATTAAACTTTCGATCCCCGCAGTTATTTCTTCCGGGGCTGTAGTGAGTAGGTACAGGTTGGTGCTGTAAATTAAGGTAAACAGCAAAGTACTAACGCGAATTCCCAAATCTAACGAGCGGCGAGTAATGGTAATCGGCCCCTGTTTGAATAGGATGTAGCTGTATTGTTGGGGATTGGTAATGGGTAATAGGTAATTGGTAATTTTCCCCTGCTCACCTGCTCCCCTGCTCACCTGCTCCCCTGCTTTTGACTGAGTAAAAGCTATTTCATCAGAAGGGAGGCGGGGTTGATAACTAACGGCGAGTCCGTCGGGAGCGATCGCGCTTAAAATAAACACCAAAAAGCTTAATGTTAGCAACCACCCCATTTGCTGTCGCCACACTCGCAGCGGAATCGCGGCGGTTAATGTAATTAAAATCAGCAATCCTGTTAAGGCGATGCGCCAGATCGGATTTGCCAATATGGGGGCGAACAAAAAGCTCATTAACCAAGCTAGCTTGACTCGCGGATCGAGTTTGTGCAGCCAAGTTATCGGTTGTTCCAGGTACAGTCCCAACGGCAGACTTCGCAGTAAATCCATTTTTTGGTAATTGCTAATTGGTAATTGCTAATTGCTAATTGCTAATTGCTAATTGTTTTTCTCATTAGCGATTAGCCATTAGCCAGTCTTTTAGGGCTAATTGCTAATTGCTAATTGCTAATTGTTTTTCCCATTAGCGATTAGCCATTAGCCAGCCTTTTAGGGCTAATTGCTAATTGCTAATTGCTCATTGTTTTTCCCATTAGCGATTAGCCATTAGCCAGCCTTTTAGGGCTAATTGCTAATTGCTAATTGCTAATTGTTTTTCCCATTAGCGATTAGCCATTAGCCAGCCTTTTAGGGCTAATTGCTAATT
>NZ_BLAY01000212.1 GCF_020521235.1 Microseira wollei NIES-4236 | reverse complement strand
CTTTCTTTTCCCTCAGGTATCGCCTGTCTTTCTTTTCCCTCAGGTATCGCCTGTCTTTCTTTTCCCTCAGGTATCGCCTGTCTTTCTTTTCCCTCAGGTATCGCCTGTCTTTCTTTTCCCTCAGGTAAAGATAAATCTCGCCAGACTCCTATACCCAAATTGAGATGAGGGACAATTTCAAATATTTTGTCTGATAAAGTTTCTGGCGGACTATTCTGCAACAGCAGAAGACCAATTTGTAAGTGAACGGCTGTTTTCTGCGTTTGATCGATCGAGTTATACGCCGCCTGTTGCACGCGATCGTGCGTAAATTTATAATCTTGCTCAGGCTGGATTAAACCCCATTCAACTGCTATAACTAAGTCTTGGACAACTTCGCCAGGTAATTTCTGGCAAATTATAGACAGGGTATTTAAGTCAAAATTGTTACCTACACAAGCACCTAAGCGTAAAATATTTTGGGTTGATTCGGGCAGTTTTTTCAACTTATCAATCAATAATTCTACAACATTATCGGTGATGTTCATCGCTGCAATTTTAGCCATATCCCATCGCCAATTCAGACAATCTAAATCAAATACGAGTAGGTTTTCTGCGTAGATCTGTTTCAAAAATTCATTAACGAAGAAAGGATTGCCTTCGGTTTTACGATGCACTAATTTTGCCAAGTCTTTAACCGCTTCAGTAGGACTGTGCAAGGTATCGGCAATCAGTTGTGTCACGGATTTTAGACTTAAAGGTTCTAAGGTAATCTGGTTGATAGTGACTCTTTTTTTTCCCAATTCATTAACCGCGAGTTTCACCGGATGATTCGGGTTAACTTCTTGCTCTTGATACGCGCCAATTAGCAACAGGTATTGCAGATCTATATCGGTCACTATCAGTTTGATTAACTTGAGCGTGGCGGTATCAGTCCAATGGAGATCGTCCAGAAAAATTACTAATGGATGTTCGGGTTGGCCAAACACCCGGATGAAGTTTTGGCAGGCGAAAATAAAGCGATTTTGCGACTCGATTGAACTTAATTCTGGGACGGCTGGCTGTTTACCTATAATCAGTTCCAATTCGGGTATCGCATCGATAATCACCTGACCTTGCTGATGCAAAGCTGCTAATAATTTTTCTCGCCATTGCTGGAGTTGCGGTTCGCTTTCTGTTAGCAATTGTCGCACCAATCCCTGAAACGCACTGACGATACCGCTGTAGGGAATGTTCCGCTTCAATGGGTCGAATTTCCCCGTCAGAAAATAACCGCGTTTTTTGGCGATCGCTTGATAAATTTCTTGCACCAGTGCTGACTTGCCAATCCCGGAATAACCCGTTACTAACATCAATTCAATTTTGGATTGAGGACTCTTCCCCTCTCCCCCTGCAACTCGTTCAAATGCTGCTAGTAAAGTTTTGACCGCTTGTTCCCTTCCGTAAAATTTTTGCGGTATTTCAAATTTGTCCGAAATATCGTTTTGACCGGGAATTATATCTTCAATTTCACCATTGGCTTCTAACTGCATCAAGCACATCACTAGATCCGCTTGAATTCCCCAGGCACTTTGGTATCGAGCTTCAGGATTTTTTGCTAACAATTTCATGATAATTGCTGAAATATCCTGGGGAATATCTGGATCGATTTCATGGGGAGGTATCGCCTGTTTGGCAATCTGACAGTGTACCAACTCGATTGGGTCGGTTGTTTTAAAGGGTAGCTGGTTGGTCAGCAGTTCGTAAAACGTGACTCCCAAAGAGTAAAAATCAGTTCTGTAATCTAGAGAACGGTTCATTCTGCCGGTTTGTTCCGGCGATATATAAGCTAAAGTTCCTTCTAACAGATTGGGATTGTTTAGCGTTGGGTTTTGACGGCTTAAGATTGTAGCAATACCAAAGTCGATCAGTTTTATCTGTTCGGTTTCTCGGTTGTAAACAATGTTGGATGGGTTGATATCTTTGTGTATAATATTGGCAGCATGTATTTCCCCGATAATTTCGGTAAGTTTAATGGCAATCTCCAAAAATTCAACCAGGGTAATCTTTTGGCTTGATTTAACCAGTCTTTTTAAAGATTCTCCTCCAAAATACTCTAAAATCATTACCAGCGTATTTTGATATTTTTCCAAGCTATAAGCTTTGATAACTCCTGGGAGCTTCAATTGCTGGGTGATTTCATATTCTTGTTTGTATTGGTTCAGTTCCGCTATACTGGGATAATCTGACTTTAGAACTTTTAGAATCGCCGGGAGCTGTTTTCGCTCATAGATTCCCCGATAAACTATAGACTTTTCACTTTCGTAGATTTTCGCTTGAACAACAATACCAGGAAGGATAATCATACTCAGTCGATCCTTTCAAGTAGTAGATGCAGTTTCTTCTATCGGCAACAAAAAACCAAGCACGAACAATAGGGTTAACCACAAATTAACCCGAATTCATTATCCAGGCAGGGGGAAGAAAGTGGGGGTGGACAAGATGTTAAAGATTTTTTGTTAACTTTTTATTCATATGTAAGTATATATTTTTTATCAGACCACCGCAATCGTGTAATCGGGAAACGAGTAAAGCATTGGTTGACTCTGACTGGAATGCTTCTCAAAATATTGGTCAATGGGTTGGTGTTTCATGCCTTTTACAGCGGATTGCTTTTCGAGTCAGGTAGAGCCTTTTGGCTTGTTTGTCAAGCGCGCAGCAAAAATGGCAGCGCGCTTGACAAACTCAGGACTTAGGCAAAAAAACAAAGGGCGATCCGCAAAATCATCGGTTTCCAGTCGCGAGATTGACGCATCACCTTTGTTTTTGGCTTTGCGTGCGTCAGTCCTGAAACTCAGGTGTACCTCTTTGGGCTGCAATGTGCTATAAGTCTATGCCTATGGCAGGCTATGCCAAAGGCACGCTACGGGACGCCAACAGAAGGCTGTATCTGCAATGGGTATAGCTGATGCGTGAGGGTGGATTCATCCCCCGCTTAAATTGCTGGTAATGTAAACCAAAAAGTTGCTCCAGCGCCAGGGCTGCTCTTGACACCAATTTCGCCGCCGTGAGCGATAATAATTTGACGGCACAAATATAAACCCAACCCAATGCTAGTTGAGCGTCGATTGTGGGAACCTCTGACATAAATTTCAAACAGATGATCGCAGGTTTCTTGACTCATGCCAACGCCATTATCTTGCAGCGTAATGCGAATTAGAGAATTGGTAATAGGTAATTGGTCATTGGTAATGGGTGAGTTGGGTTCAGTCTCGACGGTGGCGCTGAGTGTGAGGCAAAGTCCGGGTGGGTTATGGTTTAAAGCATTGGCGATCAGATTCTCAAAAACGCGCCATAGCTGATTTGGATCTGCATTAATAATTGGTATATTATTGGGGACTAAATTTGTCAGCGTGGCTTGATTTTTTACTAACAATGGCTCTAATTCTGCCAGAATTGATGCAATAAGCTGGCTCAGTTGTACTGGTTCGCGGTGCAGAACTATCCCGTGGATTTCGCTTGAGTGAACTTCCAAGAGCGAGTTAATTAAGTGGAGTTGGCGATCGCTACTTTGCACCATGCGTTCTAAAATCGATCGAGAAACTGGAATTGCTAATTGTTCGTTGCCATTAGCTAGTAAGTTTTTTAACACCATTAACCAACCCATTACGGGGGTTCGCAAGTCGTGGGTAACCGCATGTAAAAATAAATCTTTGATCTGGTTTAATTCTTGCAATTCTTGCATTTTTTGTTCTAGTTGCGCCGTGCGTTCTAGAACTTGGCTTTCTAAGTTAGTATTGAGTGCTTGGACTTGTTGATAGAGTTCAGCTTGCTGGATGGCGATCGCCACCTGAGTCGCCAGCTGCTTTAGCAAGTCAATTTCAAATGACCGCCAGTGACGCGGTGCAGAACATTGGTGCGCCGCTAACACTCCAAACGCTTCTTCCCCCAGCATAATCGGAACTACTAAACCAGCTTTGATGTGATATTGCTGATAAAATTCTGCGATAACTTGGGGTACTTTTATACCAGAAGTATCATCAATTACCCGGATGCAATTTTCGTCAAATAGTGCATTCGCTGCAATTTCCCTTGCGTTTTCGATCCGCCATCCCCGAATTGAAGGCCATTGAAAGTCTACAGATTCGGCGACAACTTTGGCAATTCCTGTGGGAGTTCCTTGGTAGATATAAACGCGGTCGGCGTGCAGAAATTGCCGCACTTCTGCCACGGTGGTGTTAAGAATTTGGTCGAGATTGAGACTGCGGCGAATGCGGAGGGCAATTTGAGCTAATAAGCGATCGCGTTCTGCTGCTATTTTAATCTGTTCTTGATCTCGGATGCGATCGCTAATATCGGTGACAACCAGCAGAATACATTCTTGACCGCCTAAAACAATCCGTTCTGCCGAGTACAAACCCACCATAATTTCCCCCGACTTTTTGCGAAACTGGAATTCAAAGTTGCGAATTGCCCCCTGATTTTGCAACATTTGAATCGAGCGAAGGCGGTCTTCTAAGTTGACCCAAAGATTGAGTTCAAGCGCGGTACGACCGATGACTTCGGCGCGGTGATAACCGCTAATTGATGAGAAATTGTCGTTGATGTCGATCAGGCGTCCTTCTGGGAAACTAGCGATCGCGATGGCGCTAGGACTCGATCTAAAAGCTTTGGAAAACTTTTCCTCTGACTCGCGCAACGCTGCTTCTGTCCGCTGGCGTTCGTGCGCTTCAATTGCCAGAGAAACTAAATCTGCAATCGAACCGGCGAAATTTTCTTCCTCCAACGCCCAATGACGCCCCGGTTCTACTTGTTCGTGACACACAACCCCCACCATTTGACCTTCTAACCAAATCGGTGCATCTAACATCGATTTTAGACCCAAAGGCGTCAGATAATTTTGGGAAAATTCTTTTGTTCTCGGATCGGTATGAGCATCGTGGGCGGCAATAGTTCGATCTGTTTCTAATGCTTGAAAATAATTTGGATAAGTATCTGCTGCCAGTTCCATCCCTTGAGAATGACGATTTGCGCTGCGTTCGTAAAGGTCAAGGCAGACTAATTTTAATTTGGCATCTTCTGAAATATGCAATTTGAAATTATTGTATAACCAAACGCTCACCCGCTCAATTTCTAGAGTTTGGGCAGCAGCTTCGGTAATTTCTCGAATCGCTGCATTCAAATCCCCCTGATTGAGCGTTTTACGCCTTGCGAGTTTCATCAGGATTTCGGTTTGGCGGCGCAGGCGTTGTTCGCTTTCCCGCAAGGCAATTTCTGCCTGCTTGCGTGAGGTAATTTCTTGCGACATCACCATTCCAGCTAAAATTTCTCCTTTATCGTTTTTGACTGGTAGGGTATGGAGGCTAAAAACCCGGTTGTCGTATTGCACTTCAAAAGCATTTGTCTCCCCTGCAAGTGCTGCCCGATAATATGGTTCGATGATGTGGCAAATTTGGCGAGACCATACTTGCCAAATTGTCTTTCCTTCTAACAATTCTTTGGAAACACCGATCGCTGCTAATCCTGCGCCTTCTGCAATGCAATAGCGCAAATCCCGATCGAACAAGAAAACGCCACCGTTGGGAAAGTTTTTAGCTAGGGTGCGGTATAAATCTTCACTTTCAAGCATAGGTGACATCCTCCCGGCGCTAACCTTGCGGTATAGCGTGGGGTTCCAAACCTCGCGATTTGGCATTCCTAGTTTTTCCCTTGCGGGGTTTTGCCTCTGACCTAGATAGAATTGCTTCCATCCCCGGCAGACCGACTGCATAGGCGTTTTCGATTCCCCAGAGTCCCTGGGTACTCAACTGTTCTAGACCACGCAATCTGATAACAAGAGCAGCAGCATAGTCTCTATCTGTTTCGTATCCACACCTATCACATTTATGCACTCGGAGCGACAGTTCCTTTTTGCCTGTATGCGTGTTGCATTTAGGGCAGGTCTGGGATGTACCATCTGGGTTGACACGGGCAAAGTAGACAAGATGTTTCTTCGCTACCCATTCGAGTAGATTGAGGAACTGTCCAAAAGCCGCATCAAGGGTATGCTTTCGCAGCATACCCCTAGACATAGCTTTCAGATTCAAGTCCTCAACAAATATCATTCCAATCCCATCTTTTTTACAAAGACGGTTGGCTAGCTTGAACTGCCAATCTTTCCTCACGCTTGCGATGTGGTTGTGGAATTTAGCAACCTTGATTCTTGCTTTTTCGCGGTTGGCAGAATCCTTTTTTGTTCTGGCATACTTGCGTTGCAGCAATTCAAGCTCGCGGTACAAGGATGTCAGGAATTTGGGTCTAGCAATAAATTCCTTATCGGAGGTTGTTAGAAATTTTTCCAATCCTAGGTCGATGCCCAGTGCATCCCCATGAGGGTGAGCATCTGGAATTGAAACATCAGACTCTATTGTGAATACAGCTTCCCAGCTATCAGCTTTTCTTAACACTCTAACTTGCTTAACCACAAACCCATCTGGAATTGGTCGATGTAAGTTAATCGGTATTCTCCCAATCTTGGGCAAAGTGATTTGCCATCCGGTTATCGGGTTGGCTTTGAACTGAGGAAAAAGCATTGACTTCAGTTGCCCAAACTTCTTGAAGCGAGGAAAGCCAAATCCTTTGCTCTGAAAATAGTTCCAAGCATCGTGCAATCTCCGAATCGTAGTTTGCCAGACCTGAGCCGGAACTTCTGCTAAGGAGGCAATTTTTTTCTTGGCTTTTGGGAGTGCGTTCTGCTGGTTGTAGTAAGTTGGGAACGGCTGGGAAGCGGGAATTATATATTCTTGCTCCAACGAACAATAATCCAAACTACATTTACGCGAATTTACCCAATCTTTTATTTCTCGCAAAGCATGATTATAAACCTTGCGGGATATCTCCAACCAATCGAGCAACATTTGCTCTTGGCTGGCATCTGGGTAAATTCTGTAGCGATAGTTCATTATTAGAGTCATGTCTATATTCTAACATAGAACTGCTAGTCTATAGACCTAAGCTAATTGTCAATTTTATCGGGATTGACCGAATAAAATTGACGAAAGGGGATGTCCATGTATCCCGTCGCCAAATCTTTGATTATGGCGCGGGACTTATAGCCTCCCCCAAACCCCCCACCATTAGTTAATTAATCCTCCAAAATCGGATCTTCTCCATTTTTCCCAGCTTATCTATCTTCCTGGACACCAAGGCTTCGCTAAACTGGGAGTGGAGCGCGTGCATTGCGCCCCAAAGTCAAAGTGGCGAATACCAGCAGATCTCATGAACAAATCCCCCATACAAACCAACAAAAAGCACCCAATCGCAAGAGGCAAAGCAAATCTAGGCGCGATTGCAGCCAGTTTGCTGATCCTCCAGGGAATGCTAGCAGCCTCCCCAGCCTTAGCTAATTCTCCCCCGCAGCAGCCATCCCCCTCCCCCTCGGCGCAGCCATCCCCCCTCACCTATGGCGATCTGATCGAGAAAATCGAATCCGGTCAAGTCACCAGTCTGCAAATTGACCCAACTCAACAGGTTGTCAGAGCCAAGTTAAAGACTCAGATTGACGGCAAATCTGAATTAGTAGTCCCGATATTTCTGCAAAATCCAGAACTAATTAAAAAACTACACGAAAAAAAAGTTCCCTTCGAAGTACAACCCACTACCGATAACAGCGCTGCCTTTGGATTTGTAGTCAACCTGCTATTAATTATGGTATTAATCGCAGGATTGCTGATGATTTTGCGTCGTTCGGCAAATGTTTCCAACCAAGCGATGAACTTTGGCAAATCTCGCGCCCGCTTTCAAATGGAAGCCAAAACCGGAGTGAAATTTGACGACGTAGCAGGTATTGAAGAAGCCAAAGAAGAACTGCAAGAAATCGTCACCTTCCTCAAACAACCAGAAAAATTTAGCGCCATCGGTGCGCGCATTCCTAAAGGCGTTTTATTAATTGGCCCACCGGGAACTGGTAAAACTTTATTGGCTAAAGCGATCGCTGGAGAAGCAGCCGTTCCTTTCTTCAGTATTTCCGGTAGCGAATTCGTCGAAATGTTCGTCGGCGTCGGCGCATCCAGAGTCCGAGATTTATTCAAAAAAGCCAAAGAAAACGCCCCTTGTTTGGTATTCATTGATGAAATCGACGCCGTAGGCCGTCAGCGCGGCGCCGGAATAGGCGGCGGTAACGACGAACGCGAACAAACCCTCAACCAATTACTAACAGAAATGGACGGTTTTGAAGGCAATAGCGGTATTATTATCATCGCCGCTACGAACCGTCCCGACGTATTGGATGCGGCTTTATTGCGACCGGGAAGATTTGACCGTCAAATCTTAGTCGATGCCCCCGACTTTAAAGGACGCCTAGAGATATTAAACGTCCACTCCCGCAACAAAAAACTCGACCCGGAAATATCTTTAGAAACCATCGCCCGTCGCACTCCTGGATTTACCGGCGCCGACTTGGCAAACTTACTCAACGAAGCTGCAATTTTAACTGCCAGAAGGCGCAAAGAAGCCATCACAATGGATGAAATTAACGATGCCGTTGACCGCGTTGTTGCCGGGATGGAAGGCACGCCCTTGGTAGATAGCAAGAGCAAGCGATTGATAGCGTACCACGAAGTAGGACACGCCATTATCGGCACTTTACTTAAAGACCACGACCCAGTGCAAAAGGTAACATTAATTCCACGGGGACAAGCGCGGGGATTAACTTGGTTCACGCCAAATGAAGAACAGGGATTAATTTCTCGCTCTCAAATTTTGGCCTTAATTACTAGCATTTTGGGAGGACGCGCCGCCGAGGAAGTAATCTTTGGCGATGCAGAAATTACCACGGGTGCTGGTAATGACTTGGAAAAAGTATCATCTCTGGCGCGGCAAATGGTAACCCGTTTTGGCATGTCCGACTTAGGGCCATTATCTTTGGAAAATCAGTCGGGCGAAGTATTTCTAGGGCGCGATTTTGTAGCGCGAAACGAGTACTCGGAAGAAATAGCCGCCCGCATTGATTCCCAGGTTCATAATATTATCCAGCATTGTTACGAACAAGCCAAGCAAATTATTCAGGAAAACCGCACCTTAATCGACCGCTTGGTAGAAATTCTCGTCGAGCAAGAAACGATTGATGGCGATAAATTCCGTCAAATCGTCGCCGAACACGTGCCACTACCAGAACAACCATTAGCATCCAGTTTTTAAGCACGAACATGGGAGGTAAAACCTCCCCCCTCTCGTCCTCTCGTTCCCAGGATCTTGCCTGGGAACGAAACACCAGTAGGGGCACGGCGTAGCATAATTTTTGGTTGATATCAAAGCTTTTCTGATGCCGTGCCCCTACAGGCTGAAATTTATTTCCAGGCTTGTTAGGCTGGTAAACTAGGCGGGCGAGACCCCCACCCCACAAGAGTTTTTCTGGTTTTGTGGGGTGGCCATCCTGCCCGCCTCGATTTTAAGCGCGGGCGAGACGCCCACCCCACAAGAGTTTTTCTGGTTTTGTGGGGTGGGCATCCTGCCCGCCTCGATTTTATAGCGGATTGCCAGGGAGTGAGGTACAGCCTTTTGGCGCCAGAATGCAATAGCGGCAGCATTCATGCTGCCGCTATTGCATTCGAAGGTGTACCATCACCGTCTGCAATCTGCTATAAGCGCGGGCGATCCGCCCACCCCACAAGAGTTTTTCTGGTTTTGTGGGGTGGGCATCCTGCCCGCCTCAAATATTTTTGCCAGAGGTTTCCTGAAATTTATTTCAACGCATCCGCCACCGCTTCACAGACGCTTGCAATTCAACAGATAACCATTCATCGTACTGGGGATAAACGGGTAAACGCGGCATTAATTTCCACCCAGCAGGCTGTAAAATTTCTGGCAATCTCTGATAGTGACGATGGGGATAATCGGGATTGACTTCATCTTTTGGCCCAATTCCGCCTAAATCTCTCGCACCCGCCTCTAAACAAGCTAATAACCAATTGTCATCTTGTACTAAATTGGGAGGAATTTGTATCGTAATATCTGCTGGCAGAATTGCACGGGCAGTTGCAACTATTTCCGGTAATTGAAGCAAATCAAAACCAGGTGCATCCCAAATCTGCCGCTCCCCTGGACTATAAGGTTGTAAAATAACTTCTTGTATGTGTCCCCAGCGTTGGTGAATTCTTGCTATTGCTTCTAAACTTTCCCACCAATCTTGCTGTGTTTCTCCAATTCCCAACAGCACTCCAGTAGTAAATGGTATTCGCAATTCTCCCGCCCATTCTAACTGTTGCAACCGGACTTCTGGTAACTTACTCGGTGCGTGGCGGTGAACGGTTTGCAACAGTTTGGGCGTTAATTGTTCTAACATTAACCCCATTGATACATTAACCTTTTTCAACTGAGCCATTTCTTCATAACTTAATGGCCCCGCATTTGTATGGGGTAAAAATCCAAAAAAAAGTGCTAATTTACACATGTCATATATGCGCTGGAACCAGAACCTACGCCTCGAAGACCGTGGATGCACCTCGCCGCTGAGGATGAGAATCTCGCAAATTCCCTGATTTTGAAGCGATTGCAGAATTAACTCAGCCTCTGGCAGCGTCAGCCAAGGACTTTGACCAGGTTCGGCGCGAAAGTTACAATAAGCACATTGATTAAAGCATTCATAAGTGGGAACTACCGTATAAGCCGGACTATAACTAATAACGCGAGAAGGTATCATAGCAAAGATTCTAAACGTAGGGTGCGTTAACGAAGTGTAACGCACCGCTACCACCATATAACTCAAGAATCCCGGTTTCTCCAAGCAACCGGGATTCTCAAACAGAACTATTTTCACTTGATTTACCTACCTGCACTTACAGCACAAGCCTTGGCACCTTTAAACATCGCTCTCACTCCCAAAATCAAAAATTAGATCGTGCACCCTGATGAATCTCGGTTTAACCCTCAACTCACCAGATTTTTTTCTTGCCCCTGATTCCAACGTTTCTTAGCATAGATATTTTTAACGTGGGTTTTGACCGTATTGAGACTAATATGCAACGTTGCGGCAATTTCTTGATAGCTATAATCCTGGCGCAGTAAAGACCAGATTTCCATTTCCCGGTCGGTAAACTGGTATTTTTGCTGCTCGAACTGCAATTCTTCTTGCAGGATTTCGTTGCGGTTTTCCAAGAATACCAAGATATACTGGAGGCGCCCTGTCCCTCTAGAATCGTCACTCGCATCTGAGTTGAGCCAACTCGCCCGGACGCGAATTGTTTGTTCTCCAGCAGCTTGACACTCTAAAATCACGGGTTGATCGCTAGCGTTGCCGTTTTTGATTAATTTGTGGCAAATTTCAGAAACTACTTCCGGTAAACCTGCCCAGGTGCGATCGATCTCTGCTAAAGCTTGGCACAGTTCCTTAGCTTGTCGATTCACGTAGACGGGTTTAACGTTGCGGGAGATAATCATCAAACCTTCGCGCAACGATTCAGCCAGAATCTGCCAAGACCAATCAAACGTGGCTGGCTTGGGTTGGGAGACTTCCTCGTTGAAGTTGCGCCGATCCCAGCAAGAATTTAAGATCCGTGTTCCTTCTGAGGCAATAGGCAGTGTGTGGACTGTCATCTGTATAATCCCTTAACTCCTGATGCCATCTTCGTGTGGGCGTTGGTGAAGTCGCAATGAGCAACCTGTAACCCTCACCAATTCCCTGAAGTCAAACCCCATCAGTAGAAACAGGGTGAATCGCCCTGAAGTAGGGTGAAGTTTTTTGGAGAAATAAGCTTTTCCAGTTGCGGCTGAGAAATAATAAATGTCAGGCTATGCCATCGCAGCCTTCCAGCCAAGTCCGAACATGGCCCAATCCCAGGCAACGTTGATGTAGAGAGCAACGATTTGAGCGCAATTGCGCTCAAAAAACAGTAAAAGTTGGATTTGGCAACCGATTCGTAGAATAGAGCCACCCGTTACGACAAAACTCGAGGGTGTGAATCGGTTTGTCCTATACAGCATCCTCTGTACTTATATTCCAACGAGCGATCGCCAAACGCCTCACCCGTTTGGGTAGTTCTTCAGACAATCACCTGAACATCTTATGAACCCAACCAGCTTAAACCAGTGGTTTTCCATCGACCAACAGCGTAACTACGTCTCAAAGTTAACGGGGCGGCATGGTTTAACTCGTCGTCGGGCGGAGTACTTTGTCAAGTTGTGGGCGTATTTACTGCTGAAGCAGCAGGAAGAGATGGGGAACGGCAAGGTGCAACCTTTGAGGGAACTTTCCCCACTGCTCGGGGCAATTCCCTGTACCCATCGCGAGGCGGCAGAACTATTTTACTCGGACAAAGAAAGGGGGAGCGATCGCGCTGCCGGAATGATGATCGACCAGCTGGTGTACCTCCGTTTAATTAAGAAAAAATTTGACGGCAGCACAATTTGCATTGAAATCCGCCCTCTACCAGAACTCACCCCACGACCCCAACCCGAACAACCGATACAGGTCAAAACCGATGCCTTCAATCCCCGCACCGATGCCATCCCCGCCGCCAATCTAATTGTCCGCAACTACAGCTGGTTGAATCCAGAAGGGACGCCTACCTACAGGATTGTTAGGTTACTGCAGGGTTGGGCGCAGCAATACCCGAGTGGGATGCGGGTGCTGCGTCGTTGCGACAATGAAAATGTGGTTGGATTTTACATGCTGTATCCAACCGCAAGGGAATCCGAGGAAAAGTTTTTTCTGCCACCCAGCAAAAGCCTCTACGTGACAGTCAATGTGGAAACCGATCC
This sequence comes from Microseira wollei NIES-4236, assembly GCF_020521235.1. Lineage (GTDB taxonomy): Bacteria > Cyanobacteriota > Cyanobacteriia > Cyanobacteriales > Aerosakkonemataceae > Microseira > Microseira wollei. Next base: position 2,816 of record NZ_BLAY01000212.1, on the reverse strand, counting down.
GATGGCACTCGCAACTCCAGGCGATCGCGATTGTACCGTTGCCTTTGTGCGGTCTTGGACTGTTAATGCTCCTTTTCTGCAAAAAGGCTACCTGACTCAATTTGTACAGGACGTGCAGCAGACGCTGCGCCAGATGCAGCAAGAATTTCCCAACCTCTGCGACCTCTATGCTATGGTGTTCCATCCGGAACACGACGAACTGCGAATAGCTTTGGGTTTCCAAAAAACCGTTGAAGATACTCAGCTACCCCTCAGCTGGATCTATCAACCAGTCGATCGATTTTTAGCCTTGGATGTCCCTCAAGCACTGGCGAACCTTAGACTATCTCTGCCTGAAGACTTGTCATTAACCCTACGTCTTTAGATAGGGGCTTGTAAGACTTAATTCTTGCTTGCGCTCGAATTATTCTACAAGCCTACATCACCAGACTAAGACTTACTTTGTCACGGTAGGAACAAGTGTTAAAGCTCCTAAGAGCGAAGGCACGAACCAGTTTTATCTGCTAGAACTTCAGCATTAAACAGGCGTACAAGCGTTAAGCCAGTCTGTTGAAGAAAGTACCGATTCTGAACATTGTCGTTAGCGAAGCGGGGCAGCCCGGTTCACATTACCCCGAAAGCGAGATTAAAACTCATGTTGGTATTTGTTTTGGACAATAAAAAACAACCGCTAAACCCAACTAACCCAGCCAGAGCCAGAAAATTACTCAAGTCAGGTAAAGCAGCGGTTTACAAGCGAGAGCCATTTACGATTATTTTGAAGGTGGAAGTTGTATAACAGAACAATCAAAAATTAAGCAGCAAAATCGACCCTGTATCGAGGAAAACAGGTATAGCAATCCTCCGAAACGAAATTGTTTTGTCGGCGGCTGAACTAACTCATAGAGCGTTTCAAATTCGAGATGCCCTGACCTCTAGAATACAGTTAAGACGTTCTCGCAGAAATCGCAAGACCCGTTATCGTCAACCTCGATTTAACAATCGGTGTCGTACTGATGAATGGTTGCCACCTTCTTCCATCAGTCGAGTAAATAACATTTTGACCAAAAAGGGGGAAGGGGGAAGGGGGAAGGGGAAAAGGGATACTTGCCCCTGTTTTTAAACATGGATTAAAGTTGAAGATGTGTTTCCTTATACTTCGTACGAGAAATACAGTGTCGAAGTTAAAAGCCCCTAGCTTTAGTTATGGGGTTCCCTTTCCCCTTTCCCCTTTCCCCTTTTCCCTGCCGAATGACTTGGGTTAAACGGCGATTACGGTTATCACCAATCACTGCAATGTCAACTGAAATGGTGCGATTTGACACTCAACTGATGCCAAATCCAGAAAATTCTGGAATTGAGTATCAACAAGGATTGCTTGCCGGATACGAGCGTATAGAATAATAATAGATGCTCGAAAAATGGCATCGGCGGTGTGCCTACTGTGGTGCTACCGACACTCAGTTAGAGATTGAGCATATTATTGCCAAGTCAAAAGGCGGGTCTAATCGTGTATCTAACTTGACCTTGAGTTGCACGAAATGTAACCAGAAGAAAGCGAATAAGCCCCCCAGAGCAATTCTTGAAGAACAAGCCTGAATTACTCAAGTCAATTCTTTACAGGTCTAAGGGACCCTTAGCCGATACAGCAGCCGTTAATGCTACTCGTTGGCAACTGTTTAACTGCCTCAAAGAGTTAGGCTTGCCCATAGAAACTGGAACTGGAGGTAAAAATAAATATAACCGATGCCGTCAAAATCTTCCTCAAACACATTGGTTGGATGCTGCGAATGTAGGCGCATCAACTCCAGACAATTTAAAAGTTTTGGTATCCAACCCTTTGATTATCAAAGCAACAGGACACGGCAACCGCCAAATCTGTGGAACTAATGCTTTTGGCTTTCCGATTCGTCATCGCTCAAATATCAAAAAGCACTTTGGTTTTCTTGCCTGGCGATATTGTCAAAGCTGTTGTCACCAAAGGCAAAAAGGTTGGCTCTTACCTAGGTCGGGTTCAATCCCCTCGCAACAGGCAGTTTCGACATCACAACGGCGACAGGTCGGGTAGCAGGGATTAGTCACAAATATTGTTCATTTATTCACAGGAGCGATGGTTATGCCTATCAATAATGATTCGCAAGCCGCTCAGTTGTTTGTGTAAGGGGGGCAGCTTCCTCCCCATGGGTGAACGACAGGGGCTACCGTTCCCTTACCAACCCCCAATTTATGGTCAACCCTGCAGCGCCTATAAGCTGCTCTAATACCACCGATAAATACTACCTATCAAAAATAAATGCAACAGATATTTACAAAACTAAATAAGTAGTTTAATCTAGAGACATCGGAAGGAAAAACCGACCGACAACCTTGAAAAATCAATCATTCCAGCAATCATAAATCCATGACCACAACCTTACAGCGCAGCAATAATGCTAACGCTTGGGATCGGTTCTGCGAGTGGATCACCAGCACCGACAACCGCCTGTATGTAGGCTGGTTCGGCGTTCTGATGATTCCTACTCTGTTAACCGCTACCATCTGCTACATCATCGCCTTCGTAGCAGCTCCTCCAGTTGACATCGACGGCATCCGCGAACCCGTAGCCGGTTCCTTGCTGTACGGCAACAACATCATCTCCGGTGCTGTTGTTCCTTCCAGCAACGCTATCGGTCTGCACTTCTACCCAATTTGGGAAGCAGCTAGCTTAGACGAGTGGCTGTACAACGGTGGCCCATACCAGCTGGTAATTTTCCACTTCCTGATCGGTGTATTCTGCTACATGGGTCGTCAGTGGGAACTATCTTACCGCTTAGGTATGCGTCCTTGGATCTGCGTCG
>NZ_BLAY01000211.1 GCF_020521235.1 Microseira wollei NIES-4236 | reverse complement strand
TGTTGAGTGTAATTATGAGCTTTGCTTGGTTTGGTCGGCCTAAATCTTCGCAAATCTTTACAATCAGTCAGGTTTTGCAGAGATTTAGGGAGATTTGGGCAGATTTTTTGTCACTGTTGTCAGCCCTGGTTCTGAGCAATTGTTCCAGTTTGCTTTTATGCCGATCTGTAGGTCAAAATTTGGCGCTCGCACAGAAAAACCCCCCTAAAGCCAATTACCGATCAAAATAAAGGAAGCCCAGAAGTAAGGATGGTTAAATTCGGGTTGCTTGAGCAAGTGGAGTTGCGCCCGTCTCACCGCTTCGGCTTTGGTCACTCCTGGCTTGAGCAATTCTTGGTAGAACTGTACCATAAACTCTGTCGTGGATTCGTCGCTCACCATCCACAGAGATGCTAAAGTACTGCGAGCCCCCGATCGCACCGCTACCCCTGCTAATCCCAGCGCGGCGCGGTTATCGCCTTTGGCAGTTTGACAAGCACTCAAGACGAGTAACTCAATCGGCGCTGAATCGGTTAATTCTCGGTTAGTCAGCAATGTACTTAACTCTTTAACGTCAATTCTTCCATCCCAAGTCAGGATAAAAGTTTCCTCTGCTTTGGAACTAAACTGACCGTGGGTTGCTAGGTGCATCACCGAAAATGGCAGGGTTTTGATTTTGGTTTCCAAAGCGTTGGTGGTGAACTGTCGATCCAGGAGAATCGTAGCGGGAACAGTTGCACCAATCTCGGTTACTTCTGCTTTCACTCCCGGTAACGGCGAAAATTCCTCATTTCCTTCCGTCAGTCCTCCGAGTAATGCTTTGAAGTGACTCCGGGTGATGGGACGGGGATTGAGTAATTGTAAACCGGGCGCGATCGCTACTTTATATTGTTCGATTAGATACCTCTCCCCATCGTGCAACGCCGCCATTGGAAGATTCCGCAAAGACCCATCCAGGACAAACACCAAAGTTTGAATATTGTTTTTAGTTAAATCTGCTACTGCTGGTTTGATTAACCAACCGTATATTTCCTGAGCCAAAGTCAATCGCTCTTGAGCGAAAGCAGTGCGCCGCATCGATTGGCGCATTCGGCTGATGACGGTTTCTACTTGCTGTTTTTCCAGCTTTGTGGTATAATGCCGCAAAGGTTGACCGGGTAAGGAGAGGATGACTTCGATGCGTTCGCGCAGCGTTGCGTCAGCAGTATCGCGCAGGATAATTGGATAAATGACAGCAGCCGTGGGATCGATTTGGTCAATTTGTCGAGGTTGAACGTCCAAACAAGCTTCTCGAAAGAAATTAGCAAGTTCGGCTAATTTAAGTCCTTCAATCGTTAATCTTGCTTGCTGAAGTTGCGATTGATTGGGATTATTTTGCAGTAGTAAATCCACCAATTCCCGATAAACAGGTTCGACACTTTCCCGAAAAGAAAACTGTACGTCTTGGTTAATCGCCGCTAAATCTTGACGCAGAGATTGGAGATTATTTACTGCGTCAGCATAACTTGAAATAGCTCCGTTTTTATCTCCCGTCACCTTCAGCAGTCTTGCGGTTTGCCACTGCCACAAATAAGCAATTTCAGCAGCGCGAATTTGCTGGGCTAAGATTAATGCTTGCTGGGTCAAATTTTTAGCCGCATCCCACTGTTGCGTTTGTTCGTAGAGTGTGCCTAAGCGCCCCAAAGCATAAGATTCGGCTCGAGTATTTCCTAAACTTTTAGCTTCATTGGCAGCATTTGCCAGAATTTTAGCAGCAGCAGAAACTTGGTTAGCAGAAAGTTTAACCAAACATTCTGCTAGGTTTATTTGAGCGTAAATCTTAGTTTTGCTAGGGGGTAAGTTTGCCAGTTGGGTTTGAATTTTGGCAAGCAGCGCTTGCCCATCCGCTAACCGCTCTAATTTTACCAGTAATTCTAGTTGATAAATTTCGGTTTGCAATCGAACCGGGCTATTTTCCCCGCTAGCTTGTTGGTAAAATTGCAGTGCGACTTGGGGTTGTTCTCTAGCTTGGGCAAGATTTCCTAAACTGAATAAAGCAATTTGAATCTCAGGCAATAATTGCAATTTTTGAGCGATAGCTAAACTCTGTTCTAGATTTGTTTGGGCTGCCTTAAAATCTCCTAATACTCGCAGAATATTACCCAGATTTAAAAGTGCAGTAACTTTGAGTTGCGAGTCGGGTTGGCTGTTGAGCGATGTTGCAACTTGATGCAGAATATTTTTAGCGCGCAGGTAAAAACCCAAGGCTTGCAACGCCCTTGCTTGATTGAGTTGCGTACCGATTTCGCCGATGCGATCGCTTATCCTCCGATAAACTTGTTGGGCTTTTTTCCATGTTTCTAAAGCCGCTTCCGGCTGTGCCTGAACAAAATAAAACTGACCCTGATTGTTCAAGACTTGAGCAACTGTTAATTGAGCATTTGGCTGTTTTTCAATTAAATCAATTGCCCGATTCATTACCTCAGTTGCTAGCTGGAATTCCCCCACTTGTTGATAAGCAAGAGCCAGATAACTCAAAACCAATGACTGACTTAAACTATCGCCGCTAGAACCATATGCTTCTGCGGCTGCTTTCCAATTATTAATTGCTTCTAAAAATCGACCATACTGATAAAATTGTTTTCCAGTTTGGAGGAGAGTTATTTTGGGATTATCTGCCGATGGTGACGCGCGATCGCTAACAACAGCATGAACCCCTATAGCCATCAATAAACCTACCATGTGGCAAAGTATCAATAGCAAACCCAGGTGACTGAATAGTTTTTTGGATAGATATTTCATTGAGTTTTCAGGTTATATAATTCATCAGTATTATTTGTAGGTTGGGTTACAGTTTGGTTGTAACTGGTTGCTAAAAGGCTCTTGAGTAGGTGTTTCCGCCACCAGTCTGACAGTGCCATCCCCATCGACCACCCAACCTGTAGCCTCAACTAAGGTATTTTGGCTTGGGTAATTGGCAGTTCTCACCTGCTCCTGGAGTCCTCTGCTCACCTGCACAGGAGCAATTCGCCAATCAATCCAAGCGGGGGAAATATTCAAATATTCTCTAGGAGTGGGTGGCAATCCTCCTCTTCCAGTGACGACAAAGCTATTAGCTCTCGCTTGCGGCGAACAAGTTTGAACTATTTGATTAGTCGGAGCGGTTAAATTTGCTGGTAGTTCGACTAAGCCAGCACCTGCTTGAACATCTGGACTGTTAATTTGTACAATGCCGTTAAATTGGGCGCCGAGTTCTGAGGTAGCGGTGATGTCGCTAAGATCGGTGGCGCGAAGTCGAAATTGAGTCCCAAAAATTCCCTGTGTGTTAATCATGACTCGCCCTCCCGTACCTTGTTGGGCATTGGCGGTGATGTCGCTATTTTCCAGGGCGACTAAAGTACCAGTATTGATTGTGATATCGCCGCCATCAGCAGCACGGGCATCGGTTCTGATGCCGCTACCACGGCGCAACTGCATGTTCCGTACTTGTAGGTTAATATTTGCGCCCGCACCAGAGCCAGTTCTACCATCAATAGTGCCTTGGTTGTCGAGAGCGATCGCACCCCCCACCAGATTAATATTTCCAGCGCGCCCCGTTGCCAAAGCTTGGACACTCACCCTCGCCCCATCGCGGACAATCAATTGACCGACATTGAGATTCACCGAACCCGCCGTTCCTTTTGCATTGGGATTGGTCAAGACGCCGAGAATGCCAACTGCAGCGTCAACTGAGCTAATCAATCGACCGTTACGCCCACTGCCGATTACTTCGACTCGATTGGCATCAATCGTAATGTTTCCCGCATCTGCTGCACCTAATGAAGCCGCAGAAATGAGTCCCCCATCGCGTACAGTTACTACAGGTGTGGAAATGTGGATATCACCTGCCCGACTGGAACTGTAGGTTTGAGTAGCGAGAAAACTCGGATTCTGACTGTCATTCGCCAACGCCTGAGAAATACCTGCCACTTCCACCGACTCAGTAGCTCTAATGGTTAAATCTCCTCCCCGTCCACCAGTCGTAGACAAGATGGTGTCGCCAATCGCCCCACCTGTGTTGGTTGCAATCCCAGTTCCATCAACAACAGTTAAGCGCTTGGTGTCGATGGTAATATGCCCACCTGAGCCGATGCCATTGGGATCTAAACTGGTGGCGGTAATCTGTGTTTGCAACACACTTCCAGGGAGACTGCTGAACACTTCGACTGATTCGGCAGCTTGAATGGTGATATTCCCCGATGCTCCCTGACTGCGGGTGACGCTAGCGAGAACACCGCCATCGCGAACGGTTAATCGTTCTGTTTCAATCAAGATGTCTCCGCCTGTGCCAGTAATTTCCCTTTCCGCCAATGTCCCATTGTTGATTGCCGCACCAATTATCTCAACGGCGTTGGCACGGATGGTCATCTTGCCACCATTTCCACTACCACCCGTTGGGGTACCTGCGATCGCTCCATTGTTTACTAGCAGGCGTCCGGTATCAATTGCGATGTTTCCAGCCATTCCAGAACTAAAAGTGCCTGTTTCCAAAACAATGGTTGGGTCAAAAGGGTTGAGGGTTCCCGATATCAAATAGTTAATCAAAAACAGTTGATAGCTATCCCCTCCTATTCCCCTCAGTTCCGCTAAATCAGTAGCGCGAATATTTACATCTCCCCCCGCACCTTCTCCCAGGGTCAGGGTGGAAATTTGCGACCCATCCTGTACTCGCAACTGTTGAGCGTTAATATCAATACCCCTACCATCAATATTTCCTAATGTCAATCCATAAATTCGCCCACCGCTGATAGTGACAAAACCACCTCTAATTTCTACCCTGCCGCCACCAATTCCGCTAGTGTTAATCTGGCTTCCACCTGATATTTGAATGTTGCCAAAATTCTGAATATTGTCATAATTTAAACTCACCCCGAGGGGAGTTATTGCCAAATTCACTAACCCAGGACTGGCGACGCTACCAAGCATAATTTGTCCGCTACTAGCAGTTAAATTACCGCCATTAAGTTGAATATCGCCGCCAACTAGCGCTAAAGTTTGACCTGGCTGTACTGCTAAACCAACTTTGTCGTCAATCGGAATTAACTGTGGAAGTGGTGGCAGATTTCCTTCTCCTAAAGCCGTTGATTGATTGATAATCCTACCTGGATTCGACCCAAACTGCAAGCCAATCGGGACGTTAATTGTCAGCAGCGGTGGTGCCGAAGGATTAACGGCACTAAATTCACTCCCATCGGCAAACCGAATGCTGCTGGCAGTACTGCCAATAAACGAACCGCCAATATTTAATCTGGCATTTGGCCCAAAAATAATGCCGTTGGGATTGATTAAAAATAAATTCGCGCTTCCGTTAGCTCGAATTAACCCATCAATATTAGAGATGTTGCTCCCAGTAACCCGACTAAAGATATGTTTAATTTCTGAGGCGTTGTTGAAGAAAGCTTCGCCATTTGTCGGAACAGAAAACTCTTGAAAGCTGTGAAATAAATTGCCGTTGTTTCTGGTGCCGCCAGAAATTTCCATCAGATTGCCGTTGGGGGTAACGACGCTATGATTTGGTAGCGTTGCATCGGGGACAATTTGTGCTGAAGTTGGGTTATTAGCAGTCAGGCAAAGTAGAGAAATTAGGCAAAGGTGAGGATCGAGTTTCATGGTGTTTGGGGCTAGTGGAAGCGATCGCTATTTCCTCCCATCCGTTGATATATAGCGGGTTGCAGTCGTATGAGGTACACCTTTGTTTGTGTAGCGGCACCCTTAAGGGTGCCGCTACACAAACGAAGCGAAAACGCTGTACCTCACTCACTTGCAATCCGCTGTATCGCCGCAGCTAGCTGGTTTATACCACAAATTGTCTAATGTCACATTAGGAACATTTGCTACCAACTCCATCTGACCTTGAGCATTGACGATCCATCCCGTCGCCTCAATAAAGGGAGTTTGGATTTTAGATTGGGAAGGAGGATTGTCTTCTGTCTCCCTTGTCTCACCATCTCCATTTCCAGCGATGCGCCAATCAATCCAAGCCGGGGAAATATTCAAATATTCTCTAGGATCGGGTGGCAATCCTCCTCTTCCAGTGACGACAAAGCTGTTGCGTCTCGCTTGAGGCGAACAAGTTTGAACAATTTGATTAACGGGGTTGGCTAAATTTTCTGGTAACTGGACTAACCCAGCAGTGGGTTGAACATCTGGGCTGTTGATTTGTACAATGCCGTTAAACTGTGCGCCGAGTTCTGAAGTGGCGGTAATGTCGCTAAAATCGGTGGTGCGAAGTCGATATTCAATGCCAAAAATTCCCCGTGCATTGATAGTAACTCGTCCGCCTCTGCCTTGGAGAGCATTGGCGCTAATGTCGCTATTTTCTAGGGCGACTAACGTGTTTGTATTGATGGTAATATTGCCCTCCGTGGCAGTGCTTTGAGCGTTGGTTGTGATGCGGCTCTGGTTCTGCATCACAATATCTTTTGAGTTGATTGTGATGTTGCCGCGATCGCCTGCCGTTGTCTCAGCACTAAGAGAACCGCCGCGCAACAGCCGAATCGAGTCAGCATTCACCTCCAAATTGCCCGCTGTCCCTCTCGGTGCTAGATTGGTGACCGTTGCTCTCGCCTGATCTCGAATCGTCAACTGTCGGGTTTGGATAGTCAAACTCCCCGCATTTCCAGTTGAGTTTGGTCCTGCTGTAGCAGATAAGTTACTACGTAAAGGCGGATTCGTTCCCGAAGTGCCGATTACTTCTACAGAATCCGTTGCCCTTACTGTTAAGTTTCCCCCCTTTCCCACGCCAAAGGTAGAGGTTACTACCTGCCCACCGTCTTTGACAGTTAACCGGGCAGTTTCAATCGTCACATTCCCCGCATCCCCCGTCACTTGCCGTCTGGTTACAGAACTGGCGATGGTACTACCAACTCTAAAGGGCGTGTTTGGGATAGCAGGATTAATAAATAGGGCGAATCCTATCACTTCCACCGCTGACCTTGCCCTGATGGTTAAATTTCCCCCATTACCAGCACCTGTAGTCGTTGCCATAACTCGCGCCCCATCTGTGAGGCGCAAGCGTTGAGTTTCAATGGTTAAATCTCCTGCATTTCCAGTGGAACCAAGTTCAGCGGTAGCATATAAGCCACTCGGAACCGAATTGCCCAAAGTGCCAAATGCTTCTACGGAAGAAGCCCTGACAGTCATATTTCCTGCCATCCCAGAGCCAAAGGTTGCGCTTGATATTACTCCCCCATCGCCAACTAACAAGGTGGGAGTTTCAATCGCGATATCTCCCGCCTTGCCGCTAGAACCGGCTTGGCTGCTAGTAGATATAATGCTGGGAAACAGCAAATTCCTGGCAAAGCCAAGCACTTCTAGAGATTCTGAAGCGCGGACAGTTATCCCTTCCCCATTCCCTGTCCCCAAAGTTGTTGCCAAAATTGCCGCACCATCCCGCAACCAGATGCGTCGCCCTTGCACTTGAATGATGCCGCCCCCATTACCACTGGCATCTGCTGAAGCTGCACCCGTAAAACGAATATCTCCAAATTGCGTCGCTAATTGTTCATTGCTAATTGCTAATTGTCCGTTAATATTCGTAATTCCCAATAAGGCGTTACTCGCTGACCAAAGTTCAATTCGCCCGCCCAAAGCGGTGAGGTTTCCTCCTTCTAAGGCAATATCGCCGCCTACTAAAGCCAGAGTTTGACCAGGAGCTACTTGCATTCCTACGGTTCTGTTGTCTCTGGTAATGATTGAACTTGCGGGGTCAAACCGCAAGTTATTACCGCCACCCTGCACGACTATGCCAGCGGGATTTGGCCCCAATTGCAAGCCAATCGGGACGTTAATTGTGAGTAGGGGTGGTGCTGAAGGATTAACGGCGCTAAATTCAACTCCATCGGCAAATCGAATGCTGCTGGCAGTACTGGCAATAAACGAACCGCCGATATTTAATTGGGCGGAAGCGCCAAAAATAATGCCGTTGGGATTGAGCAAGAATAAGTTAGCCGTGCCGTTAGCGCGAATTAGCCCATCAATATTGGAGATAGAACCGCCTGTCACGCGACTGATAATGTTTTGCATCGTCAGGGCGTTATCAAAATGGGCTGTTTGTCCATTGAAAACAGAAAATTGCTCAAAACTGTGGAATAAATTCGTCCCTGCTGGCGTTCCACCTGTGATGGTGAGGGTATTTCCATTTGGGGTGACGATGGAATTGTTGGGTAACGTGGCATCGGGGACAATTTGCGCTTGTGCTGCTTGCTGTAGGCTAAAGCAACAACTACAAATAGACAGAAGGTAAGCGAAGTCTCTCCCACGAGAGCGAGCTAAGTTAGCTGACATTGATCTGCGTTTGGCTGATGCCAGAATTTTATTGTGAACTACCTACACCGCCCTATCGGGTCGGTGTAGGCTTCCTGCCCAACAGAAAGCACAGTAGTAGATTTCTTGCGTCCTCTATTACTGCGGCTTACATCTGGGCGACAGGCTTTATCCCCCGTTCCAGAGGTCAAAATCCGTAGTCCTTCATCTCGAAGGTTAATAGCTGCATTTACATCTCTGTCGTGATTCGTTTGGCAGCGTTCACAAGTCCAATGTCTTACATCTAGTGGTAAGCTATCGACCTGATTAAGGCACACATGACAGGTTTTGGAACTGGGGAAAAATCTATCAACCTCAAGATAAATCTTGCCTGACATTTCTGCCTTGTATTTAAGCATGGTGCAAAACATACCCCAGCCAACTTGATGAATAGATTTGGCTAGGTTGTGGTTTGGCATCATCCCTTTAACATTGAGATTTTCAACCACAATTACTTGGTTTTCTTTAACTATCCTACGCGAATTGCTTGTGGATAAAATCTTCACTACAGTTAGTAATCTTACGATGAACTTTAGCGACCTTCTTTTTGGCTTTATTGCGATTGTTGGAGCCTTTCTGTTTTCTAGATAATTGCTGTTGTTTCAGCTTTAAATTCTTTTCGTGCTTACTAAGTATTCGAGGATTGTCAAACTTAGACCCATCACTGGTAACAGCGAAATGAACTAATCCCAGGTCAATACCTATCGCTTTACCATCCGTGCTTGCCAAAGGCTTGTCTTTACCATCATCAAACAAAATAGCTGCCAAGTATTGATTAGAGCAATTCTTAGAGATAGTTACGGTCTTGATTTTTCCCTCAATTGCCCTATGAATAATTGCCGATACATCGCCTATCTTGGGGATAGTCAAATGATTGTTTACAACTTTGACATTCTGAGGTTACTGCATTGACTGCTTGCCATGCTTTGATTTGAATCTAGGATACTTAGCCCTTTTTTCAAAAAAGTTGTTAAAAGCAACTCCCAGGTTTAGGCAGACTTGCTGCAAGCATTGTGAATAAGTCAGGGTCAGCCATTCATGCTCTTTCTTTAACTGCGGAATTAGCTTTTTAACGTCATAGCCTGACAATCCCTTCCCTGTCTCTTTGTATGTCTGGTTCATCAAGTTCAGACAATAATTCCACAGCCAACGGCAGTTACCGAAAGATTGTTCCAGTAACTGTTGCTGCTGTGGACTAGGATATAGTCTGACCTTAACGACCTTAAGCATCTTAGAGCGAAATTGATTTCCTATAAAACATAGCATAACACAAGATTTGCTCATTTCCGACCTGTCCTCTTCCCTCCTGCACTCGGTTTGGTCAGAGGACTGTCGTCTGGAAGCCCGACATTCATCCCACGCTCCCATCCCCCCAACCCCCCTTAAAAAGGGGGGCGGGTGAGACGTGGGGCTTCTGCCGGTTTTAGCTAAAATCGGTGCGATCGCTAATTCTATAGTATTTCTTTAAATACTAGTTATTCAAAGAAGTTGCTGTTGGAGAAAACAACCTCAAGAGCAGGCAGGATGCCCACCCCACAAGAGTTTTTGCAGCAGTCTATTGTAGAGTTTCCGTGCAATTTTCCAGGTGCGATCGCCTGACTATTTTTAACTTATGTTGCCAGCAATAAAGATCCCCGACTTCTTAGAGAAATCGGGGATCTGGCGAAGCCAATTACCAATTACCCATTACCCATTACCGATTAAGCACTTTCCCCATATAATCTCCCCAAACTTGAGCCGCATCGGCGCTAGCGCCCCTAGTGCGCGAGTTATCATCGTTACCTAACCAAACCCCCGTAACGATTTGTCGCTGGCGAATATAGCCAATAAACCACAAATCTACATAATCGTCTGTAGTACCAGTTTTACCCGCTTCCCCCTGTCCTATAGCGGCATTTTTCCCGGTGCCTCCAGTAACGACGCCTCGCAGTAAACTGTGCAGCACATCGGCGACGTTTGGGGACAGTACCCGTTGATTGGCTTGCGAGCCTTGTGCTTGCGAGTATATTACGCGACAAGTGTTGATATCGTTAGCATCTTTGCAGTCGCTGCTATCCAAAATTCTGACAATGGCATGGGGACGGTTCCACAAGCCGCGATTGGCTACTGCTCCGTAGGCTCCGGTCATTTCCAACACATTTACCACACTTTGACCCAAAACTAACCCCGGCACCGGATCGAGTTTTGAGTTTATCCCCATGCGCTGTGCCAACTCCACTACATCGTCTAACCTTGCATCCTGCGCCACTCGTAGGGCAATGACGTTTTCCGATAGCGCCATCCCGGTATACATATCTACGGTACCGCTACTGGCGCGTTCGCAGCCACGAAAGCGTTGCCCATTCCAATTCAGGGGGGCGCAGGAATAAGACTTTCCCGGCGAAATACCTTTGGCGATCGCCGCCCCATATCCAAACAGTTTAAATGTCGAACCCGGTTGTCTTTGCGCTTGGGTGGCGCGGTTAAACTGACTCCTTTCATAATTGACGCCGCCAACGAGCGCCACGATCGCCCCCGTCTTGGTGTTCAAAGATACAATCGCCCCCTGGGAAAATCGCTTAGCCCCAGCATTGCGGACGGCGTTACGCAAAGAAGTTTCCGCCTGTCGCTGCATCCTGGGATTGAGGGAAGTTTGGATGATAAAATTGCCTTCCCTGGCAATTTCTTCCCCCAATAAAGCGTTGAGTTCTTCAAACACGTAGCTGTAAAAATAGGGGGCGATGGTTCTGGCGCGTTCTTCGCAAACTTTGGCAGAAACTTCGAGGGCGGAACGCCTGCCAGAGTTGGCTTCTTCTTGGCTAATTTTACCTTGCTCCAACATGAGATTAATTACAGTATTGCGGCGCGCGATCGCTCGAGTACGATCTGCGCGATCGCCACAAGGAGCGAAACTATTGGGAGCGGGTAAAATTGATACCAAAGTGGCGGATTCGGCTAAAGTTAAATCTCTGGCAGACTTATCGAAATAGTAGCGGGCGGCGGACTCGAAACCGTAAGCATCGACCCCCAAAAATACGCGATTTAAGTAAATTTCCAGCAACTTGTCTTTGCTGTAAACCGATTCTAATTTCAGGGAAACAATCGCTTCGCGGACTTTGCGCCCTAAAGAGTCTGCCCTACCCACATAGTCGCGAAACAAACTGCGGGCGACTTGCTGGGTGACGGTACTGCCCCCTTGGCGATCGCCGCCTTTACTAATAATCACCGTTGCCCGTAAAATCCCAATTGGGTCAACCCCCAAGTGCCAATAAAAACGTCGGTCTTCCGAGGCGGTAACAGCTTTGGGCAGGTAAGGGGAAAATTCCTTTAAGCGCAATTCGGCGTGGGATTGACTGCGGGGAGCGCGTAGGGGTGTTTCGCCGTCGTCGGTGGTGACAATGACTGGTCCACCAATCGCAGGGGGTAAAGGTTTTACCGAGAATTTTTGCCACTCAAAACCTACCCACAAGACCAACAAAGCCGCCATGCCGCCGACGCCGCACATAACTTTTTCCGCAGCATCGACATATTTGGGTGGCGGATCGATAAATTGCAATCTTACAGAAGCTGCTAACTCTGGTGGACCAAGGGTGAGAACTTCATTGTGGTGCAGCTTTTTGGAGGTGACGCGGCGTCTGCCCTTGTAGATGCCGTTGGTGGAGTTTTCATCTTTGATGATAAAAGAATTTTGCCCCCTTCCCGTCCGGATTAAAGACAGGTGAATCTGACTGACGACTGGATTGCGGACTACAATATCGCAAGATTTGGAACTGCGACCTAGTAAATAGCGATCGCCGATTAAAGGAAAAACTTCGGCTTTATCCGCATCGGCTTCTTGTACCCAGAGTTCCGGCACTCTGGTATTTGGTTTTAGCACCAACTTGGTGAAATTAACTTTAGCCTGAACTGTCTGAACGGCTTGCGTAATTGCACCCAGAATAGTTTTAGACGGTGGTCGTTGTTGGGGTTGGGGAGGAGTCATATTCAATCAGGGCATGGGGCATTGGGTATGGAGTATTGGGCATGGGGCATGGCGTAGATCTCCCTTGTCTCCCCTTTAGCCCGAATCTTATAGTATTTCTAAAACCGATTGTACAGACTGCAACAGTCTTCAGATCGTCCCCAAGAGCGGCGATTATTTGCGATCGTTCTCACCTTTGGAATCAACCTTCTGCAAGCTGGCAATCAACAGGCAGACAATGCCTATGTTAATAAACACATCTGCCAGGTTAAATACCGGAAACTGTATCAGCCGGAAATCCAAAAAATCCACCACACTACCGGCAATAAATCGGTCGATGCCGTTCCCCAGCGCCCCCGCTAAGATTAGACCCCAGCCTACCTGTTCCCAACGAGGGAGGCGCGACCCAAACCAAGCATATGCCATCAAGGCGATGCTGACGACCAGGGAAAGCCAGCGCAACCAACCCGCCCCAGTGAACATACTAAACGCCGCACCCGTATTTCGCACGTAGGTAAAGTGAAACACACCCAACCATAAAGGCCAAGTTTCGTACAGGCGGAAGGTTTGCACGATCCAAAATTTTGTCAGATGGTCTAAGAATAGTCCCAAACTGGCAGCGATCCAGAACAAGCGGTTTTTAGTCATTGGTGATTGGTCGGTTGTCAGTTGCCTATGGTAATGGGTAATGGCGTTCCCAGGCGACCGCCTGGGTAACGAGGCTAATGGGTAATTGTCAAGAGTAGGGGCGGGTTTTACCAACAGAAACCGGGTTTCTGTGCAAAAAAATTGTGGCGCCAGGAAAGAGTTCGTGGTCGAAACCCGGTTTGAGTGTTAAAGTGTGCCCCAAAAGCCTGTGAATCTAATTAACTCAAGTTGCTAGTTATCTCTCTGGGAGCGGCTAATGGCTAATGGCTAATGGCGAAATTGGTAAAAATCCAAGATTAGCAATTAGCAATTAGCAATTAGCAATTAGCAATTAGCAATTAGCAACGCCCTTGTTTATAACTAGCAACTTGCGTTAATTACCAATTACCAATTACCAATTACCGCCCTCACATAGCAACTTGAGTTAATAGAACATTAAGCGTCGCAGAATAAACGATAATACCGTAACCGCGCAGATCAGCGCCAGCTGTCCCGGTAGGGGATAATATGAATATCTCAAAGCAGCTTGCCCGATGGACGTATCGCTGGTTCCCCACCCGATGTAATGGCTGAAAACTAAATAGACTAAACCGATTAAATGAACCACTACCAAGCCGCAGACACAGCTAAACGCCAGATTTTCTAGCGTCGGCGGTCTTTTAAACGCTAAAAAGCCACACAACCAAGCACCGGGAACAAATCCCAATAAATATCCAAAGCTAGGCTGTTTGAGATAGGCGAGTCCACCACCCTGGTCAAAAACGGGAAGCCAAGCTAAGCCTAAAGCAAGATACGCGATTTGGGACATAGCACCGGCATTTTTGCCCCCCAGACATCCAACGAGTAACACGGCGCCGATCTGGTAGGTGACGCCCAAAGAGTGCGTTGGAATGCCAGACTGACTCCAATGCCACGGAAAATCAGTCACGGACGCTTCTAGAAAAGTGCCGCCAATGGTCAAGATTAGCCCAATTAGAGCCCACAAGTATTCGGTGGGAGAAAACATTCACAACCAGAGCAGAAATGAGGGATGAGAAAGATTTATTATCTTATCAACGAATTGACTGACAGCGAGCGATCGCTTCCTGCCCTCACGGGCGATTCTCCTACACCAGATGGGAGGCTTGCGCCTTTCGATAGATGAATTATGGCATTGGTTGTTTTAAGCGTCACAAATACTGCTATTGTCTAAAAAAGACTTATTGTATTTTTATTCAGCGCCCAAAACTTGCATGTAGTTAAGTTTACCCAATCATATCATCCCACAACTGGGGAATGCAGCCACAATTTTGACATTTAATTGAGTCAAGTAGCTAATTTTGGGGTTTGTTAACCTTTTCTTTACCATTAGGCGATATATTTTAAGGGTTTCTCCGTACAAAAAGCCAAACGTTAAAAACAATGGTTTTCCGTATTGTTGCGATCGCTCCCCATCGTCTGGCTGCCACAATTTCTGGTGTAGCCTTGACATTGGGTTTAGCAGCTTGCGCTCAACAGCAAACCCCAACAACTACAGCAACTCCTGGTGCAGGTACGACACCTACGGGGACAACTTCAACGACAACCCCTGTAGCGGCTGCACCCAGCAGGCTTAACCTGGCTGGGCCAGTATCCCTAACCGGCGCGGGTGCTTCTTTCCCCGCACCTTTGTACCAGCGGTGGTTCTCGGATTTTAACAAGGTAAATCCCAACGTACAGATTAACTATCAATCAATTGGTAGCGGCGCGGGAGTCGAGCAATTTACCGCTGGCACCGTAGACTTTGGCGCTAGCGACGTTGCCATGAAGGATGAAGAGATTGCCAAGGTTAAACAAGGCGTGATGTTGCTACCAATGACCGCAGGTAGCATCGTAGTTGCATACAATCTGCCAGATGTGGCTGAACTCAAGCTACCACGGGATGTTTATGTAGATATCTTCCAGGGTAAAATTACCAAGTGGAACGACCCCAAAATTGCGGCGGCAAATCCAGATGCTAAGCTTCCAGATCAGCCGATTACCGTTGTGCATCGTTCAGATGGCAGCGGTACTACGGGGGTTTTCACCAAACATTTGAGTGCCGTCAGTCCTGATTGGAAAACCAAAATTGGGGAAGGTAAAACGGTAAGTTGGCCCACAGGTTCAACGTTTGTGGGTGCTAAGGGAAATGAAGGCGTCACCGCTCAAGTTGTACAAACAACTGGTGCGATTGGTTACGTTGAATACGGTTACGCCAAGCAGAATAATGTGAAGTTTGCATCATTGCAAAATAAAGCAGGCAACTTTGTCGTACCGACTGAACAGTCAGCCGCACAAACCTTGGCTTCGGTGACGTTACCAGCAAACTTGCGTGCGTTTATTGAAGATCCCGATGGCGCCCAATCTTATCCCATCGTCACCTACACTTGGTTGATGGCTTATAGAGCAATGCGCGAAAACCCCGTGCCTTTAGGCCGGGGTGACCGCGTGAGACTTCAGTCTCGCGAATATTGTCTTGATTGGCAAGTTTAAAGATTGGTTTACATTACTTGAATGCCAACAAAAAGCAAGGTAATATTATCGCAGATCCCTTTAATCTTCGACGTAAATTGCTAACAAACTACGTTTACAAGTTGAGGCCAAACATTGCCCAAAGCTCAAAGATGGAGCAATGGATAAGTATGCTCAGATGCCAC
>NZ_BLAY01000210.1 GCF_020521235.1 Microseira wollei NIES-4236 | reverse complement strand
ATATTCAAAACATCTTTAGCCGCGTCACGGGTGGAAACATTTCTAATATTGATGGTTTGATTCGAGCGAATGGCACGGCTAATTTATTTTTATTGAATCCGAATGGGATTATTTTTGGGCCGAATGCGAGGTTAAATATTGGTGGTTCGTTTCTGGCTTCTACGGCGAGTAGCTTCAAGTTTGCTGATGGGGTAGAGTTTAGCGCCACCAATCCTCAAGCTCCACCTTTACTGACTGTAAACGTTCCCATTGGTTTGCAATTTGGAACTAATCCAGGAAATATTTTAGTGAAGGGGCAAGATTTGAGGCGATCGCTGCCAATAAATCCGGCAGATGTAGAAGAGGTCGTTGAACGCGAAATTGAATTTGAACAAGAATTTGTCGATGACCCTATCGGTCTGCAAGTGGATCCAGGAAGAACCTTAGCACTTGTGGGTGGTAATATCTTCCTAGAAGGCGGATTGCTGAAAGCTCCATCAGGACGGATTGAGTTGGGAAGTGTTGCAGGTGAAAGTATTGTCAATCTCAACTCAACAGCAACAAGTCTAACTTTAGGCTATCAAGGCGTGCAGAACTTTCAAGATATTCAACTGTCGAAACAAGCGGTTGTTTTTGTTAGCGGTTCGGGTGGCGGGGACATTCAGATACAAGGTAGGCGCTTTACCCAGACTGGAAGGTCGCAAATGCGGGCGAATAACTTGGGTTCAGAGGCAGGAGGAAATGTTATAATTCGCGCTTCTGAATCGGTAGAATTGATCGGCAGCCCTATAATAGATCGGCTTCCCACCTTAGTGACGGCTGTCACGTTGGGAGAGGGAAATTCTGGCAACATCACTTTTGAAACCCCGCAGTTCAAGATTAGAGATGGAGCGGCGGTGTTAATTGGCACAACAGGCAATGGGTCTGGAGGAACCTTGACGGTACGCGCTCCTCAGTCAGTAGAAGTCAGAGGAAACTCATCTGATGTGCCGTTTATCCTTCCCAGTGGCTTGCTTGCCGTGACCCTTGGTACTGAAAAATCAAAGTCTGGTGATGTGACCATTGAAACCGGAAGCTTGCTGGTTCAGGATGGAGGAGCGATCGCTATCGGTACTGGTAGTGAAGGCAATGGAGGCACCCTGACTGTGCGTGCTAGTGAATCCGTAGAGGTGAGAGGACGCTCCAACAATGTCTCTGAAATTACCAGCATCGTCCTAGCTGCAACCTTCGGCGCTGGAAAATCCGGTGATGCGATCGTAGAAACCAAGCGGTTGATTATTCGAGATGGTGGTGTCGTCGGCATTGGCACGATCGATAAGGGGGATGGCGGTACCCTAACGATACGAGCATCTGAGTCAGTAGAAATCACTGGAAGTACAACTATTTCCAAAGATCCCTTTCCTAGCAGCTTGACTGCTGGGAGTATTAGTAGTGCAGATGTCAGTCTCCTGCCTTTCCCGATCGAGACCCCCAGTACAGGAGATGTCGGCGATATCACAATTGAAACTGGGCAGTTGATTATCCGGAACGGAGCGCAGGTAACATCTGCTACCAATAGTGTGGGTAAAGCGGGAAATATTACAGTAACAGCAGAGGCAATAGAACTGAGCGGCACTTTACCCAACGGGCAACCGAGTGGCTTGGCTGCTAGCACTTTAGGACTTGGAGACGCTGGAAACGTGACGCTCGTCACTGGACGGTTGATTGCTAAGGATGGAACGCTAATAGGCGTTGCCACAACAAATCAGGGCAAGGCCGGAAATCTTACTTTGCAAGCTCAAGAGATAGAACTGATAGGGCGATCGCCAGATGGGAAGTCAGGCAGCGGTTTGGGTGCTGGGACTCAAGGTGCTGGCAACGCAGGCCACGTGAGAATAGAAACGGAGAGATTGACTCTCCGGGATGGAGCTGAGGTATCGGTTGGCACGGTTGGTGCGGGTAAAGCAGGAAATCTGACTGTAATAGCAAAAGATGTGCTGCTGACCGGATTCGGTACTTCACCCAACGCTCCTAATGGCATAGCTCCCAGCAGCTTGTCTGCTCAAACCATTGGTCAGATTACTAAAGACGCTGAAAATGAGTCGATCGTTCTTAGATCTGGAAACGCTGGAAATGTCACAGTAGAAGCCGAGCGATTGATTGTCCAGAATAAAGCAGCGATCGTAGCAAGCAGTTTGTTTAGTAAAGGAAATGCAGGAACAATTACAATACGTACCTCTGATTCAGTAGAAGTAACGGGAGGCAGTATCTTGGGTGCTATAACATTTTTCAGCACCGGAAACGCTGGAAATGTGACAATTGATACGGGAGAGTTAACGCTGCGAGAGGGTGGAGCGATATTGGCTGGAACTTTTTTTAGCAAGGGCGATGCAGGAACGATTACGGTACGTGCCTCTGAGTCAGTGGAACTGAGTGGAGTTGCACTCGATGGACAGCTTAGTAGTTTAACTGCAACAACTCAAAATGGTGGCAAAGCCGGAGATGTGGTGATTAAAACAGAACAGTTGACCATCCGCGATCGCGCTCTAGTCAGTGTGAGCAGTTCCAGCAGACAACAGCAGCCAACTCCACAGCTAGCTCAACTCTCTCGAGAACAGCAACAGTCACTTCAACAGTTTTTAGCATTGCTGGAGTTAACAGATGTATTTATCCAACCTCCAGCAGATCCGGGTAGCATAACTATCCATGCAAGCTGGCTGCGTTTGGATAACCAAGGCTCGCTCAACGCTGCATCTGAAACTGGGAATGGTGGGAATATTACCGTGCGATCGCGCAACATCCAATTACGCCGTCAAAGCCAAATCTCTGCTGCTGGTAGTCCAACTGGTATCACTTCTGAAGGCAATATTGGCATTAACAGCCAAAGTTTAGTTTTGTTGGAAGGTAGTCGAATCATCACCAGTGCTAACGATCCTAGAGGGGGGAGTAATATTGCGATCGCACCCCGCAACGATCTAGGATTGGCAGTTTTTCAATCTTTAGATAGCATCATCAACGCCCGTGGCGAACTAAATATCGAAGGAGATATTCAACCAGACCCACCAGATATTCCCCAAATTGAAGTGGTTGATGCCACCCGGCAAATCGTTCAAGATTGTCCTACAGGTACAAGGTTTGCAGATAACGAATTTTTCATCACCGGACGGGGCGGCATTCCACCGACTCCCAGAGAAGCACTTTCCCACAATGCCATTGAGGTGGATTGGGTTACTCCTAACCCACAGGTGCAGGGGAGCAGGGGGGCAGGGGAGCAGGGGAGCAGGGGGGCAGGGGAGTCGCCTATTCCTAGCGAAATTGTAGAAGCAACTGGGTGGGTTAGGGGTGCCAATGGCGAGGTAATTCTTACTGCTAATCCGCCAACTGCAACGCCTTACGAAACTTGGTATCGTTCAATTCTCTGTCCTGCACCGCAATCGAATAATTAATCACTGGGTTTGTCGATGTAGAAGCGATCGCTCTCTATAAGTTCATCTAGACTTGGGGAACCATTTGCAGTATAATCTAACGCCATCATTGCGGCAAAACCTTCTTGCTTGTGCTTATGAAAGGGTGCGATCGCCGATTAGGGTTGCTAGAAACCAGCGTTCTGTTTTGTTTATTCGTCGCTGAACCAACGGCAGCACAAATTGTTCCGGATGCTACCTTGCCAAATAACTCCACGGTCAACCTACAGGGAACGAGGAGTGTAATTGAGGGAGGAACAACCTCAGGTGGGAACCTATTCCACAGTTTTCGGGAGTTTTCGGTTCCCACAGGTGGCGAAGCTTTTTTCAATAATACTGGTGATATTCAAAACATCTTTAGCCGCGTCACGGGTGGAAACATTTCTAATATTGATGGTTTGATTCGAGCGAATGGCACGGCTAATTTATTTTTATTGAATCCGAATGGGATTATTTTTGGGCCGAATGCAATGCTTAATATTGGCGGTTCGTTTCTAGCAAGTACTGCGAGTGGATTCAGGTTTGCCGATGGGACTATTTTTAGTGCGACAAATCCTCAAGCTGCACCTTTATTAACAATTAGCGTACCGATTGGTTTGCAAATGGGAACCAATTCAGGAAGCATTGTTAATCGAGCTAATGCTGTTACCAATAGTGACGGTTTTCCCCTGGGACTCCAGGTGCCAACGGGGAGAAGTATCGCACTGGTGGGAGGCGATGTTGTCCTAGAAGGTGGTGGATTGAATGCGCCGGGAGGTCGAATTGAATTGGGGGGTTTGGCGGTAGATGGAACGATTGGATTGGCGGTAGAAGGGAATACACTGCGCCTCAATTTTCCATTCGTAGGGGCAATCCCCCCGTGGTTGCCCCTACGGGCAAATGTCACGTTGGCGAATGATGCAAGAGTGAGCGTGCGGGATGCAGGAGGCGGAGATATTGTTGTCAATGCCAATAATTTGACGGCTACCAATGGGGGACGATTAGTTGCCGGAACAGAAGGTTTGGGAAATGCCGGAGATATTATCGTTAATGCTAATAACATTAGCCTTTCTGGTGTCGGAGCCAGCGAAGTTGAGAGCGGTTTCTCGAATCAAGTTATTTCCGGTGCTTCTGGCAATGGGGGTAATATTTTCGTCAATACTGGGTCGCTCTCATTAACCAATGGCGCTCAACTGAGTACCGACACCGATGGATTGGGGAAGGGTGGGAATATATCGATCGTGGCTAGGGGCAATGTTTCCCTCTTTGGAAAAGATACTGCGATTTTTAGCGATGTGAATCGAGGTGCTATTGCTCAAGGAGGTAATATTTCCATCCAGGCAGAAACAGTGTCCATATTTGATCGTGCGAAACTGAGTGCCAGCACTTATGGACAGGGGAATGCTGGCAGCATCTTGGTGCAGGCAAATGGAGCAATTTCTTTCGACAATAACGTCATCTTAAGCAAAGTTGGCAGTGTAGCAGAGGGAAATGGGGGTAACATCACAATCGCTGCTAGTTCACTTTCGTTAACCAATGGCGCTCAAATTCAGACTGATATTAACGAAGCTTCCGAAACGCGCCCTGGGGGAAGAGGAAATGCTGGGAACGTCAGAATTGATGTGCGTGACGCGGTGACAATTGCCGGAGGGAATAAAGACGGATTCGGCACTGGCATCTTGAGCGATGTGGGAGCTGGAGCGGTGGGAAATGGGGGTGATATCAATATTACAGCAGGCTCGCTTTCCTTAACTGATGGCGCTCAACTGGTAACTGGAGTGGGCGGAACTTTCAATTCATTTCCTGGTGGACGCGGAAACGCTGGGAACGTGAATATTAATGTGCGCGATGCTGTCACCATTATTGGGGGGAATAAGGAACCTAGCAGTGCTGTTTTGAGCATTTTGAGATCTGGAGCTGTAGGCAATGGAGGCAACATCAATATTACGGCTGGCTCCGTCTCCTTCACCGATGGCGCTCAACTGGCTGCTGGAACTGAAGGACAGGGGAATGGGGGAAATATATCGGTGCAAGCAATTGGCTCTGTTTCTCTGTCCAACAATAGCGGCTTTATCAGCGATGTACAATCTGGAGCTGTGGGTAATGGGGGCAATATCACTATCCGAGCTGGGTCGCTTTCATTGATCGATGGGGGTCAAATTGTAACTGTCGTTAGAAAAGCCTCTGAAACTCTGCCTGCTGGACGGGGAAACGGCGGAAATATAACAATTGGCGTGCGCGATACAGTCACGATGACTGGAGGAAGTAGCTATGTCATCCGCAGTGGTTTGTTCACCACGGTGGAAGCTGGAGCGATCGGTAACGGTGGTGACATTGACATCCAAGCTGGATCTCTCTCAATGACTAATGGGGCTAATGTGTCGGCTAGCACCCTTGGACAGGGGAATGGTGGCAACATCTTTATTGGGGTGAGCAGTTTAATTTCCCTTGAGGGAGGCTTGGTTACCCCTGAAGGAGGAGTTATTCCCATCTTAATTAGCAGCACTGTTCTTCCTGGAGCCGTGGGGAATGGCGGCAACATCAAGATTGAAGCGGGTTTGCTCTCTTTAACGAATTTTGCTTCCATCGACGCCAATACTGCTGGGCTGGGAAATGGTGGCAACATCTCGGTGCAGGTGAGGGACTCCCTATCTCTGACTGAGGATGGGGCTAGCATCTCCAGTATTGTGGCACCAGCCACTGATTTGGGACAGGGAGGAGTGGGAAATGGTGGCAAGATCGAGATTCAGGCAGGTTTGCTCTTTTTAACTGGTAGGGCTAGTATCAGTGCCAGCAACCTGGGTGGAAAAGGGGATGCTGGCAGTATTTCGCTCCAGGTAGATGACTCGGTTTCTCTAGCAAACGACAGCTTCATCTCCACGACTGTAAATCGTGAAGCTGTAGGCAAGGGGGGCGACATCAATATTATGGCTGGCTCCCTCTTTTTAACTAATCGCGGTAGCTTGTTTGCTGGCACTCTTGGACAAGGGGATTCTGGCAGCATTTCAGTGCAGGTAGATGGCTCGGTTTCTCTCGCTGGCAGCTTTGTCAGCACCAGCGTGTCCTCGCCAGGAGTCGGCAAGGGAGGAGACATAAATATAAAGGCTGGCTCTCTCTCTTTAACCGATGGTGCTGGCTTGTCTGCTGGCACTTCTGCACAAGGGGATGCTGGCAACATCTCAGTACAGGTAGATGACTCGGTTTCTCTCGCTGGAACTGGTAGCTCCATCACCACTAGCGTGTTTTCTGGAGGAGTCGGCAAGGGAGGTGACATTAACATCAGAGCTAATTCGTTCCTTACTACCAGTGGTTCGTTTTTTTCTGCTACCACATTTGGACAAGGAAAGGCTGGCAATATAGCCATTGAAGCCCGCGATACCATCTCCTTTGATGGAGGTAGTGCCTTTAGCACAGAGGAAGCAACAGCAAATGGCAATGGTGGAACAATTCGGCTCACAGCACCCACTCTCTCTTTAACCAATAGTTCCAGAGTCTCAGTCACCAGTGTTGGGCCAACGGGAGCGGGTAATATCGAAGTTGATGCAGGTTCTGTCCGACTTGATAACAGTTTTCTCGCCGCTGAAACTGTGGCAGGCGATCGCGGGAATATAGAAGTGCGCTCCTCTTCCCTCATCCTCCGCAACAGCGACATCAACACCGACGCCAGAGGTGCAGCAACCGGAGGCAATATCAACCTCGACACCGATGTATTAGCTGCCCTCAACAATAGCGACATTCGTGCCAACGCCGAACAAGCAGCTGGCGGTCGAGTGACGATTAACACTCAAGCAATCTTTGGCGCACAACCCCGCACCAGGGAAGAACTGCAAACCCTACTCAACATAAATGACCCCAACCAATTAAACCCTGGACTGTTACCAACTAGCGATATCACCGCCATTTCCCAACAGGGAGGCCCCGATCTCCAAGGTACTGTGGGAATTAATACCCCCGATGTTGACCCCAGTTCTGGATTAATCGAATTACCAGCCAACTTCGTCGATATCACCGGACAAATCGTTCAAGATTGTCCAACGGGTACAAGGTTTGCAGACAACGAATTTTTCATCACCGGGCGGGGCGGCATTCCACCGACTCCCAGGGAAGCACTTTCTCACAATGCCATTGAGGTTGATTGGGTCACTCCTACTCCTAACCCACAGGTGCAGGAGGGCAGGGGGGCAGGGGAGCAGGGGGGCAGAGGGGCAGGGAAGCCGCCTATTCCTACCGAAATTGTAGAAGCTACTGGGTGGGTTAGGGGTGCCAATGGCGAGATCATCCTTACTGCTAACCCGCCAACTGCAACGCCTTACGAAACTTGGTATCGGTCAATTCTCTGTCCTGCACCGCGACCAAATAATTAATTGCCAAACCAAAGGAAACCGTCCTATGACCCAAATACTAGACAAACCAAAAGACCAGCGCCTCATCCATCGGGGTATGACTTGGGAACAGTTTAAGCTGATTCAAGCTGGGTTTGCTGATGCTCCCGGCATCAGGCTGTTTTATTTTGAAGGTGAGGTAGAAATCTTGGCAATTTCACAAGACCATGAATTTTTTAGCGAAACAATTTCTGGTCTGTTGTTCATTTATTGTATGGAGAAAAGAATTACATTCGCTCCTACAGGCAGTTTTACCCAAGAAAAAGAAGGGGTAGCTTCCGCACAAGCTGATAAATCCTACTTTATTGGTAGAAATAGATCGGTTTCATCGCCTCCAGACTTGTCAATCGAGGTCGTATTCACCAGCGGCAATGAAAGGAAGCTAAATCGCTATCGGGCATTAGGCGTGCCTGAAGTCTGGTTTTGGGAAGATGGTTTATTCAGCCTTTACTACCTGCGAGATTCTGGTTACGAAAGGATTTATCAATCTATTGTTCTACCAGACCTCGATATCGATTTGCTGACCAGATGTTTGCTAATAGCGGATACGGTTGAGGCAGGTTTGGAGTTTCGACGAGGGATTAGCTAAGGGCGCAACTAAAATTTGACAATATCGCAAAAATATGTATAAAAACCACTATAGAATTTTCCCATCTTTATTGAAGCGCGCGCACCGTTGGGGAAGCGTTCTTTTACTTTTAACCATGTTCTTGGGCGCAGCAGCATTGCCAACAGTCGCCCATATTGCAGCTAACCCTATCGTTCAAGGTGTATCTGATGCCCAAGGGTTGATGCAACAGGGCAGAACTTTGTACGAAACCCAACGATTTTCTGAGGCGGCTATTATCTTGCAACGGGCATTAACTGCTTTCCAAAGTGCGGGAAACAAACTTTGGCAAGCGGCGACGTTAAGCAATCTCTCTTTGGTTTATCAGCAATTGGGAGAATGGTCTGAGGCAGAAAAGGCGATCGCGTCATCTCTCTCCCTCCTGGAAACTAAACCCGATCCAACTCCGGGTAAAGAGCGATTCTCCTCCGGAGACGCTACGCGAACGCACATTCTCGCCCAAACCCTAGATGTTCGAGGTCGCTTGCAACTCGCACGGGGACAAGCGGACTCAGCTTTAAATAGCTGGAAACGGGCGGCTGAGGTTTATGCACATATGGGAGACACATCGGCAGCGATTCGCAGTCGCATCAATCAAGCTACTGCTATGCAAGCTTTGGGACTTTACCGTCAAGCTCAGAAAACCCTGGCAGAAGCGAACGAAATTCTGCAAAAACAACCCGATTCTGCGCTCAAAGCGGCGGGAATGCACAAACTGGGCAACGTTTTGCGAATTAGCGGCGATTTAGACCGGGCTGAGGCTGTTTTGCAGCAGAGTTTGGCTGTGGCGAGAAATGTGCGTTCCCCTCAATCTATCAGCGAAGCGCTACTCAGTTTGGGCAAGATTGCCCAAGTTAGAGGAGACAGCCAAAGTGCTTTAAATTATTACCAACAAGCGATCGCTTCTTCTCCCTCCCCGGCGCTCAAAATTCAAATTCAACTCAATCAACTGGGCTTATTATTAGAAGATAAGCAATCTAATGCGGCTGCTGTTTTATGGCCTTCAATCCTCTCGCAAATTGATAGTTTACCTTCAAGTCGAACAAGTGTTTACGCGCGCATTGACCTCGCCCGCAGTTTGATGAAAATGTCGGCAGGCGGGACGCCTACCCCACAAGATTCTCAGGCAGGCGAGACGCCTACCCCACAAGATTCTCAGGCAGGCGGGACGCCTACCCCACAAGATTCTCAGGCAGGCGAGACGCCTACCCCACAAGAGTTTTTGGGGAGATCTAGTAGGGATGGACAATTGAGCAGTGAGATTGCACAGATGTTGGCGCAAGCTGTGCGAGATGCACAAAACCTGAAAGACCGACGGGCGGAATCTTATGCGCTTGGTACTTTGGGGGAATTGTACGAACATACTCAGCAGGAATCCGACGCGCTTAACCTCACCCAGCAAGCATTGCTAATTGCTCAAACGATTGATGGGGGGGATATTGCTTATCAATGGCAATGGCAGATGGGACGGTTGCACAAAACCCAAGGAGAGATGGAAAAAGCGATCGCATTTTACGAACAAGCGATCGCCACCCTCCAATCTTTGCGTTCCGATTTAGTGGCGATCGATTCCAATGTGCAGTTTTCTTTTCGCGAAAGCGTGGAACCCGTTTATCGACAGTTTGTCGATTTGCTGTTGGGTTCGCCTGACGCTCAACCCACTCAAGAAAATCTCCTCAAAGCGCGTCAAGCTATTGAATCATTACAGTTAGCAGAATTAGATAACTTCTTTCGAGAAGCTTGTTTGGTAGCCAAACGTCCGATTGATGTTGTTGTCGATCAAGACCAAACAGCAGCATTTATCTATCCAGTGATTTTGCCAGAACGCATCGAAGTGATTTTTAAATTACCGCAACAACCATTGCGTCGTTATAATACTTCTATTGCTCAGGCAGAAGTAGAAACTATTTTAGCACAATTGCGGCAAAAATTGACAGAACCAGACACGGTGAAAGAAGCTCAATCTCTTTCCCAAAAAGTGTATAATTGGTTAATCCAACCTGCTGCTAGCGACTTAGCCCAGAGCCAGATTAAAACATTAGTATTTGTGCTAGATGGTGCGTTGCGAAATATCCCGATGGCTGCACTTTACGACGGTGAGAAATATCTGGTGGAAAAGTATGCGTTCGCTCTCA
The DNA here is from genome assembly GCF_020521235.1 of Microseira wollei NIES-4236. Classification (GTDB taxonomy): domain Bacteria; phylum Cyanobacteriota; class Cyanobacteriia; order Cyanobacteriales; family Aerosakkonemataceae; genus Microseira; species Microseira wollei. The sequence goes on along the minus strand of NZ_BLAY01000210.1, from coordinate 5,152 downwards.
CTCCAGGGTTGCAATTAGTCGAACCCAAACCTGTAGAACAGATCCAATTGCAAGGTTTAATTGCCGGAATATCCGAATCGCGGCAAGGCTTCCCACGACTCAAATACGTCGAAAACGAACTCCACCAAATTGGCACGGAAATTCCCGGTCAAACGTTTCTCAACCAGCAATTTACCACCCAAGTTTTCAACAACCAAATTAACCTACAGCCATTTCCCGTCGTGCATTTAGCGACTCACGGTCAGTTTAGTTCCAATGCGGATAGAACGTTTATTCTTGCTTGGGATAAACCGATTAAAGTCAACGAATTAAACAGTCTGCTGAGAAGGAGAGATCGACGCCAACCCGCAGCGATTGAATTGCTCGTCCTCAGTGCTTGCGAAACCGCGACAGGAGACGGACGAGCTGCGTTAGGATTAGCTGGTGTGGCAATTCGGGCAGGGGCGCGCAGTACTATCGCTTCTTTGTGGCAAGTAGAAGATGAGTCTACTGCCTTATTGATGAGTCAATTCTACCAAGGAATTACTAACAATCAACTCACAAAAGCCGAATCTTTGCGTCAAGCACAGCTGGCGCTGTTGCAAAATCCTCAATACAAACGTCCTATGTCCTGGGCACCCTATGTTTTAGTGGGAAACTGGCTTTGATATCATGTCCGGTGGTATCATAATAAAGCCGGGGGCGGGTTTAAGAAAATATTTCATGGTTCCACAGATTGATATCATGTCCGGTTGCATCGGTATTGCATCCGGGCGGGGCGGGTTTAACGACATATGCAAGTGGTTCCGCAGGCTGATATCATGTCCTTAAGATTACCCATAATTAGCAGCCGGGACACGGCATGATTAACGTTATCTGTTTGTCCGAGATATCTATCATGCCGTGTCCCTACGCAACAACGGGGTCAGTTTTTTATTATGGGCAATTCAACGGACATGATATGACTGGTAAAACCCGCCCCTACAACATCAAAAATTATACACAACCGATGCTACAGGACACGATATGATTGGTAAAACCCGCCCCTACATAAACCCGCCCCGATAACCTCTATTATCTTCTTCTTCTTGGCGAACAGGCGCGTCTTGGCGGTTGATTTAAAAGACGGGTCATACAAGCAGATTTGATATAAACTGTATGGGTGCGATCGCGTAGCGTGCTACGAGCTGAGCGCTCACGCCGAAGTCCGGAGGCATATTCCGATGTCTTTGCACCTACAGAACAATCGACGATATCATGGCTATGGAAGCGCAAAAAGCCGTATAATTTCCCATGAATGCAAAACAATCCGAACATACCGCACTCAACTTTAAACGCCCGGAATTGCTTGCCCCAGCAGGTAATTGGGATTGTGCTAAAGCTGCTGTGGAAAATGGGGCGGATGCGATTTATTTTGGTTTAGAGCGGTTTAATGCGCGGATGCGATCGCAAAATTTTACCGAAGCAGATTTACCCCGCTTGATGGAATTTTTGCACCGCCGAGGTGTAAAAGGCTACGTAACTTTTAATACGCTCATCTTTCCGCGCGAACTAACAGAAGCTGAACAATATCTCCGCACTATTATTGCAGCGGGTGTGGATGCAGCGATCGTTCAAGATGTGGGAATTTGTCGTCTAATTCGTCACCTATCGCCAGATTTTCCCATCCACGCTTCCACTCAAATGACCATCACCAGCGCCATTGGGGTAGAATTTGCTCAGTCTTTGGGTTGTCAGTTAGTAGTACTTGCTCGCGAATGTTCGCTTAAAGAAATAGATAAAATTCAGCAACAAATAGCCGAAAAAAATGCTTCCCTGCCTTTAGAAGTATTTGTACACGGTGCTTTGTGCGTGGCATATTCGGGTCAGTGTTTGACTAGCGAAGCATTAGGAGGACGTTCGGCAAATCGTGGCGAATGCGCTCAAGCTTGTCGGATGCCTTATGAGTTAATTGTCGATGGAAAAGTGGCAGATTTGGGTAACCGGAAATACCTTTTAAGTCCCCAAGATTTAGCAGGGTTAGAGATATTACCAGAGTTGGTCAAAGCTGGTGTCAGTTCTTTGAAAATTGAAGGGCGTTTGAAAAGTCCTGAGTATGTGGCAAATGTTACTCGCGTCTATCGCGAAGCATTGGATCGGGTGGAAGAGGACGCGGGGAGAGAAGAGGACGCGGGGAGGAGTTTTTCTGTTTCTTCTGCAGAACGCTATAACTTGGAAATGGCATTTTCTCGCGGACTTTATACGGGTTGGTTTGAGGGAATTGATAATCAAGAATTGGTTCACGCCAGGTTTGGGAAAAAGCGGGGAGTTTATTTAGGGGAAGTGATTCGCATCCGCAATGAAAAGATAGCGTTGCGGTTAGAAGCGCCCGTTAAACCTGGGGATGGAGTTGTGTTTGATTCTAATCACCCGGAAACAAAGGAAGAAGGCGGTCGAGTTTATGCGGTGGAACAAAAAGGTTCCGAAGCGCTGCTGACTTTTGGACGAGGGGATTTAAACCTGCGACGGATACAAGTAGGCGATAAAGTTTGGAAAACTAGCGATCCGGAATTAGACCGCAAACTGCGTCAGAGTTTCGCTGGGGAAAATCCGAAATTTCAGCGTCCGATTGGGTTGGAAATTTATGGGGAAGTAGGGGAGAATTTGATGGCGATCGCTCGCGACGAATCCGGTAATATCGTGCAGGTAGAATCTGCCATTCCCCTAGCAGCAGCGCAGAATCAACCCCTGACAACGGAACGTTTGCAAGAACAATTCGGACGCCTGGGCAATACTCCTTTTTGTTTAGGAAGATTGACAAATCACCTGAACGGTGCTGTGATGTTGCCCGTGAGCGAATTGAACCGCTTGCGGCGGGAAATTGTCACCCAGTTAGAAGCATTGAGGGCGAAACCTAAACGTTGGGAATTGCGGAAAGATGCTGCTATTACAGATTTATTGCCAGTTAAAGAAACTGTTGCACAACTAGAGCATAACTCTTGTGGGGAGGGCATCTTGCCCGCCGCACAACTAGAGCATAACTCTTGTGGGGTGGGCATCTTGCCCGCCTCAACAGGGACGGGCGAGACGCCCATCCCACAAGACATCCCACAAAATATCCCACAAGACATCCCACAAAATATCCCACAAAACATCCCACAAAATATCCCACAAAACATCCCACAAAACATCCCACAAAACTATCAACCAAATACCGCAAATTTCCCTGGCCCTAATTTAATTGTGTTAGTGCGTTCTATGCAACAACTGCAAGCAGCACTGGAAGCGGGAATTGAAACCATTTACTGCGAATTTGAAGACAACCGTGCTTATCGCAAAGCAGTGCAGTTTGTGCGGGATAATCAAACAGTTTCTCACCAAACAATTTGGGTGGCACCGCCGCGAATTACCAAACCAGGGGAAAATTGGATTTTGCAACAAGTGCGTTCCTGCGAAGCGGATGGATATCTGGTGCGAAACTACGACGAATTGCAATTTTTTGGTGCAGATAGATGCATCGGGGATTTTTCCCTCAACGTCGCCAATGCTTTAACGGCGGATTATTTTAAGCAGCAATTTAAATTAGAAAGGTTAACGGCATCTTACGATTTGAATATCAATCAATTGGCAGACTTGCTTGTGAGTTGTCCGCCTAATTGGTTTGAGGTAACAATTCACCAACACATGCCGATGTTTCACATGGAACATTGCGTTTTCTGTGCGTTTTTGTCCGAGGGAACGGATTATACTAACTGCGGTCGTCCTTGCGAAAAGTATGAAGTGAAAATCCAAGACCGTGTCGGCACAGAACACATTCTGCACGCAGATGCAGGTTGTCGCAATACGGTATATAACGGCACCGCACAAACAGGTGCAGAGTACGTGCAGCATTTGCGATCGCTAGGATTGTGCAACTTCCGCATCGAATTCGTCAACGAAACACCCGCACAAGTAACCCAGACAATTAATCGGTATCGTCAACTACTGCAAGGAGAAATAACAGCTTCCCAACTCTGGCGAGAACTAAAACTGCAAAATCAACTAGGGGTAACTCGCGGTTCTTTGGGATTAACATCTACGTGACACCGACAAGGCACTGTTCGTAGTAGGCGCTAAAGCGCCGCAACCATCACAATAGATCGATTTCATCTCTTTGGGATTAACATTTACGTGACACCGACAAGGCACTGTTCGTAGTAGGCACTTTAGCGCCGCAACGACTAAACTGTTCGTAGTAGGCACTTTAGCGCCGCAACGACTAAACTGTTCGTAGTAGGCGCTTGAGCGCCGCAACCATAACTATAAATAGATTTCATCACAAAATAACTAACATGTACGAATATCGCCGCTTAACGCCAGAACAAAAAGCAAAATTGGTTCAAGAGCGCAAACTTCGTGGTTTTCCACCCCACGAACCTCCTCACCCCGTGCGCGACCAAGTTTTTTACATATTGACAGCAGCTTGTTACGAACATCGGTGTCACATGAAATCCGAGGAGCGTCGTCAACAAATACTCAATTTGCTCTTTGAAAATTTTATAAACCTAGGGATGGAAATACGAGCTTGGGTTGTTTTGCCGAATCACTATCATTTATTAGTGAAGGTTAATAGTGGCGCCCAAGCGCCTACTACTAACTATTACGATTACGGCGCCCAAGCGCCTACTACTAACTTTGATAATTTGGGACAAATATTTCGTTCAGTTCATGGTGTTTCTTCTCGGCAATGGAATTTGTCAGACAATGTAACTAAACGTAAAGTTTGGTTTCGTTACAGCGATCGCGCAATTCGTTCGGAAGGGCACTATTATACAACCTTGAACTATATTCACTACAATCCCGTCAAACATGGATGGGCAAAATCTCCTTATGATTGGGTTGAAAGTAGCGTACATTGGTATTTAGAACATTACAAAAGGGAATGGTTAAGAGACTTGTGGGTTAAATACCCCGTTCGAGATTATGGTAAAGAATGGGATATTTAGGTTCCTAGTAGGGGATTTATCCCCGTGAGTCGAGGTCCTCAAGTACCGACTACTCACTCAAAGTTAGTTGGATGACACAATTGGTTCCTAGTAGGGGATTTATCCCCGTGAGTCGAGGTCCTCAAGTACCGACTACCAACGGTTCCTAGTAGGGGATTTATCCCCGTGAGTCGAGGTCCTCAAGTACCTACTACTCACTCAAAGTTAGT
>NZ_BLAY01000209.1 GCF_020521235.1 Microseira wollei NIES-4236 | reverse complement strand
GCAGCCATTTTCCACCACAGCGTTTGCGGGGTAGGGAACATCTAAAAGCTTTGAGTTAGCGTCAAAATTTACTGATGTTCCCTACCAATATTGATCGCACTTACGCAAACAACAACTCTGTTGTATTATTCCCAGCGGGGTAGACCCACAAATGCAGCCATTTTCCACCACAGCGTTTGCGGGGTAGGGAACATCTAAAAGCTTTGAGTTAGCGTCAAAATTTACTGATGTTCCCTACCAATATTGATCGCACTTACGCAAACAACAACTCTGTTGTATTGCCAGCGAGCAAATTCGCACCCAGATTATCTGATATAAACTTAGTGGTTCCATTGGGTATCGGTAACAAGTCATCGCGCAGGATGCTGAAAGACGTATTGCTGAAACCTGACTGGACGCTACCACCATTCACCACCGAATTGAATGAGGTAATTGCATTCCCCACGAGTTCAAATGCACCGATATCAACGGCATCTTGTGGACGGGTAATGCCGCGCTGATCGGTTGTTGGGGCGTTGCTATTATTGCCAGCATCAATTGCAGGACTGCCCGCAAGCAAGGCGTGGGTGAAGGTTGCACCGCCGTTATCTTGCAAAGAACCGATTAAAGGATCGATGGGATTTGCTGCTGTACCAACGATGTCGCCATTCAATCCGTTGGTAAATCCACTGACACCGTTGCCATTGCCAATCAGGTTATTTCCTCCACTGGTGAAGGAAGCGATCGCTCCTACATCATTGTTATTCCAGTTGCCTGCTACGATACTGTTTGTCACGGTGGTGGTGCTGTCCGTGCCGTTGAACAAACCGTTGCCGTCGCCATTGCCTACATTCGCTGTAATCGTGCTGTTGAGGATGGTGGTGTTACCAAGGTAGGCAGCGATACCGCCAAAGTTCTCGGCAAAGTTGTCGCTGATGGTACTGTTGATGATAGTTGCAGTGCCGCGATCGTTGTCAATTCCACCGCTGTACGTTTGACCAAGATTGCTGTTGATGGTGCTATTAGTTACGGTTAGCGTGCCGCCATCGTTGTTGATACCACCTCCTTCAACTAAGGCTAAATTGCCAAAGATCGTGCTGCGATCAACACTCAAATTTCCTCGGTTTAAAATCCCACCACCGTGACTGTTGGCAGTGTTGCTATCGATTGTGCTGTTGCGGACTGTGGCAGTACCCAGATTGAAGATGCCACCTCCGAAATTTGCGGTGTTGGTGGTAATTGTGCTGTTGAGAACAGTCAGATTCTCGCGGTTAGAAATTGCGCCGCCGTTGTCATTTGTCGCACCCTCGGTTAGGGTAATTCCATCCAGAATCAACTCGATCGCAGTATTGCTATTGCCATCATCCACGTTGAAAATGCGGGAAGTATTGTTACCGCTAACCGTCAGATTATTTGCGCCCAATCCTTGAAGATTTAGGTTTCTGGCGAGCGCCAATTCGCCGAGGGTCAGACGAATTGTTCCCCCCGTTAAGCTAGAGTCAAAGTCAATGCTTCCTCCCGCCGCAGTAGCAAAAATTGCCTCGCGCAGAGACACATCTCCAGGGGCTAAATCCCCATCAAATTCATCAATTAGCGTGTCTACCGTCAAGCGATCGCGCAATTGAAATTCAGCTTCCACCGCCCCAATATCCACAGCAAAACCTTGGGGGCGAGAGGCACCCCGTTGGTCGATTCCGGTGGTATTGGAATTGCCATTATCGATCGCCCGACTGCCAGGAAGCAAGGCATGGGTGAAGGTAGAACCACCATTATTTTGCAGCAAAGTCAGGCGCGGATCGATGGGAGTGGTGCTAGTACCGACGATATCCCGATTCACGCCATTGCTAAATCCCGTACTGCCATTAACAATTCCAATTAAATTAAAACCATTACTTGTAAAGCGTCCATCCAAATCGGGACTTTCTTCTCCCCTATCCAAGTTCCCGGCAATAATCGTATTGTTAACTGACGTTGTGCCTTGGAAGCTGCGAATACCTCCGCCATTTCCTTTATCTACCGCGTTGTTGGTAAGGGTACTGCTGACGAGTTGTACCGTACCGTTAAAGTTAAAAATCCCGCCGCCATCGCTTTGGGCAGCATTGTTGCTAAACGTACTGTTGCTTGCTTCCACCCTACCGCCGAAATTGCCAATCCCGCCGCCATCATCAGAGGCGATGTTGTTGCTGAGGGTGCTATTAATTAGGCGCAATGTTCCCAGATTGTTAATGGCGCCGCCGTCATCAGAGGCGATGCTGTCGCGAATTGTGCTGTTGCTGAGATTGAGGATACCTCGGTTATCGATCGCGCCGCCATCTTCTTGACTAAATCCATCGGTAAGGGTCAATCCGTTGATGTTAACTTGCGTATTGCCGTTAATGCGGAAGATTCTGGATTCGTTGTTGCCGCTGATGGTGAGGTTGTTTGCGCCTAAACCATTAATCGTGAGGTTTTTGTCGATTGCTATTTCTCCTAGAGTTAGTGCGATTCGCGCAGCGATCCCTTCGGGAATCGCGCTGCCTGCTAGACTGGGGTCAAAATTCACAGTTCCCCCATCAGCTGCGGCGAAAATCGCCTCTCGCAGGGATATATCGCCGGGAATGAAATCCCCATCGTTTTCATCATCGAGAAGATCGACTGTGATGTTGCTAAAACCGGGAGTAAAGGTAAGCGAGCGCACATTGAAACCCGAAACATCTCCATTCCCACGAACATGGAAAGCAGAAATAGGTTCGTTGTTGAATAAAGCTGAAACATTGACTTGATGACCGCTAATTCTGTGGATTCCTAGAAAATTACCCCTAACCCCCTGAGCGGTGATGGTTGCCTCTGCCGAAATGCCGTTAACGCTACTGCCCGTCTCTGCCGACAATCCTACTTCATAAGATACGTTAGTAGCAGCGCCGCGATCAAAAGAAAAGGAGGCAATCTCATTGCCGTCGATCAAGTCATTTCGCCATCCTCCAAATACGCCCACTCCGCTCAAACCAACGCGATCGTTTGTCACGTCAGCAGAACCCGTAATGGTTAAGCCAGACTGTTTGAAGACTGGTGTTCTAAAATTGTCGATTGCATCGAAATTTACAGTTACCATTGCAATTTTTTCCTGTAATTCAATTAATGATGTCTGCACGAATACAGCAGATTGCCATTGAGTGAGGTACAGCCCTTGGGTTTCGTTTGTGTAGCGGCAGCGTTAACGCTGCCGCTACACAAACGAAGGTGTACCTCATACTGCTGCAACACGCTATAAAAACTGGTCGCTGGTTGCCCAACGCTGTGTTTTATAAAGCCCCGAAAGTTTTAAGCGATTCGCTGTAATTCAGTTGTAAGATTTGCCATAGGAGTCGTCGATACAGAAAAGTTAAGGAGTTGGCGGCGCGAGGGAACTTAACTTTTGCAGCTTGGTGGACTTAAGTGGAAGATGAGGATGCGATCGCGTGTTGCAACGAGAGCGATATGGGGAGCATGTCAGGAAAGCAATTAGCTCTTCTGTGTAGGTTGGGTTGAACGTAAGTGAAGCCCAACAAACCAGCTTTTGTTGGGTTTCGTACCTCAACCCAACCTACAAAGTTGACATGCTCCCCCGATATGCCTACGGTACGCTGTGCGATCGCCCTTCCAAGGCTTCGCAAACACACGCTATGACAAAAAATTTGCAGATCTCTAATATCATGTCCGGTCGATTACCCTCAATTAAAAGTAGGGAACATGATTAACGTTGTCTGTTTTTCCCAAATATCCCTCTTGCCGTGACCCTACGCCACGACGCACAAGAGGTGGTTTTTATTACGGGTGATTCAACGGACACGATATAACGCAAGTTGCTAGTTATCTCTCTGGGAGCGGCTAATGGCGTTCCCAGGCAGGAGCCTGGGAACGAGGCTAATGGCTAATGTCAGTAAAAATCCAAGATTAGCAATTAGCAATTAGCAATTAGCAACGCCCTTGTTTATAACTAGCAACTTGCGTTAGTTAGACGCGATCGCTTGTAGGTTAATCTCTAGGTGTCTGTAATCTCGACAACGCTTTCACCCGAGCGCAAAAGTTCGATGGCATTGGGTAATGTTGCCGTCAGAATTTCCTTAAGACGAGCGTTAGAAGTATTGAAACAAGTTAGCCAAATTACTTGCGGAGGCGCTCCGTATCGTTCGACCAGTTCGACAAAATCCCGATCTTTGGTCATCACAATGACTCCACCTGCTGCTTTTGCCACCTCGAAAATATCGGGATCTTCTGATTCTCTCAAACCTAAATCTCCCACAGCGATTGCTGTTATGCCAAAGGTAGCAGTAATCCACGTAGCAATGGCTGGGGATAGATGAGCTTTCAACCAGATCGTCATGCTGCTAGAACGGGATGGTCAAGTTTGCCAACTGCATAGAGGAGCGCAGCTTTGAGATCGTCAAGTTCCAAATCTGGTAATTCTTCGAGGATTTGCTCAAAACTCAAACCAGCAGCTAGCAACTCTAAGATATCGATGACTCGAATCCGCATTCCCCGGATGCAGGGACGACCACCACATTGTCTTGGGTTCACTGTAATTCTGTCAAACAGATCAGGAACGGATGCTGGCATTATTTAGGATTTTGTGAAACCTCTGTCTCTAGCTTACTTTATTTTCCAGGGTTTTCTCTACAACTAGATTGGGAAGCATAGCGCGATCGCATTCTATATCATGTCATCAGCGCGAGCGCGTGTTGCAACCAGAGCGATATGCCGACCGCACGCTGTACGCGATCGTACCTAGGATCGGCAGCGATCGCTCAACTTAGAACCGCTGAATGTTAAGCTGTGGGGTTGTAGAAATGCACATTTAAGCCCTGAACATATTTGTAGGGTGGGCATTGCCTGTAACTATCGCTGGCTCACTTGTTGTAGCCTTTTGGTAGGCAATGCCCATCTTTCGTTTGATCGCGCCTACCTACTTATGAGGTGCAATATTGTTGCTCGTAGCTCGAACGTTCTAGTTCTGAGCTGGGAAATTCTAGTTCTGAGCTGGGAAGTTCTAGTTCTGAGCTGGGAAATTCTAGTTCTGAGCTGGGAAATTCTAGTTCTGAGCTGGGAAATTCTAGTTCTGAGCTGGGAAATTTTAGTTCTGATCTGGGAAGTTTTAGTTCTGATCTGGGAAGTTTTAGTTCTGAGCTTGTGCGCTCGCGAATATTTGCGATCGCATTGCAATTCACCCTTCTCGAAGCGGCACCAGAAACCCACAAGAAACCCGGTTTTTTCAAAAAACCGGGTTTCTGGGCAGATATATGCGATCGCTAGAGGTATCGATCGCGATTTCACCACTCATTCACATCAACCTGCCGACACTCTGTTGCGATCGCTCCTTGCACCAATCTCATAGCTCGCTGTGGGAATCAATTCCAAGGGCTTTTAGCGAAAGTCCATTAAAATGGACCCAAAGCCTTTAATCATAAGAGTACTTACCCAGAGACACTATATATGGAGAATGGTGCCCTACTCTGCGCGCTAACACACTCTACAGATAGATGTTTTGCGTAAGTCCTAATAAGTATTTAGTCCACAAAGCGTGGACTTTCGCTAAAAGCCCTTGGAATTAATTCCCACAGCCTGCTATGAGATTGGTGCAAAATCTCAATATAGCTATGCGATCGCGCTAAATTTTTCCCCAAACAATCGCAGAGTATGAACCCGAATCGGAGCTTCTAGTCCTTTCAACTGCACCTCATTTTGTTCCCAAGAATTATCTTGCTCTTTGAGATCTGCCAGCACGGTATCGGTCACAACAATATCATTACCCTTGCTCAGTCCTTGCACTCTGGCGGCGGTATTTACCGTCATCCCAAAGTAATCGGGGCGTTCGTTCAGGGTGACGCTAATGCAAGGCCCCGCATCAATGCCGACTTTGAGAATCAGTTGATTTGGTTCTAAAAGATGCAATTGCTGGTTCAAAACTTGCATCTGCTTTTGCATCGCTATCGCAGCTTCAAACGCATCTGCCGGAATGGTAAATGCTGCCATAATTGCGTCGCCAATGGTTTTCACGACAGCCCCATTGTGCCGAGCTACGATTTCAAATAAAACATTAAAATGCTGGCGAACTAAACTATAAGCAAACGCATCTCCATTACGGCTATAAAGTGCAGTTGAACCAGCCAAATCGGTAAATAGAATCGCCACTCGCCGAATCAACAAACTTTCATTCGGAGGAATTGTTTCGCGGGGAAACAAGTCGCGAAACGTTTGTGTTGTTAATAAACGATGTCCGGAAACAACCCCAAAACTAGCATCGATTTGGGATCGAAAGGCTAAATCATCAGCATTTTTTGGTAATTTTCGCAACCTTTCATCAATGCTGAACGTCACTCGCACTTGCTCGTCCGCATCGGTGAAATGCACGTGGCGACAAGCGGGACAAGAATGCTGAGTTCCCAGATCGCTCAAATGTTTGGGACTCAAGTCAATTCCTTTGCATTTAGGACATTGAATTTCCCAATTTAAGGTAACAATGCCTTGTTTGAGCGCGATTACCAAAAGTTGCAAAGTTGCTGCTTCTGTTAAGTTTAATCTTTCTGCGATCGCACGGGGATTTGCATGATAGAGCCATCGGCTGTCTTGTTCTTGTAAAAAGGTTGCCAGTCGTTGTTGTCTGGATGGTTCAATCCCGTAAGCGGCTAAAGCTGCTACAGCTTTTTGAATAGCGCGGCGATTGGGTTGGTAAAAGTTCAACATGGCTGGGGTGATTCCCTATAGGGTGGAATGTAAAGCGAGCGTTTGTGATAGTAGCGCACCCCTCGATTGCCTCGCGGTTGTAACTATTCCTGTTATAGAACTTAAGAATCGCTCCGTCAATACAGAAATGTTAATGAGTTTAAGCTGAGAATAAACTTAATTTTTGCTGATTTCTGGAGTTAATTAAAAATTAAACAAGCGATCGCACCTACGATCGGGAGCGCTCGCCCAAGTTAGAACCGCTTAATGTTAAGCTGTGGGGTTGTAGAAATGCACATTTGCCAAGCACCATACCGAGAACTGCATCATTCAATCCTTAACTACCAGGCAACTAATCTCTATGGGGAAGTGTTGTATCCCTGGTGGGAAAATGCCGTGTCAATCAAAGCTTGGTTGAGGGATTTTGCTAGCAGGAATGGTTCCCCAATACCAGAGGCATCCTATGAAGATTTATTTCAACTATATGCACTTGATCGCGTCAATGAATTACTTTTTCTACGTTTTCAGCATGGTCAAGCTGATGGCTCTAGTTGGTGGGGACCATAAATTATAATTGCTCGGTACAACTAATTCATGAAATCCTGAGGATTTGAGTCAGTAGCACCGACATAATTTTCGCCTTTTGATTGCGAAATTGTTGAGGTTATTCAAGACGATTGACAGCAGGAAAAGATTAGTGTCAAAACATTACCAGGCTCTCTCAAAGGTTTGGGGAAGTAACTCCCAGTGGAGGACAACATTCCGCCGCGATTACAGAATTGGCAATCTTTTGTATTACAATGTTGATGGTGAGAAGAATTTACACTTAGCTCAAAGCGATAGCCAAGAAGACGATAGTCTTGAGTTACACGAGCGATTAGAGTTACTAAAGCATCGGTGTTTTATTACAGTAAATAAATCCCATGACGATCTGTATCCCTATCGAGATTCCTATTGCGAAGCAGCCTAACTTTACCGCGTCACCTTCCAGGTCACTCGTCACTCGTTCCCAGGTTCACTCGTTCCCAGGTTCAACCTGGGAACGAAATTCTAGAGGCTCTGCCTCGCTAAAACTAAGTCCTGAACATATTTGTAGGGTGGGCGCCTGTAACTATCGCTGGCTCATATGATGTCCGGCTTTTCACCCATAATAAAAATGCCTAAAACCATTGATTTTACAAGATTGCAATTATGGGCGATCGCTCGGACATCATATCACTTGTTGTAGTCTCAGGACTTATATCATGTCCGCGAGAGATCAGTTGTGTATAGTTGATTGTGCGAAAAAGCGTTTTTTCTCCCCCATCCCCTTTGCTCCCCCATCCCCTTTGCTCTCCAAACGCAACCGATGCAACCGGACACGATATTACGCAGCAACTCCATATATAGCGGTAGCGGTGCCGTACACCGCTGATAACGCACCCTACATTTTGAGGCTTTGCGTAAGTTCTGAGGCTTTTACGTTAGGCTGGCGGTATTTGGGTGGGCAAGGTTTATCCCGTTTTTGAAGTGGAAAACTGATAGAATGAACCGCCAGCATTTTCGGCGAGATCGCTTCAGTTCTGATGGGAAAAATCCAGGGTATTTAGCGCTGAAGTTGCCCCCGCAGGTACAACTTCAGATTCAGAGAATCAGAACTTTTGTACTATAGAGAGATCTGGGAAGTCGTAAACAACCTCACATATCGGATCTTCGGGAAAAGTCCACCTTGGGTAGTCTGGGGGCTGAAGGAGATGTTCATCGAAAAAGTTGAAGGTTGCCGTCAGTGCCAGCATTAATGCTTGGTGCGTTACACATGTATCAAGTTTATTTTCAGCAGTTTTTTTCCTGAAACCGTGATCGACACCTTCAATCTTCAGTAGTTTGACCCACTTATCCGGGTCCTGCGGATGTACCTGCTTGACTTTCTCTACTAGAGCCTGAGACTGTTGGTAGGGTACGGCGGTATCTGCCTTTCCGTGGATCAAGAGCATCGGTGGATCGTCAATCTGGCCATTTTTGTCAACATCCTTGTTGTCAACATATTTTACTGGACTGGCTTGTGTGAGGTTCTCATGGGGACAAATCCCGTCAAGAGCGCATCTCAAAAAGGCTACTGTTCCAACAGCTTCTGGATTTTTTAGCGCATCGTCTTTATTTTGTGGCTCTGTCAGCTGTTTTTCAAATATTGTTGCATCTCCAAAAAGTTGGACGAGGTCGTAGGGACCATACCAACCGACAAAGCTCTGGACGCAATCGGACACATCTTTGTAGATGCCTTTCGGATCGATCGGATCGAACCACTTAACATTGCAGGAAAGGCTAGCAAGTGATGCCAAGTTAGCGCCAGCAGATGCCCCCCAGAGCGCAACCTTGTTCTTATCGATGCCAAATTTAACAGCGTTAGCACGCAGGAAGCGAATCGCCGCCTTCACATCCTTAACAGCCCCTGGGAAGGGTTCCTCGCCACTCAAGCGATATTCCAGCGAGGCGACAACGTAGCCTGATTTAGCCAGAAAAGCCAGCACACCCGGAAAATCGGTGAATTCCGAAGTTCCTCGCTTTTGTCCATTCGTCCATCCGCCACCGTGGACGAAAACGACCAAGGGGCGTGGAGGTTTTAAACTCAGGTCTTGCACATCCCCGACACTATAGTCTCCGTAGAGGTCGAGGCGTAGGGGTCGATATCCTGGCAATGTCGAGTAAGTGATATCGACCCAGCCAGTCGCATCGTCAAGCTTAACCTTGCGCTCTGGCAGTGGATCGTAGTCAGTTGGCAAACCTGTTTCAGTTTGATTAGTTGGCAGGTCAATCTCTGCGCCCAGGGCTACTCCCGGCATCGAGAGAGAGAACACTAAGAAACCAACCACCATAACCATAGCCAGTCGAATCCATTGTTTCATGCTTTGGCAGGTCATGTTTAATTTTTAACAACAAAGATACCTCTATCATAAATTTTGTTCATCCGAGCTTAAATTTTTTCAACAACAGGTCATTTGGTATTGGTTCTGCTGAATGTATTGCTTGTCTGATCTCGTCGGTAAGACCCGATCGAAAACACCCACTACCTGATAGCTGCTCGCGATGAAAGCGACATAAGGGCACCTTTTATTTCACCCTACCAGCGTTGGCAGGGGAATGATTAAGAAAATCATAAATTTTGTTGCTCTCATATTTTTATGATATTTTTGCGATAAAATTCTAGGATTCCAGGAAATATTGGCTCACCGACTTCTCTTACCGCCAAAAAAGTTGCGCTCGCGAGCCATCGAAAAGTCCCTCCTCACCAAATCATCACAGTAAAAAAACTGCAATGGCATCACCAAAGGGGCTGCGGATTGAGGAAAGTGCTTCGGGCAAGCGCTACACGATCGATTGCGTCAAAGAGTAGTATTCTTTCCTACCAGGAAGAACACGAAGAACCTGATTATGAAGCAATTGCTTACTGTCGCGCTCAAGGTGAGGGGACTCGGTTAATGAGTGATATCATGTCCTTGGGTATCGGTAGTGTATGGATGGCTAATTGCTAATTGCTCATTGCTAATTGTCAATTGCCTCCAAGAGCAGCCATTAGCGATTAGCTATTAGCAGTTACACAACCGTTGCTATTGGACATGATATGGTATGGACATTCAACTTTAATGCACCGTAGGAGAGCGCGAGAGCATTAGCGAAGTTGCTATTGCCTAGAAGCTGATACCAACTTTAAACAATAGCGCTACAGATTGTTGAGGTTTAGTGCTGAGTGCTGAGTGTCTTGAGCAGACTCAGCACTCACTATTTTTTCCTTTGATTGCGCCTATCTGCAATATTGTTGCTCGTAGCTCGAACGTTCTAGTTCTAAGTGAGAACGTTCTGGCTCTAAGTGAGAAGGTTTGAGTTCTGAGCTTGAAGGTTTGAGTTCTGAGCTTGGAAGTTCGAGTTCTGAGCTTGGAAGTTCGAGTTCTGAGCTTGGAAGTTCGAGTTCTGAGCTTGGAAGTTCGAGTTCTGATCTTGGAAGTTCGAGTTCTGATCTCGGAAGTTCGAGTTCTGAGCTTGTGCGATCGCGAATATTTGCGCTCCCATGGCGATTCACGCTTCTCAACCCACAAGAAACCCGGTTTTTTCAAAAAACCGGGTTTCTGGGCAGATATCTGCGATCGCACACCCCAAAGCAGCAACTTCGCTACGCAAACAAAAACTGAGCCGTATTATTAGCCGCCAAATTCAAACTAATATTATCAGCCGTAAATCCAGTCGTTCCATTCAACTTGGCTAACAACTCACCCGCACCAAATCCCTGATTTCCAGCCACCCCATCACCTTCGCGTTGCGATTCACCCTTCTCGCACAAGAAACCCGGTTTTTTCAAAAAACCGGGTTTCTAGGAAGAGCTAGACTTTTGCCACAGCTTTATGCAAACGAAAACTGTGCTGTATTATTAGCCGCTAAATTCAAACTAATATTGTCCGCTGTAAAGCCAGTGGTTCGATTCAGCTTGACTAACAACTCACCCGTACCAAATGTCTCATTTTCAGCAAGGCTATTGCCTAGCCGGAACTCAGTGCTATTGCAATTAACCAGTACATCAATATGGGAAATATTCGTAAACCCAATTAAATCGCCACCCGCACCTTGAGTAAAGTTGTTCACCGTGTCGCTGCCATCGCTGCTGTTATACAAAAGCGTGTCAATGTCAGTATCAAAGCCCAAGTTAAGCAGATCGTCCCCTCGACCTCCGATCAGGGTATCGGCACCAGCACTCCCGCGTAGAATGTCGTCGCCATCGCCACCGCGCAGAAGATCGTTGCCACTTAAACCTGTGATGTTATCATCGCCGCCCTGACCGTTAATAACATCATCGGAGTCGTTTAAGCCTCTGACATTATTGTCAAGCTCGTTGAGAAATGTCACCGTGTTGCGGTTAAAAACTCGGTGGGGATAGGAGTCGGCATCGAAGACATCAAAGCTGTCTTGAAGTTGAGTGTCACCATCAAACAAAATGTTGCCTAATCGACCGTGCAGACCTCCAGGAATTGACAGGTTATCTAGATTTTCCAGGGCAAAGTTTTTGAGGATAACTTTAGTATCGTCAACGCCTTCAAACGTAATTTCTAAATCCTTGTCGGTTTGGTTCAGCAGTAGGTTTTTGGCAACGAGGCCGTCACCGGAAAAGTGCAATTCATCAATCCTGTTAACGATCGCCGGATCTGGGTTCGCGCCCCGCCCGACGCCCTGAAAGTTCTCTAGGGTAATCGTTCCATCCCCTCGCGCCACGGCAACCGGATAATAATCATAGTCAACATCATTGCTGCGGTTCGCCGCTGAATTGCCGCTATAAGTTACCCCCGTGACGTTGAATTGTCCGCCAGTCTGAACAAAGGCAGCACCACCCACACCAGAACCGCCACCGGCAGGAGTATTATTGACCAGATAACCGCTACCGCCGAGTGCTACGTTACCAGTAAAGCGCACGTTGTCGCCGCTAAGGACAGCGCCATCAGAAACAAAGACCGCACCGCCTAGACCGGCACCGCCGCCGCCTCGACCCCCAAGTCCGCGATCGCCAGGTCCGTCATTGAGGAAGGTTGAGCGACCGCTGCTGCCGTTAAATCCGTTCTGTCCAGCGCCACCGTAGCGACTGCTAGCACCACCTGCACCCCTAGTTCCGCCACTACCTGTCCGACCAGTCAGGTCGTTGCCGCCGCCACCGCCGCCACCGCCGCCGCCGCCGCCGCCAGCACCAAAACCACCCAGTCCCCCAGCACCACCATTGGCACCGGACTGGGCAGCTATAAAGAGGCCAGCCCCACCAGCGCCGCCACCACCGCCGCCGCCACCGCCGCCGCCTGTGCCATAAGTCCCCCCACCTCCGTTACCGCCAGGAGTTGCAGGAATGTCGATCGAGCTACCGTTTTCGTCGCTAGTTCCGCTACTTTTTTGACCAGCTGTGCCACCCGATCCAGGTACAATCCCCGATATAAAAAAGCTGGGCAAGCCTCCCCTTCCGCCAGTAGCGCCGTTAAAAGCTCTGGGAGTAAAGATGTTAGCACCGCCACTGCCACCATTTCCACCGCCATTGCCCTCACCGCCAGCGCCGCCATTGCCGCCCACTGCCCGGTTGCCACTGAATGTGACGTTATTTACCCGCACGCTGCCACGGTTGATAAACAAGGCGCCGCCAGCACCCAAACCGCCACCACCGTTACCGACACCATTTTCCCCGCGAGCATTGCCGTTGAAGAAAGATAGGTTAGAAAAGTTGACGTTTTGCGTGCGATCGATCGCAAATAGCGAGGATGTACCCTGACCGTTAAACCCACTGGTATTGGGTGAAGTTCCCTGAAAGGTAATGCTGTTATTTGGAGTTAGAAGAATTGGGCTATTAAGAGTTGCAACCGCGTATAAATTGATAGTATCCGCTTCGGGAGTAGCGGCGGCAAGGGCAACTGCTTCTCGCAGGGTTGTTTTTCCGTCACCGGGAACGTTTTGGTCGTTGTAACTATCGACTAAAAAAGTTGCCATGATGATTCTCCGATTTTGGTGTAATAAACTTCTGCAATAACTCTTGTGGGGTGGGCATCCTGCCTGCCCTTGAGTTACTTTTTTGGAGAGGTGTCAGGACTTACGCAAATCACCAAAGTTTCTCTGAAAAATCGTTGGTTTGGGAACCAGAGATCTACGCAGAAACTTTGGTGATACGATCGTCGTGCGTAAGTCCTGGGTGTAATAAACCTCTGCAAAAATTCCAGCCAAAGACAGGCGAGACGCCTATCCCACAAGAGTTTTTGGAGAACTCTCATGCAATCGCCTGTCTAAACATCAGAAAAAGTTTGCACAGTCAGCAGTTGCTCGGATCCAACACTAGGTTGGAGGAACAATAAAAGCTGGGATTCAAAGTGATGCAAAATCTGGCTGAAAATCTTGTCTGCTCGTAGTAAGCGCTTCAGCGAAGACAGCGCTTACTACGAACAAATTATTGATGCCCACTTACTTACTAATTGCCAATGGATCGTCCTGAAAAGCCTTGGCGCTTACCGAGTTAAACGAGTAATTTGCAACAGATTGATAGCTAACTCCTCGGTACTGCAAGGTGATGAGTAATTCAGGCACGGGTGAGTTTGTGCAATGTTGCGATATGCCTCCCTTCCGCACTCGCGTTCGCAGCACTGCACCCCTATACTTACCGATAATTTCACCGGGAATGCTGGGGTTATGAGAGGGATTTAATTCGTAGCTGACACCGCGATAAGAGAGTTGCATAATTCTGTCTCGCTAGGAATTGGGTAGCGTTGATAATCCCTTTATAAAATTTGCAAAAGACTTGCGTCGATACAGAAAAGTTAAGGAGTTTTAGGAAAGCAACTACTTAACTTTTAAGTTTTTGGACTTAACATCGGAGATAAATGTCATATCGCTTCCGGTTGCATCGGAATTACGACCTGTAGGGGCAATTACCAATTAGCAATTAGCAATTAGCAATTACCAAGAAAGGCCGATCATTCCGATGCAACCGGATTTGATATCATATCATGTCCTCGTCTGTGAGAAAACCCTCTCACCCTCTCACCCTCTCACCTGCTCACCTGCTCACCTGCGGTCTGATGCAACCGATATCACGGGGATGGGAGGCGAGCGCTAAAATACCTGCGGTATAACTCGCAACTGGGTACAACTTGATTCCCCCGCAGCGCCACCAGTCCCATACTGTGCAGTTTAAAGGCTAAAAGTTGTTCTAAATCTACAGGTTTGGATGCTTTGATAACTTGGTCGTAAGCTGCTGCTAATTGGGGATGTTCTTGCAGACTGCGTAAATGCCGATGTAAATGGTTGCAATAAATACCTGCATCAGTAGCAGCCGTTTGCACGAGTTGACCCAGGGTTAAGTCTTGCTGCGCCAAATGATAGAGCGCTTGTTGCACTAAATAAGGATGCCCCGCCACCAGTTGCATTAACTCAGATAATTCGGTTTGTGATAAGTTAAGTCGGTAACGCTGAGCTAAATCGAATACCTGTTCTGAATTAAACGCATGTAATTCAATCGCCAATCCCACATTAAACGGTGACTTATTGATATCCAGGGGAATATAAACTTCAGTAGAGTGGACAATAATCAGTCGCAGATTTTGCCACAGAGGATTACCGCTGTCTCCATAAGCTGCTTCTTCGTACCACGAGCGCAAGAGGGTAAAGAAATCATCGGCAATTTCTGGATGTAAAAATACCCAATCAACTTGATCGAGAGCTAATACCAAAGAGCCGTTAATTTCTGGTAACAAACAGTCTTCAAAATAAGCCGTGCAGTTATTTTTGCTCCCAAAAGTTTCGCTCCAGTAATCCTCGACTCTGTGCGGTAATTGAAGCTTGCGAGTAATAGAAGCACAAAACCAGCGCAAGAACTTATCCAGATCGGTGAAAACAGATCGATCTGCTCGTTGCAAGCTCAAAGGTACAGTGCAGACATCCCCAGCATCAGAAATTTGTTGTTTAGCACGAGCGAGAATTCTCACCATTAAAGACGTTTTACCCATTTGACTGGGTGCTTTAATGCGAATCAGCGCCCCCGGTTTCATAATTTCTTCGTAACAGCGAGACTCAACGGTCGGACGTTCTACATAAAAAGTTGAATTAAGTGGAATTAGTCCAACTAACGACTCCAATTTGAGAGACTCAGAAAAAGATGGCGGAACATTTTCCCCCACTACCGGATTCTCTCGCTGTGCCAGAACTGCGACCAAATTTGTTTTATTGACTTTTTCCCCCAGACTCGATGACAGAATCTGCCACAATTTTGGCCCTACATCGTGTTTAATGTACTCAGGTGCGTAGCCATTTTCTGTCGCAATTTCATCATATCTTTGACCGAACCAAGCTCCGCGCAAAACCGCGACTTCAATGTTTTTCAGGTGTCTTTTGGTCTGAGCAAAAACTGCCGCGTCTGCTACCTTCAGAGCGACATCAAAGTCTATTAGTTGCTCGCCCGTACTGTCTTTCATGAGAAATATGCCTTTTGTTTATTTTATCATTAGACCTTTGGCAAAAGTCCTTTTGAGACGATTTCAAGGGCGGGCACCGACGCCCACCCCACAAGAATTTTTTTGGTTTTGTGGCGTGGGCATCCTGCCCGCCCACCCCACAAGAATTTTTCTGGTTTTGTGGCGTGGGCATCCTGCCCGCCCACCCCACAAGAATTTTTCTGGTTTTGTGGCGTGGGCATCCTGCCCGCCCACCCCACAAGAATTTTT
>NZ_BLAY01000208.1 GCF_020521235.1 Microseira wollei NIES-4236 | reverse complement strand
GCTCCAGAATATTTCTGATGCCGTGTCCCGACAAGATTGCGGATCGTTTTTCATAAATTCGGGTAGGGACACGGCAATCATCAAATTTTGATGGCTCCAGAATATTTCTGATGCCGTGTCCCGACAACATTGCCGATCGTTTTTCATAAATTCGGGTAGGGACACGGCAATCATCAAATTTTGATGGCTCCAGAATATTTCTGATGCCGTGTCCCGACAAGATTGCGGATCGTTTTTCATAAATTCGGGTAGGGACACGGCGATCGTACAATTTTCACTTGGACTGAATATTTCTGATGCCGTGTCCCTACAAGATTGCGGATCGTTTTTCATAAATTCGGGTAGGGACACGGCGATCGTACAATTTTCACTTGGACTGAATATTTCTGATGCCGTGTCCCGACAAGATTGCGGATCGTTTTTCATAAATTCGGGTAGGGACACGGCGATCGTACAATTTTCACTTGGACTGAATATTTCTGATGCCGTGTCCCTACAAGATTGCGGATCGTTTTTCATAAATTCGGGTAGGGACACGGCGATCGTACAATTTTCACTTGGACTGAATATTTCTGATGCCGTGTCCCGACAAGATTGCGGATCGTTTTTCATAAATTCGGGTAGGGACACGGCGATCGTACAATTTTCACTTGGACTGAATATTTCTGATGCCGTGTCCCTACAAGATTGCCGACGATTTTTCTTCGGGTTGGCAGCATTGGGACACGGCGAGCGTACAATTTTCATTTATCCAGAATATTTCTGATGCGTCCCGACAAGATTGCGGATCGTTTTTCATGGGTTCGGGTAGGGACACGGCAATCATCAAATTTTGATGGCTCCAGAATATTTCTGATGCCGTGTCCCGACAAGATTGCGGATCGTTTTTCATAAATTCGGGTAGGGACACGGCGAGCGTACAATTTTCACTTGGACAGAATATTTCTGATGCCGTGTCCCGACAAGATTGCGGATCGTTTTTCATCGCAACCTGGTTTATTTGCGTCAGTTTTGAGGTTGCAGATTGCAGATTTAAATCAGATCTAAAATCTGCAATCTCAAATCTCAAATTCCCTAACGCACTACTACTCTTGTCCCTACTCCAGCCCAACTATACAGCCTGCGGGCTTGACCTACGGGCAGATTTACGCATCCGTGGCTGACGGGCCTGCCAAAGCGATTATGCCAGTAAGCGCCGTGGATGGCATAGCCGCCAGAGTAGAACATGGTGTAGGGGACGTTGGGCGCGACGTATCCCCGTCCCCGCATCGTCTTGGCGCGGTACTTGCTTTGAATGGCAAATACACCCCGGCGAGTGGGAGTCCCGCGCTTACCGCTGGAAATTGCCGTGGAATAAACGACCCTGCCGTTTTCCCAGGCGATTAAACGCTGTCTGGACAAGTTTACTTCTATCCAGCGTCCCCGGTGGGCGGGGCGGTGTTTGACGCGCAGGCGGGCGCGATGATGGCGACTCGATACCGATGAGATTTTTTGCCGTTGTGACCTGGGTGCGGCGAAAGCAGGTGCTGACCAGGGAAACATAGTAGCTAGAATCAGGGCAATCGCTGCCCAAAAACCAAGCGCTCGCGACGATCGCATCAACCGAATCAGGTTTCCCATAATTGACTGCCTCCTCAAACTACAAAACTGTTTTACTTTACCTTAAGAATTCCCCGATTCAGATAGGGTGCGATTGCCGATCTAAATCTGGAAAATATGGTTAAAAATTGCTGCCTTACTACGGATGCACGCAATTTCGTTTAATTTTGGACTGAAATCTATTTTGCATCCCTTAAAGTTAGTTGCCAAGCATTTAACAGTAAAGATTAACAAGCCAATCGTTAATAATTGTTGCAACCTATTGCTTTTTATCCAGTTTTGAGTAGAGGGCGCTACATTTGAACTGATTAGCTGGCTGTTGATTTTGACTGGTGCGTTCGCGCTTTCGGTTGGGAGGCATATCGCGAAGGGTGCTGTAAGCGATCGCTCGCCCCTACTCATAGCAGAAAAAGAATGGGAATCTAGGCTAAACTTGCTGTAGAAATACCAAACCTGACTTTGCCATGAGCTATCGCAATATCATTACAATCGAGCCAGGTAAACGTGGCGGCAAGCCCTGTATTAGACGAATGCGGATTACGGTATACGATGTTTTGGGATGGTTAGCAGCTGGTATGTCTCATGCAGAAATTTTAGATGATTTCCCAGAGTTAACAGAGGAAGATATTAGAGCTTGTCTCGAATTTGCTGCCGATAGAGAACGTCGTTTAATTGCTGTAGTAGGTGAAAGTTGAAACTACTGTTCGACCAAAACCTGAGTCGGAAGTTAGTGAATCGGCTGGCTGTATCTTACCGAATGCTAGCCATGTTCAGTTTCAAGGGCTTACAGATGCAGACGATAGGGAAATTTGGGAGTTTGCCATTGCAGAAAGAAGTCGTCTTTACGGTTCACCGCCAAAGGTGATTTGGCTGCGGTGTGGCAATACACCCACAAGTAACGTGGAAGCAATACTTCGCTCTGGGGCAGAGGCAATTCAAGAATTGATCGATAGTGCTACTTTGGATTGTCTTGAGCTTTATTGACGAACAAACTTTCAAATTAAGTTTATTGCCTATCAATGGCGAGCGCTCTTGATTTTGGTTGTGCGTCCCTTGCCCGTGTCTTTGGCGTCCCTTGCGCGTGCCTTTGGCATATCGCTATCCATCCAATCATCGCATTGTCATGGTGGAAATCGATAAGATTGTGAGTGAAAAAAGATGTTGGGTTTACTTGCGTTAACCCAACCTACGGGAGAGAAGCGATCGCTATTTTTTTTACTCAAGCGATAGCTCAACAGATGCAGTCCTAAATTCTGACAAAATCCCTATCGGCTTAAACGGAAGTCAGTACCACGGTTTGGAAAACGTTTATAGAACTCCTGTCTGGATATGGGAATTAAGTCTCCACCGC
Organism: Microseira wollei NIES-4236; assembly: GCF_020521235.1. GTDB lineage: Bacteria > Cyanobacteriota > Cyanobacteriia > Cyanobacteriales > Aerosakkonemataceae > Microseira > Microseira wollei. The sequence continues at coordinate 12,920 of NZ_BLAY01000208.1, read as the reverse complement.
CAACCGTTCTTACAAACTCAATGCTGTCAACGTAATGCCTGTAGTATCGACCGTTGCGATGACGAATCACTAGCGCGCCCGGTTCGCCAGATAGCGCATATGGATCGACTGAACCATTACAAGGAATGTCAGCGACTATAGGATTAGCACTCACAATCCGGTTAAACGTAGCAGGACTAACAGCCCGTTGAACTGGAACTCGACTCCAAAGACTACTGAAGCCAGAGCAACCAAGTGCATAGGACTGTTTGACATCTTCAAACACTGCAATAGCTGGCTGTCCCTGATACTCAATGATGTAGTCAGTAACACCATTGCTAGCATGAGCAATTGTGGCTGGAATAACGCTGAGAATTGAGATACCTGCTGTAAGGCAAGCTTTGAGAACAAACTTAGATTTCATGGTTACCTAGTAGCCTAACTATTGATTAGACCGCAGTTGGGTCTAACAAACTATTACAGGGTATAAAACGGCAAGCGTTTAATCCCTGAATTTACTACTTAATACTTCTCCTATACTTCTTATAAATCAGAATTTATTTAATAGCAAAAATGTTTAAATTTGACACATTTTTTTCCTATTTTTATTTTTTATGTATTCAAAAAAAACTATAAAAATGTGTTAAAAAGTCGCGAGTGATATAATACACAAAATCCTCACATCTCCCTGCCACGATGAACCTTAAAGAAGCGTTAAAACTAGCTGATGAGATAGTTTTTTCCAAAACGGGTCAGCACCTTGACGATTTACAAGAAGCTGTATTGCGAGGAACTATACAACGTGAAACATATAAGCAAATAGCTAAAGATTTTGACTGTTCTGAAAGTGTTAGAAATGCGGGAGCGGAATTATGGCGGATACTTTCAGAAGGGTTAGGAGAAGATGTTAGTAAATCAAATTTTCGCTCGGCAATGGAGAGGTTGCAAAACTCTAATGTTTTAAACTTTGCACAAGAAGTTGTAGTTAGCGGTAGTTTTAACGTCTGTGGAGAAAGTAGACACCCGCCAGATATACCAAACTCACATCCACCTAATGAGGAAACATCTAACTCAATAAAAACTAAAACATCACATCAAGATTTAAGCGAAATGCCCGAATTGAGTGCTTTCTACGATCGCATACCCGAACTCGACACCCTCACCACCTGGATTGTACAACAACGCTGCCGCTTAATAGCGCTTACAGGCATCAGCGGTATTGGCAAAACAACACTAGCTGTGCAACTCGTTCAACAAATAAAAGATGAGTTTGAGTACGTAATTTGGTGCAATTTAGACGAATCCCACACCCTAGACGAATTTCAACATAAACTAATACAGTTTTTTTCGGAATCAGAAAAGCAAGATTCGCCTGCTACTAAGCAAAAACCATTACCTATTTACAAAAATATCGCTATTTAGCAGTTTTAGATGACGTTCACAACCTTTTCAGTAGCGGGGAATTGGCAGGAAAGTATAAACCAGGATATGAAGAATATCGCTTTCAAACAGATAGAAAATTTATCCCATCAAAGTTGCTTTCTATTGATAGGTTGGAACCGAGAGAAGTGACTCAAGTCAAAAGCCAAAATCCGAGCATTCGTACCTTACAACTCACTGGTTTATATATTGCAGCAGGACGGGAAATACTGAGAGATTATGGATTGGCAGAAATCGATAACTACTCAGCACTTATTCACCGCTACCAAGGCAATCCGTTATGGTTAAAAAGCGTGGCAAGATTCTTGAGTTGGGAGGATGCGTGACCCAGTTATTACCAAATGAACCCATATTGTTGCCTGAAGATTTGAAAGATGTTTGACAACAGCAGTGCGAGCGCTTATCCGAAATAGAAAAACAAGTTTTCTCCTTATTGGCAAAAAAAATAGCTCCCATTCCCCTAGCAAAATTGCTAGAAAATAGCAAAATTCCATCATCATATTTAGTAAACGCACTGCAATCTTTATCGCGGCGGTGCTTGATAGAACAACAAGCAAATTGTTACATTCTGCCACCTGTATTGAGGCAGTATATCAAAGGGATGCCTATTAAACCTCTCCAATAACTCTTGTGGGATAGGCGTCTCGCCTGTCAAAGAGTTTGTTTTTTGGAGAGATCTAGCGATGAACAACTACCGGCGTTCCCACTGAAGCCCAATTAAACAACGTTTCAGCGAGATCGACTCTGAGATTCACGCAACCGTGACTGACTGGCGTACCAAAGCGATTATGCCAGTAAGCGCCGTGAATCGCATAACCTCCAGAAAAGTACATCGCGTAGGGAACATTAGGAACGTTGTAATCTTCGCCTCGCATCCGATCCGAGATGCGTTTAAATTGAACCGAAAACACACCCGTCGGGGTGGGAGTTGCAGCCTTACCAGTGGAAACAAGATAGGAAAAAACTTGCGTTTCGCCTTCCCAACCAGTTAGCCGCTGATCTGAAAGGTCAACTTCTATCCAACGACTCTGCGATCGCTTGAGTGTCCCCATCGTTTGAGCAATGCGATTTTGTCTGGTTCCCGCTGACTCTGGTACTGCTATAGCCGCGAAAGAAATCGCACACAAAGCTGCAAGAGATAATGCCGTACTTGCCCACAAAATTCCAGTCTTAGCTTTCATTGCTTTTAACCTCCCAAACAACCTGGTAAATTTAAGGATTCCTTTCCGGAGGTTAACTACAAACTTTCCAGTGCCAATTTCAGCAACTTAGATAATTTTTTCAGGACTGACGCAAAGCAACCGGGTTTCTTTATAGAAACCCGGTTTCTGGCCTCGTCGCGCGTAAGTGACGCAAACAAACCGGGTTTCTCTGAAAAATCGTCTACAAAGAAACTTTGATAGCCTCATCGCGGGTCAGTCCTGTTTTTAATGGGAAAAAGGCAAAAGTGAAATCATTCTTTCTTTTGCCTTTTACCTTTTAATTACAGGACTTACGCCAGCGCCTTCCTATCACCAAAGTTTCAAGCTGCTTCCGCGAGTGCTAGGGGTGTGCATATCTCTAGTTCCAAAGCGATGATTTTTCATAGAAACCCGGAATATGAGCGTAATATCATGTCCGTTGAATCACCCGTAATAAAATCTCACCAGGTTGCCGCACAGATACCCCGCATGTAGGGGCACGGCATCTTTAAGTTATTTGTATCTGCCAAAATATCTCGGATGTTCCCTACAACCGATTAAGGGTAATCGACCGGACATGATATAAGTCCTGAATTAATCATGCACAACTACGGGCGTTCCCACCGCAGCCCATTTGAACAACCATTTAGCGTGATCCACCGCTACGTTAATGCACCCGTGGCTGACGGGAGTGCCAAACTTTTTATGCCAGTATGCGCCGTGAATCGCATAGCCTCGATGGTAATACATGGTATGCGGCACGTTGCTGACATCGTACCCCGGCCCGGTCATCCGGGTACTGACATGCTTGGTTTTAACCGCAAAAGTCCCGACGCGGGTGGGGGTTGCACGTTTTCCGGTGGAAACAATCACGGCGTAAACGGGTTTTGCACCTTCCCAAGCAATTAGCCGTTGACTTGAAAGGTCAACTTGAATCCAGCGTTGTTCGGATTCTTGCAAAGAGAGAATTTTGTTAGCGATTTTATCCTGTACTGAAACAGTATCGGTTGGGGATGGTTTCGACCAAGCTGAAGGGGATGGTCTTGACCAAGCCGAAAATGCACCCATGCTTAGCACAGTACCGACAGCTAACGCCGAAGAACAACGCAGCCAGAAAGAAGAAATTAGCTTTTTCATTTTTGCATCACTCCTCAGACAGAAGATTTCCAACTCGCTCCCCTAGTTTTTGCGGCGATCGCCGCAACTAAGGCATAGTTTTTTTTATGGTAGATCGACCCAGTCCGATCGGTCACTTTATAGCGGTTTGCATCTTGGTAGAATACAACAGCGGCTAGAGGCGCACTGCTGTGCCCCCCTTCACCAATAGACAATGTATTGCACCAAGTCACAAACCGCTATAAGTCAGACTTTGGCGCGACGATCCTATCACCAAAGTTTCCAGCTGCTTCCGCGAGTGCGGAAGGGAGGCAGATCTCGAGTTGCCAAACCAAGGATTTTTCCTAGAAACCCGGATGGGTGAGCGTAAGTCCTATTTAAGTTAGATTTTCGCGCAAGCGATATGCCTTGTAGCGGATGCTTTCCCAATCTCCCAGTTGCACTAATTTTTGCGGAAATAATTCACCGGCTAATCCTACCGCGATCGCACCTGCCTTGATAAATTCTTTGGCATTTTCCAGGGTTACGCCGCCAGTGGGAATGAGGGGAATCTGACCCAGCGGCGCTTGCAAGCTTTTGATATAGCTTACTCCTCCTACCGCAGAGATGGGGAAGACTTTGACGCAACTCGCACCCGCTTGATGTGCGGTGACAATTTCCGTTGGCGACATAGCACCCGGTATGATGGGGACGCCAGCTGCTACTGCTGCGTGAATCAGGACTGGGTTGACGTGGGGGGTGAAGAGGAACTGCGCCCCAGCTGCGATCGCTTCTCGCAGCTGGAGAACGTCTAATAGAGTCCCACTTCCGATCGTACAATCTGGAAGTTCCACCCGCAGATTGCCAATCAATTCACTAGCGCGATCGCTATTCCAGGCAATTTCTATCAGTCGCATTCCCCCCGCCGCCACCGCCAGTGCCATTTGACGGCCTAATTCCATTTCTGGGGCGCGGATGACTGCGATCGCTCTTTCCGCGCGCAACAGCGTTAGCAAAATTTCCTTATTATACATCTTTTCCATAGCTTTCTTGTTTTAATTTAACACTCTCAACTTCTCTTAATACTTTCTGACTTATCTTTTATTTACATTTTTTAACATAAGTTAATAATTAGATTGTTAATTCCAGTGATAATACGTAAGTTAAATCTATTTTAACTGTATTTTCATCAAGTTAGCCTCTGTAATTTTACTGTTATCTTCTAGAATTCTGCGGTTCGGCGAAATAAAAATCTCTCGCTTCATCGCAACTTCACGCTAAAAATACAGAAACTTTAAAATCGATAAATTTTAGTTACCACAGAATATATCGATGGAAAAACCAAGCTGCTCGACAGAGGGAAAAATGGAAAATCAGTCACAAAAATCTCTCGTGCCTGGGATTATTCACCGTATTAATACGTAGGAAAACGCTACGGGTTAATCCGAATTGCGCGTGAAGATCAGTAAAACTGCATAGATATCTGTATACCCGGAATAGATGACAGCAGTAAAAGCTTACGAAAAGGAAAAATTGAGAGATGGTTAACGCAAATAGTACAAGTGTTGTAAGACGCCCAACTCTTGCGCCTCTACCTCCGTCAGAGAGTCATTCGATTACAGTTGTCATTCCAGCGTTGAACGAGGAAGGCAACTTAGAACGACTCGTGTCTAAGCTAGAGCAAACTTTCCCAAATCTGGGCTACAAATTGCCAGTCCTGTTAGTTGACGATGGCAGTACGGATAACAGTCCCCAAATCCTTGCCCGTTTGATGAAACAATTAAATTCTTGCAAGTCATTCGCCATCCCCAACGGCGGGGCGTAACTGGCGGATGGAAAACCGCTTTAGGCCATGTCAAAACAGATTGGATTTTTTGGGGACAAGCAGATTTAGAATCTGACCCACGCACTGATTTACCTTGGCTGATAGAAGCATGTATCCCAGGGGTAGATGCCGTTGCTGGTTGGCGACAAGGGCGTGGAGACGGCAAAATTTTAGCTTCAACAATTGCTAACAAAACTTGTCGTTTAGCCTTTGGTTTAGAAATTCACGACATGAACTGGATTAAATTAGTTTGCCGCGATTTAGTGGCTAATTTACCCATCGAAAAAATTACCCATCGCTACCTATTAGCAGTGCTGGCAGCACAGGGACATCGCGTCACAGAAATTCCTACCCCCTGGCATCCGCGCTACTCTGGTCAAACTAAATTTGGTAAAGGCCGTCTGATTTCTTCAGGGATTGATTTTGGCAAATTATGGTGGTGGTTCCAAACTGAAGGTCGTATTAAGCTACCTCAATCTCAATCCGCTGACCTAAAAATGGTTGGGATATCAGATGGACGCTAGCCAATTTAGAAAAGCTTGGTATTTTTGGCTGTAATGTCTAGCAGCCAAATACCTGCGACCAACTTCAGATTTTTGATTTGAGATTTGGGAGGAATTCAGGCGGCTTTATTGGGAGATTTTAAATTAGGTTAAACTGGCTGAAAATGTAGGATTTTGAACAAGCAAAATCAAAAATATAAACCTAGAGTAAACCTTGAATGTTTCCCTAGCAATAAAATCGTGAACTTGCCAAAATATCTGCTAACTGTTTTTGCTGCCAGCAGCTTCATTGGTATTGCTTCAGTTCCCGCCCTTATTCGGGAATAGTGGAATCAAGTTCGAGCAGGATACCACCGTAAAATTTGACCTTTTGCCATCCCATAACAGACCCTCTTCTGTTCTCTCGTTCCAGAACTTATCCAACAACTCCCGCTTTCTTCTATTCGCTGAAGACCAACAGGTGGGATACGATCGGGGATCTTCTCTGAGTAACGATTGGTTGGGAACTTGCGGTTTACCTAATTCTACGTTTCCAGAACCTTGCAGCAAAACATTCACGTTTCAAGCGGGGATGGATTACACTTTGGTTCTCCGCCTCCGCCAAAGAGACACTGTCTACTCAACCGATTCTTTGAACCCAAACGGAACGAATCAAGCTTTATTTTCCGGCGATTACAGCGATTTGTTTAATCCAGGAGGTGTGGAAATTAGCTTTGACGATGGAGGAGGTCGTCAAACAACAACAACAATATGCCCGACACCATTTAATCAAGGGGACTGCGACTTCCAAGACTTAAAAGTGCGAGCTACAGAAGTCAATTCATCCGTACCCGAACCCGCAACTTTGGCAGGGTTAGGAGTTGTAGCCGGAGCAATCTTCTTATCTCGTCGGCGCTGCCGTTATTTTCTCTAAAGTCGTCAATAATTCATCATCTGAGTCCAGAAGATCGCAACGGTTGTGTAACTGCTAATAGCTAATCGCTAATGGCTCAATCAGGAAAAATACTAGATTAGCCAGATCGCAATTAGCAATTAGCCATCCATACACTGGCTTTAAATCCAGGCGATCGCTTAGAAATCGACCCGGGAGAAGCCGAGAATCAACCTAACAAAATGGAGGCTTATTATAAAAATATAAATGAAACAACTGCTGGGATGGTTTAACTGGTTTAATCGAGAAAGACTCTCGCTTTTAATCGGGTCTGGCTTGCTAGGATTGGGAGCAGTTTCTCCTTGGTATCGTTTACCAACCGAAGTACTCGATACATTTGGCATCAATTTTTATTGGCTCAATGCAGCGAGACTTTTTTCGATATGGTTAGCTGTATTTGGTTTAGCTTTCACTTTTTTATTAAGTCTCAAACAAGCGCCGCGTCTGTTAATTTGGATTGCATTGATTGCAGCATTCTACGGGTCATTTAGTTTCTATCAGCAATCTGTTCAGCAGTTATTTTGCGGGAATGTTTCTGAATATCTTTCTTCCTGGTTCGTTTGGTGGAGATGTCTACCGAGTTTATCGGGTTTCTCAAGTAACTAAAGATTCAGAATTCGCACTGGTTTCTGTATTTTTAGAACCCTTTACAGGTCTGGCAGCGCTATCAGCTTTGGCGTTATTAGGTTGGCCACCAGCTTTTAAATTGGTGGGGCGTTGGGATATCATTTTGCTGTTCGTATCTTGTGTCGGTGTTTTAGTTGGAGGCGTGCTTTTAATCGCCAGTCCCCTACTATTAAGATGCGCAGAACCTTGGCTTTTAAAGTTACGTCTCGGCAGTCTAGCAGCTCGCTTGGCTAAAATTCAAATTCTTTTAAGGCAATTCGCCCAACACCGTCAAGCTTTGGCTTTGTCAATGGGACTTTCTTTTATCCTAATGCTGGCGATTGTTTATTACCACTACTTAGTTGCCCAACAACTAAAAATACCAGTTTCTTACTTAGAACTTTTAGTTTTTATTCCGATTGTGTCTGTGATTACCTTGCTGCCAATTTCTTTGGGAGGATTGGGATTGAAAGAAGGATTGTGGGTTTATTTGTTCGGTCGAATTGCCCTGACGGCAGAGCAAGCAGTGCTGCTATCGGTGACGATTACGGTCTTAGGTTGGATTTTATCTATGCCTGGGGGAATCGTTCTACTGTTAGATTCTGCCAAAGTGCAGCAGATTAAACAAGCGAAGGCTAATGGGATAGATGTTCGCTAAATTTTTGTTGGTAAAAAATTACTAAAGTTTGCAGGAAAGGATGAAGCGAGCGCTATTTCTGAAAATTTATCCCCATCTGCTCAAAAGACGTTCGTTGTTGTTTAAGATTGGTACGCCTTTTCTGCAACTGCGATCGCTGATATATTCTGGCAATCAAGTCTATTGTCCTTGTTGTGGCAATCAATTTCGTAAATTTCTACCTTTTGGCGCTCAAAAACGACCCAATGCCATTTGCCCTCGCTGTTTATCTTTAGAACGACATCGCTTGTTGTGGCTGTATCTCCAAAATAAAACAAATCTATTATCCGCCAATCTCAAATTTCTGCACATCGCTCCCGAATATTTGCTGAAACAAGCGATCGCTACTCTGCCAAATATCAATTATCTCAGCGCCGACTTGCAACCCCAAGAAGCAATGGTGCAGATGGATATCACCGATATTCAATATGAAGATAATTCATTTGAACCCATTTTATGCAGTCACGTTTTAGAACAGGTTCCAGAAGATTGGCAAGCGATGAAAGAACTTTGTCGAGTTCTAAAACCCGGTGGATGGGCAATTCTCCACGTCCCTTTAGATCCTAAACTGGAAAAAACTCTTGAAGGCGCAAGCGATTTAACTCCTGAAGATAGAGAACGGTTATTTGGTCATCACGACCACGTGAGAATGTACGGTCGGGATTATCAACAGAAACTCGAACCAGCTGGATTTACTGTAAAATTGGAGCAATACGCTCAAGCTAAAAAATCCGGCTTAATGCCCGATGAAGATATCTATTTTTGCACCAAATCATGAAAGCACGGAACCAAGTAAGCTGGTTAGCAATTGGGTTGTTAGCGCTATCTTTCCCAGGTGTTAGCTGCGGCACATCGCTGGCTGAAATTCAGCTGCCAGTAGAACAAAACAAACAATCTTCTTCTCGCTTTGCCAGGAAAACAGATTATGACAACTAATCAAGGGATTTAATTGCTAACGTTCTTGATCGTAACCCGTCGAGTTTATATAGATTAATCCCATCGAGTGGTGCCTATGCGGGAAACGCAACTTGGGAACGGGGACAAGCAAGCAACTAGTACATAACGCAAGTTGCTAGTTATAAACAAGGGCGTTGCTAATTGCTAATTGCTAATTGCTAATGGCTAATTGCTAATTGCTAATCTTGGATTTTTACCAATTTCGCCATTAGCCATTAGCCATTAGCCGCTCCCAGAGAGATAACTAGCAACTTGAGTTACATAGAAACGCAACGCTATGGTGAAGAAGCCATTCTTGGCGGGTTAATTAAAAACGATCCGGAAGCGATCGCAGCCGGATTTAAAATGTTTAACAAGCTGCCGATGGTAGTTTTAAAGGAGCAGGTGGCTTCCATAGCGCTTCTTTTTTTGTAGCAGCAGTTGCTCCCACGCTTTTAATACTTCAACAATCTCCCCAATCGCGACAATACGCCGATAAAATTGCATTCTACACCCCCCTATTACATCGCGCCGTTTGCTGGATGATTTCGCCCCAAGTTTGGACGCGGGGTACTACTAACGCAAGTTGCTAGTTATAAACTTTGGCGTTGCTAATTGCTAATTGCTAATTGCTAATATAGGATTTTTACCAATCTCGCCATTAGCCATTAGCCATTAGCCGCTGTGAGAGAGATAACTAGCAACTTGAGTTACTAGCAACGAACCTTATACCCATCGCTTTTATTTAGTTGCCACTGCGCTAGGATTGACTGGTAAATTAACAGGCGATCGCGAATTAATTAACTACTCTCGCCAGTTAATTCAACAAGCTTTATCCCTTCAAGAATTAGACGGCGTTAACCCAGAAAAAGACGGTTATGACAGCAGTTATCAAGTTGCGGGGGTAGTCTACGCACAGCGGTGGTTGATCTACTTCCCCAACGACCCCCTCGCACCCAGAGTCACCGCCATGATTAACAAAGCGTTAACATGGGCGCAAACTAGAATTCTGCCAACTGGAGAAATTAACAGCGAGGGCAATACCCGCACCGGCGGACAGGAAACGCGACGAACGGGTGAAGTCAAACAGGTAGACCCCAGAATAGTTTATCGGGGTTTTGCTTACTGGGCGTCAGCCACGGGCGATTGCAGGTGGAACGCGATCGCTCGGCGCATTGCACAGTTCTACTAACGCAAGTTGCTAGTTACATCAAGCGGTACTGGTAATGGCTAATCGCTAATGGCTAATGGGTAGTTGTCAAGAAGGCAAAAGCCTGTTAACCCAATTAGCAATTAGCAATTAGCAATTAGCAAGCTTGCAATTACCGCTGTCACAAGTTATAACTAGCAACTTGGGTTACTACAACTAGGATATAACTCAAGTTGCCAGTTATAAGCTTTGGCGGTGGGAATTGGTAATTGCAGATTTGAGATTGTAGATTGCAGATTTAATCTAAAATCTACAATCTCAAATCTAAAATTCCCCATTCCCCATTCCCCATTACCAATTCCCAGTAATTTAAACATCTACTTTTTGGCAGATTTATATTTTCTGAAAATCACCGGGAATAAATCATCCTTGAAGCCGCTGAAAAAGAGAGTTAAGTCAGTCCGTAGTAAGAGGAAGCCAAGCAAAATTATCAATAAATTGAATAGTATCAGATGCGAAAAATTAGAGGAACAGTGGCATGGCACTTCTAAAATTAGAAGATTTCGATCCAAACTATCGCGAAACATTTGAAGGCGATGATGTAAAAGGTCTGGGCGTCTACGCCGAAGGCAATGAAAAGATTGGCACGGTTAGCGATGTGCTAGTCGATGAAAACGGTCATTTTCGGTATTTGGTGGTTGACTTAGGTTTTTGGATTTTTGGCAAGAAAGTATTGCTGCCAATTGGTCGTACCCGCATCGACTATAATGCAGATCGCGTATATGCGATCGGGATGACGAGAGAGCAAGCGGAAAACTTGCCTGAGTACAGCGATCGCATGACAGCGGATTACGATTACGAAGAGCGAGTCAGAGGCGTTTACCGCACTCAACCTGTCGAAGCATCGGCACCCGTTGACACTACCGCTGACTACTCAAATTACGATCGCAATAACTACAACTACGAGCGCGAACCCAATTTATTTGGCTTGAACGAGCGCGAGCATCAAACCTTCAGACTCTACGAAGAACGGCTAATTGCTAACAAAAACCGCTACAAAGCTGGAGAAGTAGCAGTTGGTAAGCGCGTTGAAACCGAAACCGCACGAGTTTCCGTTCCCATCGAAAAAGAACGAGTTGTGATTGAGCGAGTTACCCCATCAGAAGCTGGGACTCGAGTTAATCCTGGTGAAGTTGCCTTCCAAGAAGGGGAAGTGGCGCGCGTCGAACTCTACGAAGAAACTCCGGACATTCACAAAGAAGCATTTGTGCGCGAAGAAGTCCGAGTCAAGAAAGTCGTAGATCGGGATACCGTTGAAGCTCAAGACACCATTCGTCGGGAAGAATTAGATGTCAATACCGACGGCACTCCTGTTGTTGAACAACCCAATAACACCCGTTCTGACCTAATTTAAGCAGCTTGCCTCACGAGCGCGATTTAGTCTAAAAGTAGGGTGCTAGCACAAGTACCCTACTTTTAATAAAATGGGGTGTCAGAGCGTCCCCGTGTCCCCCCGTCAGAGCGTCCTCTTCAAGAAGGTTTAAAAAAATGACTAACTCAACGTCCATCAACAAACTTGAATCTTACCAGCACAATCTTCGGATAAAAGTCTTGATGGAAAAATTGAAGAGTAAGCTCAAAAATTTTTCCATCCTAGACAAGCAAGGATTTGTCATGGGGCAAGTGAAGGATGTGGCGCTCGACTCGGCGCGTCAGCTAAACTTAGTTGTATCTGAAGCTGATAATTATAACGGCTCCCGCTTGGTTTTATTAAGAAGCAGCCACATTCAGCAAGTGGACTCGGAAAATAAATCGGCAATCCTAGACCTGAGCAAAGCCGAAATAGACAACCTGCCCGAATATAAACCCTCCGAAAAGCAAGATGCGAAGCCTAAAATAACAACAGAGAAAAACACAGAAATTGCTCGTAATATTCCAGAAATGCCCGCTGTTACTGAATCAAAAGATGAATCACCAGAATATGCTGAGCCGCTGGATGTAGTCGAAGAAGAAGTGATTCGCTTACTGGAAGAACGACTGGTAGTTGACCTGAAAAAACAGAAACTGGGCGATGTAATTGTCCGCAAAGAAGTTGAAACCAGAATCATCCAAGTTCCCGTCCGGCGCGAAAAACTCATAGTAGAACAAGTCGGCCCAGAACGCAGACAATTAGCAGAAATCGATCTAGGACAAGCGGAAGAAATTGCTGAAGTTGAACCAGATGAAAATGCTACCCAAGATAATCAACCAACTGTCAGCGGCGTATTTAATTCTCCGAGAACGGCGAGTTTACTGTTAGATGCAATTTCCAAGCAGCGAAATCACGGATGCAAGTACGTGCGCGTGGAAATTGTCCTCGAAGATGACAGGCATCAGCAAACTTATCAAGAATGGTTTAATCGCTGTTCGGGGCAGTAATATCGATTCAGTTGGTGCTTGTAGGGGCACGGCATGATGATATTGTTGGGTTTTTACCAACATATTTGTATTGCCGTGCCCCTACACCCAATCGGCATGATGATATTGTTGGGTTTTTACCAACATATTTGTATTGCCGTGCCCCTACACCCAATCGGCATGATGATATTGTTGGGTTTT
>NZ_BLAY01000207.1 GCF_020521235.1 Microseira wollei NIES-4236 | reverse complement strand
GTTATACGGAATTTAGAATTACCTTGCCTAAGGTGGTGGTGTAAACGTAATTCGAGTTTGTTAGCAGTAAAGATGTGGGGAAAGAGACGGGATTGGGATTGACGATATGCCTCCCTTCCCCACTCGCGTTCCCGAGTCAAATTGTGGTAGAAAAACATGGGGGGGCGATTGATGTCATGTCCGTTATCGGCAAAGGAACTGATATGATGTCCGGTCGATTACCCTTAGTTACTGGCACTAAAACCAGACATTGCCATCATGGAACCAACAGGTATTAACTACCAAAAGCTTTGGGGTACTCACCTAGCGCGCGCTGGCGTTCCCGTCGCGTTAGTTTGACAATGGGAAACACACTTGAGTAGCCGGATAAAGGGAAACTTTCATGTCCGGTTCCGGAAGAGAGGGGGAGTCTAGTAATAAATTCCCCCGACTCTAACCCTCTTAAGGAAGCATCGGGGGATAAAGAACTTGACCGAGTTGGTGGTTCGGATTTGTGCCGGATTGCGTTGTGGCAATGGGTGTTTACAAGGATTGAAGTTAAGCGTGCGCGCCCCAAAAACGACATCGGCGAACAACTAGGTAACCTGCTCGACGCGGAAAAATCAGTAGGTCGTTTGATTAAATTGGTACGCACTCGCGTCGCTGCACTAGCAGCAAGGCTATTGTTTAAACGGCTGGTTTTTGAGTTAAAAAACGACTAGAGTGAAGGTTAAACCCTCGTCCAATATCCAGTAAAATCGGACTATGAACTACCTCGTCACCGTGTTGTCAGATCGCATCCAAGCAGAAGCCGCTTACTCGGCTTTGGAGAAAGAAGGCTTACCGATGGATAAAGTGACTATCCTGGGTAAGGGATACAAAAGTGCTGACGAGTTTGGTTTAATTGACCCCAATCAGCAAGCTCTCAAACAAGTCAAGCTGATGGCGACTTGGCTGGTGCCGTTCGGCTTTTTTGCAGGTGTTGGCTTCAGCTTGTCAACAAATTTGAATACGTTTGCTTGGGCGGGTGAAATTGGCAATCATGTAATCGGCGGTATTTTAGGTGCTGGTTCTGGTTTGCTGGGTAGTATTTTTGCCGGTGGCGGTACTGGTTTGCTAGTTGGTGGTGGCGATGCTTTGCCCTACCGCAATCGTTTAAATGCTGGTAAATATCTAATTGTGGTGAAAGGTTCTGAAACTTTAACTCGTCAGGCTACCAGCATTCTCCGCCAATTTGAACCGGAAAATATTCAAGGTTATGTCGGAGAGTAAATTGGTAATTGGTAATGGGTAATTGCTAATTGCTAATTGCTAATTGCTAATTTCCATGACCAATTACCTATTACCTATTACCCATTACCAAATTGTAAGATGTTACCACGAGAAGAATTATTAAAAGGCGTTGAAAATAGAGAAGTCGCTGCTAGGGCAATTGACTTAGCCGATCAAGCTGTCAAAACTTGGGAAGTTGTCTCGACGGATTTTCTTTCGCCACCGGAGTTGGCGGAAATTCAGCGGATGTTTGGACGCTTGACAGAAGTGCATCTAAGTGCTTGGGGTGGTTATCCGCAAGCAGAACGACAGCGGATGGCGATCGCACGTTCCGATCTCCCCCTCGACTCGTCACAAGTCGCCGTCGCAGCAATAGAAATTGCCGGTAATTTTCTGTTCGATCCCGCCACCCACCGCGACTTTTTAGGCGCTATGTTGGGGACGGGTATTGTGCGAGAAAAAACCGGCGATATTATCGTTTTAGGCGAACGCGGCGCGCAAGCAATTGTCGTACCAGAAATGGTAGACTTTCTTTCAACCCAACTGACTCAAGTTCGTTCGGTTCCGGTAAAAACCCAGGGGATCGAGTTGAGTGAATTAAAGGTCAAAGAACCGAAAAAGAAAGAGTTAACGACAGTAGAAGCTTCTTTGAGGTTGGATGCGATCGCTTCCGCTGGTTTTGGCATGTCTCGCAGCAAAATGGCAGATCTGATCGATGGCGGTGACGTGCGGGTCAATTGGAAGGAAATTACCCAAGCAAGCTATCAAGTGAAAACCGGAGATTTAATCGCCATTCGCGGTAAAGGACGCCTAGAAGTGGGAGAAGTTGCTGTTACTAAAAAAGACCGTTACCGCGTTGGGCTAACTCGCTTTATGTGAAGATATGGAGAAACCCGGTTTCTTTAACAATACCTATGCCATTTTTGTCAAACGCCCCCACCTCCCCCCCCCCCAGGCTAAAGCCTGGGGCTACACAAACAAAGCCCGCCAGAGCGGGCTGTCCGGATTTTAGCCCGCTCTGGCGGGCTTTGTTTTTATAGCGATACCCTTTAGGGTATCGGCTGTTTGACTAAAGCCTGGGGCTACACAAACAAAGCCCGCCAGAGCGGGCTGTCCGGATTTTAGCCCGCTCTGGCGGGCTTTGTTTTTATAGCGATACCCTTTAGGGTATCGGCTGTTTGACGAAGGTATTGTTTAAGAAACCGGGTTTCTGTTTTTGGAGTCTAGGCGGGAACTAAAACTTCTTCCTCTTTTCTAACAACAACTTCTCGATACCAAGTTTCTAGCAAAACCAGTTTGTAAAGGACGAAAAGATGCTTGGATTGCTTTTGAGCTTCATCAAGCAGCTTGACAACAAAATCTCGATTGAGAACCTTCAATTCCACCAGATAGCCGTTTTTCAGGTTATCCATATAGGCGATAATAATCGCCTTCATCCATTCATCCATTGGGGTGGTAAACCCTCGTTTTTTACGGGTGAGGACTTCATCGGGTACAATCCCCTTGAGGACGGATTTTAACCAGAATTTATGTCCTAAATTATGATCGGGTTGGGTTTTACGCAAACCGATGACTGTCTCGATTAGTTTGTAGTCTAGCAAGGGAAGTCGGGTTTCTACAGAACAGATCATACTCAAGCGATCGCCTAAAGCTAGACAATTAGATGCTAGCCAAGTATCGAAGAGCAACTGAGTGATTTTAACCGGAATATCTTCGCAGGTTGCTAAATCAAACTCGAACAGACGATAGGGATTTCCTGCCGGAATTTGAGCGGCTGTCGCAGCAGTATATAGTTTATCGCTATATCGCATCGCATTAGCAAATCCAGGCCAAAGATCGTAGAAAATCGCCCGTTGAGGATCGCGGTAAACGTACTTATGCTGCTCTTCTAGATTTTTCAGTGCTGTTCTGATCGATCCGGGAACTTTTGGACTGTTTAATTTTTTAGCAATAGGAGTATCTGTAAACCCTCCCAAGGTTTGCCAAACTTTCTGATTCAGTGGCGAAGATTGCCAAAACTGATTCTTTTGTTGGCTCAAATTAGTGGCGTTGACAATTCGGTTGTAACCCCAAAATAACTCGTCTCCGCCAATCCCAGTCAACATCACTTTTACCCCGCGCGAGGCGGCTAATTTCATCACCGAGTAGTGTCCGTAAGCTGCACTATCTGCAACGGGGTCATCGCTTGCTGCGATTAAACTGGGGAAGAAATCAACTAATTCTTCTACGGTTAATTCGATCGATTCAAAGGGTAAGCCTAAATACTCAGCCATTTGCTCGGCTTGATTTCGCTCGTCGAATTCAGGACGACCGGGATAACCGATGCTAAAAGCACGGAGGGTATCTTTATACTTAGGTGCGGCGAGTGCTGCGATCGCTCCCGAATCTAATCCGCCACTCAGTGCAATTGCGATCGGTACATCTGACCGTAATGTTAATTCTATCGATCGGTCTAATTCTTGGCGAATTAGCGCCACCGGATCGCCTTCAATTGGCGGGATTTTCTCTAAATTCCAATAACATTGGGGTTCTACATGCCAATTTTCTAAGTCTAGTAGTAGATAGTGTGCTGCGGGTAATTTTACAACTCCAACTAGGGGTGTCAGCGGTTCTGGAACATATTGATAATGGACGTATAAATCGAGCGCTACCGGGTCTAATTGGGGAGTTTCTGGTAGTAGCGTTAGCAGCGATTTTAGTTCGGAAGCGAAGTAGAAGGCGTTCTCGTCGTGCCAGTAGTATAGCGGCTTTTCTCCCGTGCGATCGCGTGCTACAAACAGCTTTTTACTTTCTCGATCCCAAATCCCAAACGCATACATGCCTCGCAATTTTTCCAGGCAAGATACTCCCCATTGGGCATAAGCTGCCAAAAGTACTTCTGTATCGCTTTTGCTAACAAATTGATGTCCTAAATTTAAAAGTTCTTCTCGCAGTTCTAAATAGTTATAAACTTCCCCGTTGAACGTTATCCAGTACCGCTCGTTTTGGTAGCTCATCGGCTGATGCCCCAGCGGACTTAGGTCTAAAATCGATAGGCGGGTATGCCCTAAGTTTATGTGGGGTTCGCTCCACATTCCCCGATCGTCTGGTCCCCGATGCGCGAGTTTTTTTATAGCATTTTCTAATTTGACATCGCAGCTTGAATTACGATTTATTCCCCCTACAATTCCGCACATTTTCTTTTTCCTTTCCCTTTTGTTTTAGCTCTTGAATCTCTTGGCAAACTCTGATTTCATTACCCTGATAATAATGCTTTATTTTCTGACTATATATCAATATTTTTCCGCCAATTTAACTTTTTTTAGCTTTCCAGCAAAATTGCTTCATAAAATATTTAAAATTCTTTGATTCACCTCTAGTTTTCTAGGGTTAAAAATAACCTTTCCTCGTTCGCTGTCACCTCAGCAAAAATACTGAACCCTGGTTTTAATTTATGACTTATGCGAAAAAGTACTGATATCAAATCCTAGCACTCGGCAAGAGGATTCAGGGCGGGTTGATCGGATCGTCGTCAAACCCGCCCCTGCAATCTTTGCTTGAGGAATTTAAAGGTATCCAAATTCTTCTAGCGTCCGCAAAACCTTAGCGGCGCTTTCGACTTCGGTTTCCAGATCGGTGCGACACACGACCTCTGGTTTCAAAGGAGCTTCGTAGGGGTCGTCAATTCCGGTAAATTGTTTAATTTCTCCCGCCCGTGCTTTCTTATACAATCCTTTCACGTCCCGCTGTTCGCAAACTTCTAGAGGTGCATTGACGTAAACTTCAATAAAGTCTCCAATCCGATCCCTTACCTGTTGGCGAATTTCGCGGTAGGGCGAGATCGCCGATACCAACACAATTACCCCGTTGCGGGTGAGTAGATGCGCCACAAAACCGATGCGACGAATGTTTTCGTCTCGGTCTTCTTTACTAAAACCCAAGCCTTTTGTCAAGTTTTGACGCACCACATCGCCATCGAGAATTTCTACCAGGCGGCGGCGCGTACGCAACTCTTGTTCCACCGCCCGACTAATGGTAGTCTTGCCAGCACCGCTCAAACCCGTAAACCACACCGTAACACCACGCTGGTGCATATTGTTACTTCCATATTTTACGTACAATTGCTAATCGATCATAGCTCAGGACTTACGCACGACTAGGCCACAAACCCGGTTTCGACCTTGATCTCTAGTTTCCTTTCCCAAGGATTTTTCGTAGAAACCGGGAACTTGCGCGTAAGTACTGATAGCTTTGACAGTTTTATAGCGCTAGGGAATACTTGAATTAATAGATCTGCGTATTGCTTATGCCGCGCCTCACACGTCGTGCTTATGAAATTTTACGAGTAGAAGTGGAAAAACTGGCTGGAAATGACCCGCTAGTACAAGTGCAGCGAGACGTAGTAGTAGGTAGCCATTTCTCTACCTATTCCGCTTAATCCTTAACATCTGGCTCACAGCCTCAACCCATTATTTGGAGACTCTGCAATGTACAGCCTGAAGCTAGAGCTAAAACTCAATAACTTTGAGCGTTCTCTTCTTGCCGGTTGTGCCGGGTTTAGTCGCTTTGTCTATAACTTTGGACTATCGCTACTTACCCAATCATGGGCGTTTGAGGAAATTAAGGCTACTGACTCCAAGCGTTTAGCCGAGATTGAGAAAGTCTTCACCAACCACGTTAAAACCAAACCTGAGTATGCTTGGATGAAACAATACCCATCAGCTATTTATTCATCAGCGCTAAGAAATTTAGCAAAAGCTCTTGAGCGATGGCGTAAAGGTTCTTCTGGTTTTCCTGGAAAAAAATCTAAAAAGAGGGGTGAAAGCTTTACAGTCTTGAAAAAGTCAGGGGTGTATCGTGCCAAGGGTGAAAAAATGATTCCGTTCACGAATCGTCAAACTCTTTACCCAGGTAAAAAGATCGCTATCCCCGGCTTGGGAGAGTTTAGGCTTAAGCAAAGAATTCCATTTATCTGCTCAAGCCAAACATTCACTATTTCGAGAGTGGCGGATAAATGGTTCGTCTCGTTTACCTTAGATGTTGACAAAGTTCCAACGCTTTTGCACTCAGTTCAATCGGTTGGAATAGATTTAGGCGTCAAGAATTTTGCCACCTTATCGGATAATTCTAAGATTGTTGCGCCACAGTCCCTGAAAGATGCGAAAGCCAAGCTAAGTAGGGAGCAGTGGCGCAATCGTAACAAACGATTGGGGAACCGCAATCAAGGAATCAAGGCGTCAAATAATGCCTTGAAATACTACCGAAGGCTGGCACGAGGTTACGCTCGGCTTGCTAATATCAGGCGAGATTTTTGGCAAAAAACCACAACTGATATTAGTCGAAAGTACTACCTGATTCGCATTGAAGATCTCAATGTCGCTGGTATGATAGCCAACGGAAAACTAGCCGAAGCCATTTCCAGTTTGGGATTTTATGAATTCCGAAGAATGTTGCTTTATAAATCAGCATTCTTTGGGACAAAGGTAGAGCTAGTTGACAGGTGGTTCCCTTCCTCTAAAACATGCTCGTGTTGCGGCAACGTTCTGTTACCTTGCCTCTTCAAGAGCGTGTTTACTTTTGCGGTAAGTGTGGCGTTTCCATTGATATGCCGACCGCACGCGCAAGGGACGCGATCTAAATGCTGCGATAAATCTGGAAAATGCCCCAAACACCCTTGTACGTGCGGCAAGCGCGGAATTTACGCCTGTGGACAAGAAGGAGCCGACTCCCTTGGTTGAGACAGGAAGCAAACGTCAAATTAAGCCAAATACTTGATTTGAGTAAGTTTTGTCTTGCACATTGTGCTGAAGCGACTCGACAGACTGCGATCGCAAGATGGCCCGCTTGTTTCCTACGAACAATTGCGCGAGACAATTATCGACTTTTTCCCCAAATTCAGCGAAAAAACACTTAAAAAGGCAGCAAAAGCCAACCGTCCGCCCGGAGTGTGGAGCAAAATTAAATTTGCGGCGGTATTCTTAGCTGGAACGGCTGGGGTAATTTGGGTAGCAAACTTGCCTTATCCAATGGTTCGCAGACCAGTTGCAAAAGTAGCACCCATCTTGCTGCTACCCAGCTACATCAATATGGATTATAACTATCGACAGGCGATTTCATTAGTGCAACAAGCCGACCAGTTGGTAAACCAAGCTACTAGCTCAGCCGACTTAAATTTGGGAGCAGAAAAAGTCAAAGCAGCACAAAAACATCTTGATGCTTTGCCAGTCTGGTTTTTAGATTATGAGCCTAAATATAGTTTTTGGTTTGGTTGGCGGTTCACATTCGATGAATTTCAGACAGCGCGTGCCAATATCGGGCGGATGGAAGCTAAACTTTTTCAAGAAAAGCAAGCGCAGATGTTATTAGAACAAGGGGAAAAAGCGCTCAATGATGCCAAGCAACAGCACGGACAAGCGCAGAGTTGGACAGAGAGGCAACAAGCGATCGCAGCATGGCAAGCGGCTTTAGATCAGCTAGAACAAATATCATCAGAAACCCTTGTCGGACGCACCTCAAAAACTAAATTAGCCGCGTATAACCGGGATTTTCAGCAAGTTGCCAGCGGCGAAAGTGCTAATAAGCGCACTGGCACTTTAATGGATGCGGCACGAGAATTTGCCAAAGCTGCCGCGATTGTTGGACAAAATCCCCCACATCCAGCAGAAAAGTGGCAACAAGCCCAAAATTTATGGCAGCAAGCCATTGACCGACTGCAACAAATTACAATCGAAGATGCTGGCTATTTAGAAGCACAAAAATTACTAGCACAATACCAAACTAATTTAGGAACCATACAAAGCCGCCAGAAAGCAGAGTCATCATCAAAAGCAGCCTTAGAACAAGCGAAAAGACAAATTCCTTCTTGGCAGCGGCTCAATAATTCAACAGAAAATGCAGCTTGGGAACAGGAACGGATGGTTAGCCAGTTACAGGAAATTATCAATCAGCTAGAGCAAGTCCAACCCGGTACAACCGCTTATACAGAAGCGCAACAGTTGCTACAATCTGCCCGAAAAAGATTAACGCAAATGCAGACATCTGGGCAGGAAACTAATGTGAATAATTGACAAGTTTAAGAAACCGGGTTTTTTAGACAATACCCTCGCCAATTTTCTGAAACGCCCCCAGCCCCCAGGTTAAAACCTGGGGCTACACAAACGAAGCCCGCCGGCGCGGGCTTTAATAATTCCAGCCCTTGCCTTGCGGGCTTCGTTTGTATAGCCGCACCCTTAAGGGTGTCGGATTTTGGGGAAAGCCCAGCGTTGTTAGAAAAACCCGGTTTCTGATATACCTACTGACCATCCCATGTTTGATAACTTCTGTACTTGCTAAAAACAACATCTTGATGTTTTTGGGCAACTTTTAATAACTTGCCCTTTCTATCTAAAGCTGCATCGGCTAATTCAACTACCCACAAATTGGGTATAGATTGAGGTCTAGCTGCTAGGATGTAAGCGAGCGCTTCTGCTTCAGATCCTGCACCGAGTAAGTGAGTATAAACTGTCAAAGCAACGGCTGAAGAACGGCTAATACCAGCTTGACAATGAATCAAAAGATTTCCCTCAAATTGGGAAATTTCAGACGCGAAGTTAATGACATTGGCGATATCATCAGTTGTGGCTAAAACGTATTCCGGATCGTCGCAAGGTGTCTCGATGTCGTGAAACTCTAGCCGCAGTCGGTGAGGAATTTTCGTCCACCCTTCCGGCGGGGCGACGCCTGGGCTACCAATCGAAATCAGGTGTTTGATCGATGGCGCTTTGATCGTACAGCGAAAATGCTCGCTCGCTTCCGCACAGGAGGTAATAAAGAGCGTGGGTAGTTTATCATTGTGGCAGTTGGTGACAACTCTCGCAGATATTAGTCGTTCTGTCTGCGAGTTGCTATCGAAATTAACCGAATTTTGCGGTAGTAAAGCTGGGGTATCCCCGTTTTTACTACCGATTTTCTTTAAAGCTTCGGCAGCACTATGGCGAACGGATTGCTCTTCATCGTTGAGTGCTTGTTGCAGTCCATCAATTGCTGCGGCATTGCCAATTTTCCCCAAGGCAGAGGCGGCAGCACCGCGAACTCCACCGTTGTTATCTTTGAGACTTCGCAACAACCCTTCTACTGCACACCAGTTACCGATTTTCCCTAACGCAGAAGCAGCGCGCCAACGCACGTAAAAGTCGCGATCGCTTAGTGCTTGGCGCAGTGCGGGAATTGCGTCCTCGCACTTGTTTTTCCCCAACACCGAGGCGGCTTTGGCACGCACTTGGGGGTCTTGGTGGGAGAGTGCTAAAATCAATCCAGCGATCGAGGTTTCGCTGCCAATTTGTCCCAATGCCCAAACCGCATTTCCCCGCACAACCGAGTCTGAGTGAGAAAGCGATCGCAACAGTCCGCTAACGGCTTCTTCTGATTTAATTTCTCCTAACGCATAAGCTGCTTGAGAACATATTGAAGGACTTTCATCTTTGAGGCTTTTCACTAATCGAGAAACCGCTGCTTCGCTTTTAATTTGCCCTAACGCCGAAGCTACCCGCCAACGCACATAAAATTCTTCATCTTTGAGCGCTTGGGCGAGTTTATCCACTGCTGTTTTAGCGCCGATTTTTCCTAATGCGGCTGCTGCTCTCCAACGCACGCTGGCATCTTTGTGATTTAATGCTTCTATGAGGGCTTTAATCGCTGGTTCTGAACCTATTTGCCCTAATGCCCAGGTTGCCCAAATCCGAACTGGGGCAACATTATGCTTGAGCGCTTGTTCTAGCTTGATAACTACTGCTTCGGTGCCAATTTGTCCTAATGTCCAAGCTGCCCAAGCACGCACCGATTTGTCTTGATGCGCTAGTGCTTGCAGCAGTCCGGTAGTGGCGGTATAAGAATCTATTTTTGCTAAAGCACGCGCAGCAGTGGGGCGAATTAGCGGATTTTCGCCCATTAATATTTGTAGCATCCCAGCCGTGTTACTGCTATATTTTTGCGAAAATTGCGGCTGGAATTGCATTCGGTTATCGGTTTCCATAGTTACTTATAGTAGAGCGATCCCTTATACGCTTATTTTGATTTTGGCATTAAACTATGCTGCTGCCAAGTCCATCAAACCTGGAATTTAATTGTATTTAAACTCCTGTTACTTGCGCTAAATAGTTTTAAACAAATAAATTAGTAGCGTTCTCGCGCTAACTATTTGAGGTTTTTTTAACGAACCGCTCCAGGCGCGACATTCCGCAGAGAAAGAAAAAAGAGAGAATTTTAGCAACTTGTATGATAGAGGTGACGGGTGTTATTGGTGACTAGGTATGAGATCGATCGCTTTTGGGGGAAAAGTAAAAATAGAAGCGATCGCGCCGTATAGTTTAAAACATGGGTTTACTCCTCAGCCGGATCAAACAGTAATTTGAACTCAGACTTTGGCATAAACCGCTGCAAAACTCTGAGGTGTACTTCCCCGTCACGACGGTTGTAAAAACGCGCCACCGTATAGTGACGAGCGTCTGGTAACATCAGAATAATTGCCCAAACACGAGCATATTTTGGGATTTTGTCAGTTTGTTGGTAAGTCATAAATTTTGTACTCAATGGGTAGATCGCGAACGCAAACATAGGTAAGCTTTAGCGAAGCAAGCCATTAGGCTGATCGCCAATCTCGCCAGCAAAATTTAGGTAAACTAAAGGTTCTTTCTTACGGTAAAGTAAGCTTTTGAACTCAACGTCACCTTGCCTTGCGATAGCTGATAAAAAGCAACAGCCACTCATGTCAGGGCGAGCAATACGCCCCTACACTGTTTCTGGTGCGGTATCGTGAGACACTTTTAGGGAAGACCAGTCAGGTAGGTTGCATCCTGACGGGAGCTTGTTTAACTGCCTGGTCTTTTATGCGGTCATTTACTAGAAGTTTACGTCCGATTCCCCAGGTGGTCAAGACGTAAGCTTCAAGAATATTACGTCTGGTATGCGAGAAGAAAATCAGGATAAGTCTTCGTTGAGACTACTCAGGGAGCAAAATCAGCTAACTCAATATGAGTTAAGGCAACTCATCGGAGTTTCCGAACGTAGGTTGAGCGATTGGGAAAATGGCAAAGCTAAGCCAAACTTGGAAAATGCTGT
Source organism: Microseira wollei NIES-4236 (assembly GCF_020521235.1). GTDB lineage: Bacteria > Cyanobacteriota > Cyanobacteriia > Cyanobacteriales > Aerosakkonemataceae > Microseira > Microseira wollei. Next base: position 4,719 of record NZ_BLAY01000207.1, on the reverse strand, counting down.
GGCACTGGCGCGGGTTTATCAGGTTTCGCTGAAGGTGATTTGTCAGTGTTGCGGGATTGACGTGACGGGTGTTCCTGGTGACTAGGTATGAGAGCCGCACTATCTAATTTGAGATCTTTCACCTGTGCTGTCCTCCCGCCGTGGACTCAAGTCCAAAGGCTTTTAGCTAAAGTCCACTAAAGTGGACTCTTGGCGTTTTTCTAGTCCTCTTTAGAGGACTTTCGCTATTAGCCAGAGAATTCATTCTCTGGCGGGTTCAGTGGTTGATGCAATATCTGTATAATTCATCTTTTTTAACTATTCCGCTTCAATGAATCCTTTGATTGTCTCCACTGAAATGCTGACGGCTGGATTTTTAAATATCGCATCTAATGCCTGTTTCAATGCCTCAGTTCCACCAGCTTTTAAAGCATTCCACAACCGCGCTTTTATTGTGGGATTGCGCTTGATTTCTTCGTGAATCGCTGAAACTACAACAGCTTGATTGTCAGATTTGACATCGCCAATAATCCCCAATACGGAAGTTTTATAGCGGCGCAGTTGCACCAAAACCGGGATTTTCCCTTGCCGCTGCGTTCTCGCTTTCTCTGCCTCTTCCCACAATAGCCGTTCTAAAGCAGTCGATTTCCCCGAACCCGGTTTTCCCACCAATAAGACATGATTTTCCGCATACTTGCGTAATCCTCCCAGTACCTCCAGCCGTTCGACTTTTTCTTTCTCTGCTTTTTTGTCTCCCGGCGCTTCTCTTTCTGGTGGCGGTACGATCGTCTGCACCATCAAGCTTAAATTCAACCATCGCGGCGGTTGCTTCTTTTCGATGCGTTGACGATGTAAAGCATCGGTTGGCGTATAAAAATCCTGCCAACCCTGATATTTTTCGTCACTGCAAATCGATTCCAGATATGCTTGAAAATCGGTGCTGTCAGCGGCAGTCATGTAAATTAATTAACCGAGAGAGAAAGCGCTCTCTTCTATATTACGCACTCAAAAATCTATGACCCAGATACTCACCAACGATGACGGCATAGACGCCCCAGGCATCCGGGCGCTACTAAAAGCTGTAAACGGCTTTGGCGTAATAGTCGCCCCCAAAGACCATTTATCGGGATGCGGTCATCAAGTCACCACTACTCGCCCGATTCACGTCCATCGCCGGGGGGAAACCGAGTATGCTGTAGGCGGCACTCCGGCAGATTGCACTCGCCTCGCCATAACACATCTTTTTCAAAATGTCAAATGGGTACTTTCTGGCATCAACGCGGGGGGCAATATGGGAGTTGATGTTTATATTTCCGGGACTGTGGCGGCGGTGCGAGAAGCGGCGATCCACGGTATTCCCGGTATCGCGGTTTCCCACTATCGCAAACGCAAGTTAAATGTAGATTGGGATACCGCGGCAAGGTGGACGGCTAAAGTATTGGATGAATTGTTCAACCGTCCCATCGAACCGGGATGTTTCTGGAATGTAAATTTACCCCATTTGTTACCAGGAGAACCCGATCCGGAGATTGTGTTTTGTCAACCTTCGACCCAACCTTTGCCCGTAAATTATCGAGTTGAAGGTGATGAATTTTACTACGTGGGAGAGTATGCAGCGCGCGATCGCACTCCCAACACCGATGTAGATGTCTGCTTTTCCGGCAAAATCGCCGTCACGTTATTGCGATTGTAGTCATTGCTAATTGCTAATTGCTAATTGCTAATTGTAGGTTGGGCGCTTGCGAGAGCGAAACCAAACCTACGTTTAGTAAGTGCCATTACACTGTAAAATTTCTACAGGTCATCGCAGAATGAGGAAGAGGCACAATGCGGATTTTAATCATGGGGGGAACCCGCTTTATCGGGGTTTATTTGACAAAAATTCTGGTGGAACAAGGCCACGAAGTTGTATTATTTAATCGCGGTAAGAAGCCAGCACCCGTAGAAGGACTCCAACAAATTCACGGCGATCGCACCGATGCCGCCCTACTGAAAGAAAAGCTATCCGGGGAAAACTTTGATGCGATTTTTGATAACAACGGACGGGAATTAAGCGACACCCAACCCCTGGCAGAAATCTTTAAAGACCGGGTGCAACACTTTGTTTATATGAGTTCCGCTGGGGTTTATTTAAAATCCGACCAAATGCCCCACATCGAAGGCGATCCAGTCGATCCAAAAAGCCGTCACAAAGGCAAGCACGAAACCGAAACTTTTCTCGCAGAATTGGGTTTACCTTGGACTTCGATTCGCCCGACTTATATTTATGGCCCCCAAAATTATAACGATTTAGAGGCTTGGTTCTTCGAGCGAATTGTGCGCGAGCGCCCCATTCCCATCCCAGGTAACGGATTACACTTCACCCAATTCGGACATTGCAAAGATTTAGCCAATGCAATGGCGGCTGTACTGGGAAATACTCAAGCAATAGGTCAAATTTATAACATATCCGGAGAGCGATTTGTTACCTTTGACGGACTCGCACGCGCTTGTGCAACTGCTGCCGGGAAATCCGCCGACGAGTTGCAAATAGTCCATTACGACCCGAAAAAATTCGACTTTGGCAAGCGCAAAGCATTTCCCATGCGAGTGCAGCACTTTTTCGCGTCGGTTAATAAAGCGATGACCGAACTGAATTGGAAACCGGAATATGACTTAATTTCTGGTTTGAAAGATTCGTTTCAAAACGATTTTCTCGCCTCTGGGCGCGATAAATCTGAAGTAGATTTCTCAGTCGATGACGAGATTCTTAAAGCAGTTTAGAACTACAGAAAAAGCGAGGCTCTTGCCTCGCGGATCTCGTTCCCAGGCTGTAGCCTGGGAACGAAAGTCAGCCTCGCGGATCTCGTTCCCAGGCTCTTGCCTGGGAACGAAAATCACGAGGCTCTTGCCTCGTCACTAAACAGATGAATTATGCTTTAGTATCCACATCTAACTCTTCGTGACGCAGTGTTTCTGTTGCTTCGATCCTATCGCGCTTCACTTCTTTTCTGACATCAACTTCTTCGCGCACGAAGGCTTGTTTTTTGATATCAGCCGTTTCTTCGTAGATTGCCATTTGCGCGACATAGCCTTCTTTAAAAGCAGAATTGTCTGGAAATACGGGACTATCTACGCTTTTTGGAGTGGTGCGCTCAATGATAACGCGCTCTTTTTCTACAGGAACCGCAGTGCGTACAGTTTCGGTTTCAACGCGCTTACCAATTGTTACTTCCCCAGTCTTGCGACGGCTTTTATCTACGATCAGTTTTTCTTCGTAGAGTCTAAACTTTTGATGGTCGCGATCGCTCATCTGGTACAATTGGGGCTCATGGTCGTAAGTATAAGTATTGCGGTCATAAGCAGCGGGAACAGCTGCGCTGACAACGGGTGTTGTTTCTACAGGCGGTGACGCTTCTACGGGTACTGTCGCTTCCACAGTTGGAGTGCGATAAACGCGCCGCACTCGCTCCTCGTAATCATAATCTACCGTCATGCTGTCATCGTATTCTGGTAGTTTTTCTGCTTGTTCTTTGCTCGTAATACCTATAGCATTAATCCGCTGATATTCAACATCAACGCTACAACGACCAACTGGGAGCAAGACTTTTTTACCAAAAATCCAGAAACCCGTGTCAATTACAAAATATCGGAAACGCCCGGTTTCATCAACTAACACGTTATGAATTGTGCCAATTTTTTCATCTGTTTTTCCGGCATAGACGGGAATCCCTTTGACATCTTCGCCGTCAAAAACATCTTGCCGGTAGTTGGGATTGAAATCCTCTATTTTGTACAGTGCCATTCTCGTTTCCTGTAGTATCTACATTAACTTCTGCATCCACTTTAGATAGATCTTCAATTTATTCCTTCCTTCTTTTGACTGAAATTGTATTACGTTTATAGGTAGAAATAGAAACCCGGTTTCTCTGAGAAACCGGGTTTCTGGAGCGGGAAACAAATCTCTGTTAAACTCTCATTTTAGTCATGCATTTTTGTTAGATAGATTTTGAGGCCACAAATAAATCGCACCAGAAATTAAGGTGAGGGCAACAGAGATCCAGAAAGCGATGAGGGAGGGGGTTTGCCAAACTTTAGGGAGAGGAGCAATTAAAAGCGCGATCGCCACAATCTGACTCACCGTTTTCAGCTTACCCCAGATATTCGCCCCGGAGATGGTAGTTTGGTTAACGCGCCAGCCAGCGATCGCTAACTCCCGCCCTAAAATGAGAAACACTCCCCAAGCTGGCACTTGCCCTAGTTCAATCAAAGCCAGCAATGGTGCCAGAACCAGCAATTTATCGACCAAAGGGTCGAGAAACTTACCTAAATCGCTGATTTGGTTTAATTTCCGCGCCAAATAGCCATCCAACCAATCAGTACCGGCGGCTACGATAAAAATTGCCACGCAAATCCAGCGCATTTCAACCGTTGGGTTGTGCAACCCGTAGAGGATAAAAGGCAACCCCAGCAAGCGGGAGAAGGTAATCCAGTTGGGAATGGTCATGAATCTTGAGCCATCAGCCATCAAATCTCAGCTTAGCTCATATTACAGGCAAAGGGAATTTGCTTACGGGGCGGGTTTTACAGACAATAGACCTGTTCTGAAAATACGCAGGTGAGTAGGGGCACGGCATGTTTGAGCTGATCTACTACCCCATAACTTGATATTGCCGTGCCCCGACAAAAGTGCCGGGAAATAAATTTCGGGATGTAGGGGCACGGCATGTTTGAGCTGATCTACTACCCCATAACTTGATA
>NZ_BLAY01000206.1 GCF_020521235.1 Microseira wollei NIES-4236 | reverse complement strand
TGTCAATGTTTTTGGTTTATTATATCAATACTTCGTGAATTTTTGCCTAAAGAACGTTCGCGAGACTGAAGTCTCGCGCGGTTACCCCGGTATAAATACGCGGGGTTTTCGCGAACTTCTCTATAAAATAGAAGAGACGAAACGTTGTACGTGCGGCAAGCGCGGAATTTACGCCTGGGGACGGTTGATGCCGTCATCCTTGGTTGAAGCAGGAAGCTTTCCGTCAAAAGGAGGGAAATGCTCCCCCTTCCTCAGACTGACAACAAACAGCCGGGGGAGGCAATACCATAGGTAAAATCACAGCAGTTGCTGAAATACCGGATAATTATACAAAAGAGCTTTTTAACCAATGCAGCCAACGGACTCTAATAAGTTTACTGATAAAGCCTGGGACGCAATAGTAAAATCGCAAGACGTAGCGCGGCGCTACCAGCAGCAGCAGCTGGAAGTAGAGCATTTGGCGATCGCTCTCGTTGAACAAGATGGTCTGGCGCAGCGCATTCTGGGACGATTAGGGATAGATAGCGATCGCATGACGCAGCAAATCGAAGCATTCATGCGGACTCAACCCAGAGTACCCAAAAGCGACCAGTTATATTTGGGACGCAGTTTAGACGTAATGCTCGATCGCGCCGAAGCATTGCGGGAAACTTGGGGGGATGGGTATATCTCCGTCGAACATATGTTACTCGCTCTCGCCGAAGACGAACGGATGGGACGCCGCTTACTGCGCGGGTTCGATGTCGATGCTCAAAAACTAGAAGCGACAATAAAAGCGGTTCGCGGTTCGCAAAAAGTCACCAATCAAAATCCAGAGTCGCGCTACGAAGCACTGGAAAAATACGGACGGGACCTCACCGAACAAGCAAAAGCAGGTAAACTCGACCCTGTAATTGGGCGCGATGACGAGATTCGCCGCGCCATCCAAGTGCTATCCAGAAGGACGAAAAACAACCCCGTGCTGATTGGAGAACCGGGGGTAGGGAAGACTGCGATCGCAGAAGGTTTAGCCCAGCGTATCGTCAACGGCGACGTTCCGGAATCCCTCAAAAACCGCCGCCTGATCTCCCTCGATATGGGTAGCATTGTCGCCGGAGCAAAATATCGCGGCGAATTTGAAGACCGCCTCCGCGCCGTTTTGCGCGAAGTCATTCACTCAGAAGGGCAAATTGTCCTATTTATCGACGAACTCCATACCGTCGTCGGTGCGGGAACCGGATCTCAAAGCGGCATGGATGCTTCCAATTTACTCAAACCAATGCTGGCGCGCGGAGAATTGCGCTGTATCGGCGCCACAACTCTCGATGAATACCGCAAATTTATCGAAAAAGATGCGGCGCTAGAGCGGCGCTTTCAACAAGTTTTCATCGATCAACCCAACGTCGAAGATACAATCTCAATTCTGCGGGGAATTAAAGAACGCTACGAAGTCCACCACGGAGTCAAAATTACCGACTCGGCGTTAGTGGCGGCGGCGACGCTAAGCGATCGCTATATCTCCGATCGATTTTTACCAGATAAAGCGATTGACTTGGTAGACGAAGCAGCCGCTAAGTTGAAAATGGAAATCACCTCAAAACCGGAAGAGTTAGAAACCCTCGAACGCCGCTTAATGCAGCTGGAAATGGAAAAACTCTCCCTCGAAGGCGAAGGAAACCGTCTCGGCGCGGTGACGGGAACTTTCCGCAGTTCGGCGGAACGCTTGGAACGCATTCAAGCTGAAATGAAACAGTTACACGACAAACAGTTGGAACTGAACTCCCAATGGCAAGGGGAAAAACAGCTATTAGAAGCTATTAATGCCATGAAAGAAGAAGAAGACCAACTGCGCGTCTTAATCGAACAAGCGGAACGGGCTTACGACCTCAACAAGGCGGCACAATTAAAATACGGCAAATTGGAAACCTTGCAGCGCGATCGCGAAGCAAAAGAAACCGAACTCCTCAAGCTGCATTCCCAAGGTTCCTCCCTGTTGCGCGAACAAGTAACCGAAGAAGATATCGCCGAGATTGTAGGAAAATGGACGGGAATTCCCGTTAACCGCCTCCTAGAGTCAGAAAGGCAAAAATTACTCCAATTAGAATCCCAACTCCATCAGCGAGTTGTGGGACAGCATGAAGCCGTATCAGCAGTTGCGGCGGCGATACGCCGCGCTAGGGCGGGAATGAAAGACCCCGGACGCCCAATAGGCTCATTTTTGTTCATGGGACCCACAGGAGTCGGCAAAACCGAATTAGCGCGCGCTTTAGCCCACTCTTTATTCGACGCCGAAGACGCCCTCGTGCGCCTCGACATGTCGGAATATATGGAGAAGCACTCGGTTTCGCGGTTAGTCGGCGCACCTCCGGGATACGTAGGTTACGAAGAAGGCGGACAACTTTCGGAAGCGATTCGCCGCCGTCCTTATTCAGTAGTATTGCTCGATGAAGTGGAAAAGGCGCATCCGGATGTGTTTAATATTTTGTTACAAGTGCTGGATGACGGACGGATTACCGATTCCCAGGGAAGAACCGTAGATTTTCGCAATACAGTTATCGTGATGACGAGTAATATAGGAAGCGATCGCATCCTAGAATTCGCCGGAGACGATAATCGTTACGAAATCATGCGGAAACAAGTGATGGACGCCCTCAGAAAGCAATTCCGTCCCGAATTCCTCAACCGCGTTGACGATACTATCATCTTCCACGCCTTGGGGCGCGGCGAATTGCGGCAAATTGTGGCAATTCAACTGCAACGCCTGCGGAAATTACTCGCAGACCAAAAAATCGGTGTGGAAATCTCCCAGGCGGCTGCCGACCATATCGTCGAAGCAGGGTACGATCCAGTGTACGGCGCGCGTCCGCTCAAGCGGGCAATACAGCGGGAGTTGGAGAATGCGATCGCGACTAAAATTCTAGAAAATGCCTTCGTTCCCGGCGATACCATTTTCATCGATTACGCTGATAAGGCCTTAATGTTTAATAAAAAACCGAACTTGGGCTTATCAGCGGCAATTCAAGCTGTAGAACGGTAAAATTACAGCGGATGTGCAAGAGGCGGGTTGTGAAAAATTTGTGAAAAAATCATTGATGCAAAACCCGCCTCTCTTGTGGCGTGCATATTGAAAAATCCACCTTATAGCATTGATTAAATTAATTGAATCGCTGTAAGGTTTATCAGTAAATGTGGGCATACTCTTAAAAGAGCGATCCCGGAGAAATTGGGATGTCGTTGCCAGGAAATTTTATGAAACCCCAACCAACCCACATAGACTTTACCGTAGCTATTCCTACCTACAACGGGGAAAGGCGTTTACCAGAAGTGTTGGATAAACTGCTCAAGCAAATTAATGCAAAACACATCGCTTGGGAAGTTATTGTGATTGACAATAACAGCACCGACCAAACAAAAAAAGTAGTTGAAGAATATCAAAAAAACTGGCCTTCAAGTCATGATCTGAGATATTGCTTTGAGCCTCAAAAAGGACTCTGCTTCGCTAGACAACGCGCCGTAGAAGAAGCCAAAGGCAAATTTGTCGGATTTCTCGACGACGACAATTTAGCAGCACCTGACTGGGTAGGACAAGCTTACGCCTTTGGCATGGAACGCGAGCGCGTCGGTGCTTACGCGAGTAAAATTCAAGGTGAATTTGAAGTAACTCCCCCAAAAAACTTTGAAAGAATTGCGCCATTATTGGCACTCACAGATAGAGGCAATCAACCTTGCATATACGCACCTAATAAAAAAATACTACCACCCGGAGCCGGATTAGTTGTACGCAAGCAAGCCTGGATGGAAAACGTTCCCAAAAACCTGCTTCTTGGCCCAAAAGGCAATGATAAAACAATCCAAAGAGGAGAAGATTTAGAAGCAGTTTTATATATTCAAAAAGCTGGATGGGAACTTTGGTATAATCCCAAAATGTACGTCGCTCATCGCATTCCCCGCGAGCGCCTAGAAAAAGATTATCTGCTGAAATTATGCCGCAGCACGGGGCTGGCGCGCTATCACACGCGAATGCTTAGCGTCAAACCTTTTCAGCGACCCTTGGCTTTGCTGTTTTATTTGCTCAACGATGTGCGAAAAATAATTTTTCACCTGTTGAAGTATAATGCAGCAATTCGCGACGATTTAGTAGTAGCTTGCGAAATGCAGCTTTATCTTGGCTGTCTCGTCAGTCCTTTTTACATCTGGAACAAATACGGGCAAAAATAGTTAGGAAGGCAGCTTGCCGTTGTCAAAAGCTTGTGTTAGCCTGAAGCCTATAGAATCGATGGCAAGTCAGGTGCATTTTACCGTAACGATTTGTACTTATAACGGTGCTGAGCGCATCCCAGAAGTATTAGACCAACTGCAAAAGCAAGTTGGTACAGAAGGGATTGAGTGGGAAGTAGTGGTTGTGGACAATAATAGCAGCGATCGCACCGCAGAAGTAGTCGCTGGCTACGCACAAAACTGGCGCAAAGATAGTCAGTTAAGATACATATTTGAACCCAAACAAGGCGTTTTCTACGCTCGCATTAAAGCCGTCGAGTCAGCACAAAGTAACGACATAATAGGTTTTTTAGATGACGATAATCTACCCGCAGAAAACTGGGTAGCAGAAGCTTTTCGCTTTGGTAAAGAAAACCATCAAGTAGGCGCATATGGAGGCATTATTCATGCCAAACTCGACGAAAACCCACCCCCTTACTTCGAGCAAGTAAAAGGATATTTAACAATTTTCAATCGGGGAAAAACAGCATTTTGTTACAAACGTTCCGATAAACCTCGTCGAGTTCCTCCAGGACCCGGAGTAGTTATCAGAAAACAAACGTGGGAAGAAACTATCCCGCCGCCAGAAAAACTCTTAATAGCTGGGAGAGATGAAAAAACAATGGCTGCTGGTGAAGATGCAGAAATGATGTTTTACATTCAAAACAGCAAGTGGGAAGTGTGGCACAATCCCAAAATGGAAATATGGCATCACATTCCCCCCCATCGCTTAGAAAAAGATTATCTGCTTAAACTTGCTCGTGGCTATGGTTTTTCCATTCATCTAACCCGCGTAGCTCGATATTATCCTTGGCAGCGACCTTTCATACTATTATTAACACCATTTTATACGTTGCGGGATAGCTTAAAAGCTTTGAATTATTACCTACGACACAAAGACGCTATCTCAAAAGATGTTGGCAAAGCTTGTGAATTAGAGTGCATGATAGGTCAGGTTTACAGTCCTTATATCAAATTATATGAATTGAGAGAGAAGCTAAAAAAATGAACATAGCTTACATTACCGAATTCGATATTAATAGCAATCAAAATAATTGGCAGAGGCATCAAATAGGTCATTGGGGAAGATGTTATTACATGGCTAAATCCCTAGAAGATGAACTGACAACGCTTCACTATTTGGGGCCTTTAACTAAAAAAGATGCCCTGTTACCTAAAATTAAATCGCGTTTATACAATAAAGTTTTAAAGCAAAATTACCACGCTTGGGCAGAACCGATTTTTAATAAAGATTATGCGCGTCAAATAGAAACAAAACTATCAAATATTAATGCAGATGTAGTGGTTTCTCCTGATCTAAATTTTCTCGCTTATCTGGAATGGGAAAGCTCTCTCATATTATGGGTAGATACTCTCTATACAGGCTTGATAAATTATTACGTCGATTACATGAATCTCTGCCAAGAAACTATCCAACATTTGAGGGAAATGGATAGGCTAACTTTGAATAAATGTACTAAAGTTATATTTTCATCAGACTGGATGGCTAAAAAAGCCATTGAAACCTATCAAGTTGAACCAGGCAAAATTAATATAGTTCCTTTTGGAGCAAATATAGAATGTAACAGAACGATCGAGGATATAAATAATATAGTCAAAACCCGACCAAAAACTAGATGTAAATTACTATTTATTGGCGTTGATTGGGTAAGAAAAGGCGGCAAAATTGCCCTTGAAGTCGCAAAAGAATTAAACAAAGCAGGATTGAATGCAGAGTTAACAATAGTTGGTTGTCAACCGATTGCTAACGAACCAATACCCAAGTTTGTCAAATATTTAGGATTTATCGATAAATCTAAAAAAGAAGGAATTGAAAAACTCAATTATTTGTTAGCAGAATCCCATTTTCTTATCTTACCTTCACAAGCAGAATGCTACGGACATGTTTTTTGCGAAGCCAATTCTTTTGGACTCCCTTGTTTAGCAACAGATGTCGGGGGAATACCCAGTATTATTAAAGATAATTTGAATGGCAAAACTTTTCCATTAACTGCCAGTATTGCCGATTACTGCACTTACATTTTTAATTTAATGAACAACTATCGAGACTATGAAAAACTCGCTATTTCATCATTTAACGAGTACCAAACCCGCTTAAACTGGACTGTAGCTGGTCAAACAGTTAAAAATATTTTGAGAACGGCGATATAATAAAAAAATCAAGCTAGAATGTCTAATTGAATTGGATATATAAATCTAATTAAATTAAAATTAAAAGTTTCCTAATGCAGTGGAGGAAAATAGCAAATGAATTGTGTTTTAGAAGAAATTTTCAGAACTGGTCAAGTCAAGAATGCTGATGGCGAACTACTGAAATTACATTCACATGTGTCTCCTGAACAAGGAGAGTTCTTGCAAGAAATCATGTCTGAATTAAAGCCAAAGGTGACCCTTGAGGTTGGTCTTGCCTATGGAATTTCAGCCCTTTTCATATGTGATGCACTAGAAAAGACAGTTAACTCTCGTCATATCACGATCGATCCTTACCAATTAACTTACTGGAAAGGGATTGGCCTTCATAACTTAAAACAAGCAGGTTATGAACAAATAATTGAATTTCATAACCAGCCATCCCATCTTGTCCTGCCTCAGTTAGAAATGCAGGCAAACAAGATCGATTTTGCTTTTATAGATGGTCAACACACATTTGACCACACTTTGATTGATTTTTTCTTAATAGATAGATTGTTGCGGGTTGGGGGTGTAGTTGCGATAGATGATACAACTCTCCCAAGTGTCCGAAAAGTATCTCGATTCATCATTATAAATCGTTCGTATAGCGTGTTTCGATGCTTCAACGATACTGACTCTAAGCTTTCCTTAAACCGCCAAATTCTTTGGCATGCGGCGCAGATTTCCAAACCAATTCAGCGGATTTTAAAGCCAGAATACACCATGCCAGATATCAAACTAGAACTGATGCCCCGCAGCAGGTGTATTGCCTTCAAAAAAGAAGCTGAGGATACGCGAAAGTGGAACTTTCATCGCGAGTTTTAAGTTGTGGTATACCTAAAGGAAAAATATTGTGAAACTGAGTTACGTTACAACTTACGATGTTTTAAACAGTTCAAATTGGCCTAAATATCAAGTAGGACTTTGCGGTGCAGGTTATTACCTAGCGCAAGCTTTAGAAAAACAATCTGTCACCATTGACTATCTTAGCTCTTTCAAGAAAAAAGTTTCTCCCGTGACTAAAGCTAAGTGGAGTTTTTATCGGTATTTGCTCAAAAAAGACTACTATCGCTGGTCTGAACCATTAGTACTGAGAGATTACGCCGATCAAATTTCCCAAAAATTGCCTAATTTTAATTCAGACATAGTGCTTTGTCCAGAAAATGCAGTCCCAATTGCCTATCTCGAATGCAAGCAACCAATTGTTTTGTGGACAGACTCCGCCTTGATAGGATTAATTGACGTATATCCATATTTGAGCAATCTGTGTAATGAAACAAAGCGAAATATATATGCTCTAGAAAAAGCCGCCTTAAATCGATGCCAATTAATCATATATTGGTCGGATTGGGCGGCTCAAACAGCTATTAAAAATTACGGAATCGCCCCCTCAAAAGTCAAAGTTGTTCCCGCTGGATCCAATATAGAATGCAACCGAAACATCGATGATATTCGCAATATTGTTGATGCGAGAACCTCAAGCCCTTGTAAGTTATTATTTTTAGGTTTTGATTGGATTAGGAAGGGAGGAAATGTAGCACTTGAGGTGGCAAAAGAGTTAAATAAAATGGGGTTCAATACTGAATTGACCGTAGTTGGTTCCCCACCTCCTACCACTGATGAACCCTTACCAAGCTTTGTTAAATTCTTGGGATTTATCAGTAAATCCACCCCAGAAGGCGAACAAAAAATTAATCAGTTATTAGCCGAATCGCATTTTTTAATCTTACCTTCCCAAGCCGAGTGCTACGGAATTGTATTTTGCGAAGCCAATTCCTTTGGAGTTCCTTGCTTAGCCACAAATGTTGGCGGTATTCCAACTATTATTAAAGATAATGTCAACGGAAAAACTTTTTCATTAGAGGCAAACGTTTCAGAATATTGTAACTATATTGCTTCCCTGATGACTAACTACAACGAATACAAGCAACTAGCACTATCATCATTTAACGAGTATCAGTCTCGCTTAAACTGGGATGTTGCTGGTAAAACCGTTAAAAACTTATTGCTGGAATTGCTTTAGCCCCCAGCCTCCAGGCTAAAGCCTGGGGCTGCACAAACAAAGCAAGGCGTAGCGGGCTCAAATCCTTACAGCCCGCGCAGGCGGGCTTTGTTTGTATAGCCGCACCCTTAAGGGTGTCGGATTTTGGCGAAGGTATTGTTCAAGAAACCGGGATTCTGAATCAAACCAAATTGACTTGCAGAAGAGTCAACAAAGTATTCGCGCTCGATAGTTGCTTAAATTTATTTAGCAATAATTGAGCCTGTGGCGACGGAAAAAGAACTACAATCGCAATTCTAAATAATACTTTCCATATAATTCGCCTCTGGAGCAAAACCGGATCGTATTGAATCGCCAGCCAAAGAAATCGTAGCGCTAATAAACCTTTGTGTCGGACTGGAGCGCCTTCTAAAGCTTTGTAAGTCAGGTATTTGTAGCGATTAGCTAAACTTACCTGTTTTAAGTGTTGAATTGATGCGGGAGCGTTGGCGTAAGCGCGTTCAAGTACTTGCAAGCTACCTTGTTCCATTTTAACGACATTAGAAGAAACTGAATTTGCCGCTATGCGGTATAAAATTTGCACCTTTGGTACAGTCGTGTAATGATAGCGAGCAGCCAATCGCAGCCACATATCCCAATCTTCTGCGTGGGTGAGCGATTCGTCAAAACCACCGACTTCGATAAAAGCTTGCTTGCGAATTAAAGCATTAGAACCACTTTCCACAAAATCATTTAACAACATTCTTGCTAAAGCATCGCCTTCCCAAGAAACGTAGCCACCTCTACCGATAATTTTACCCGATTCATCAATCCAATCAGTCCAACTAATAGCAACCCCAGCTTGGGGATTATTTAGCAATGCTTTGTATTGAGCTTCTAACTTATCAGGTGTCCAGAGGTCATCATCATCGAGAAAGGTAATAAACTCGCCAGCAGCAAGTTTAAATCCTCGATTGCGGCTAGCGTTTACCCCAGCATTTGGGTAAGAAAACACTTTGATTCGCGCATCTTGGATTTTAGAAACAATGTCCAAAGTACCGTCTTGCGAGCCATCGTTAATAATAATTAATTCAAAATCTGTGAAAGTTTGATTTAAGACGGATTCTATAGTTTGTTTAATGGTTTTTTCACCGTTGTAAACGGGAATCACTACAGAAATCAGTGGCATAGTGGTTATGGGTGGGTTTGAATAGATGTAAACAAAGTATTTAAGTTGCCGAATCGCTGCATTTTAGATAATACATTTTTAGCCATTTGAGGTGGTAACGAAACCACTAAAGCAATATTAAACAATACTTTCCAGAAGATGCGACGGCGCAGTAAAACTGGGTCGTTTCTAACTGCATACCAAAGAAACCAGGCTGCGGCTAAACCTTTTTTGGGATTTGGAACACCTTCGAGAGCTTTAAAAATTAGGTATTTGTGAGAGTTTGCCAGGCTAATCCGCTTGAAATGTTGTATTGATTCAGGTGCTTGAGCGTAAGCGCGTTCAATTACCCGCAAGCTCGATTTTTGCATACCCAAAACATTAGAAGACATCGAGGTAGAAGAAACTCTATATAAAATTTGGATTGATGATACGGCGACAAAATGATACCGAGCAGCTAACCGCAACCACATATCCCAATCGTGAGCATTGCTGAGGGAATCGTCAAAATTGCCAACTTCTCTCAAAGCAGCAGCGCGAATTAAAGGATTAGAACCATTTTCCAAAAAGTTAGATAACAACAGTTCTGTTAAAACATCACCTTCGTAACTCAGGTAAGCACCTTCCCGTAAAAATTTGCCTGATTCATCAATCATGTTAGTCCAACTGTAAGCCACCGCCGCTTGAGGATTATTTTGTAAGGCTTTAAATTGAGCTTCTAGTTTATCAGGTGTCCACAGATCGTCTGCATCGATAAAGGAAATATATTCACCTGCTGCGCGGCTAATTCCTCGGTTGCGACTCGCTGGTTGTCCGGCGTTGGGGTAGGAAAAAACTTTTATACGAGCGTCTTGAAAACTGGAGACAATTTCTAAGGTTGAGTCTTTTGATCCATCATTTATTACTATTAATTCAAAGTCTGAAAAAGTTTGTTTGAGGATAGACTCAATAGTCTCTCTGATTGTTTTTTCGCCGTTGTAAACTGGCAAAATTACTGAAATTTGCGGCATATATCAATATGTTGGTAGATGCGTTCTCTTACTTTTCTCTTGCCCCTATTTTGGCACTTACCGGCGAAACATTTGCTTCATTTCTCGCCCAATAGCCCCAAGATACTTGCCTCTTATAACTCCATCTCTAAGCAGCCTATTCAACCTTAGTGGTGAGACTTTTTCTAACTTAACAAATTCCATCGGTTTAAACCAATACGTTCGATCGTACCAAGACAATACCAGCCCCTGCTTGAAGAACATAAAAGCTGTAGTACCATCATATTTAGCATTCGTTGCTAAGTGAGTTGGATGAATGTTATCAACCCTACCAAATGCTTCTGTAATCAGTGCAATTCCTCCCATCTTTAACCTAGAATAAATATCTCTAATTGCCGCCACCGGATCGGTAAGATGCTCCAGAACTTCAAATGAAATCACCCCATCGTATTGACCCATTGGACATAAATTATAATCAATTATAGCTTCAATAGACTTATCTAATAATTCATAAAATTCAAACCGTTTCATGGCAAAATCAAACGTGCGGCTACCGGGGAGATCATAGTAATCTACTTTAAAGCCATTTTTAGCCAAATATAAAGAGTCATTCCCCGTTCCGTCACCATGCATTAATATCTTTAATTCTTCGTGCTTCAAATTATGGTTTTTTGCATATAATTTCAGCCGCTTTAGTGCAGATTCTGTCCAACCCTGGCGATTCGGCTTCGCCCAATATACTAAATTTTCAAATAACATGCCATAGCTTTCGCGATAAAGCTGTTCCATCTTGTCATTGTAATAATGAGGAGTGACTTGAAACCTATTGAGGTCTTGCTGGATATTCCAGCCTTTATCTATAGCTTCCATCCACACTCTATGCTCTACTTCTTCTCTGGGTAGTTCGGTGAATTTGACAATTTCATTCACCAGTTCTGCAAATGTCAAAGGAATAGTTATTTCCATCGCTTTCTTTCCTTTACTTAGTTCAACTGTTTCGACACCCGCTTAATTGTCCGCATTGGCGCAAATAAAAACGAGCGTACTATCATTTGCGAGCAAAACAGAATATCCGGCTTTTGTTTCCAAACCAATTTGGCTAACTTGAGACTCCAACGACTTTTTGCTTCTGCCTTCAAGTGTTTGTAAGGTTGGCTGCGTTCATCGGCAAAAAAGATATCAAGCACCATTAAAACTTCTTTAGACCAGCGCCAGTAATTTCCCACTAAATTACCATCATGCATGACTTTAATCATCAAGGTTTGAGGCACGTGAACGATTTTGCCCAAATAAAGCATCCGCAATTGTAACTCTCGGTCGTAACTAATTTTTAGCTTTTCGTTCACCCCACCTGCTTTGATTAAAGCTGCGCGACGAACGACCACCAATGACATGCTGTGGATGACGTTATCCATCAACAGCAGGTGCGTCATATTGGGATACATTTTCATCGGCTTTAGATTCAGATCTACCTGAGAACCATCCCGTTTAATTTCTGTGTAATTGCAATAAGCGGTAACCGCATCGGGATTGGCTTTTAAAGCTTTAACTTGTTCTTCTAAATAATTCGGTTTCCATTGATCGTCCGAGTCTAAAAAAGCAACAAATTCACCCCGCGTCAGGCGGATACCTTCGTTAATCACAACCGTGGCGCCGCGATTGACTTCCCAACGTGCTAGGCGAATACTGGGATAAGTCGCCGCAATCCACTCATAGGTTCCATCCGTTGAACCATCATCAACGATAATTAACTCATAATCTCGATAGGTTTGATTCAAGACGCTCTCGATCGCCTTGCCTATAAAGTGCTTGCGATTGTAAGTTGGAATCAGTACCGATACTTCAGGAGTGACGGCGGTCATAATCAGGCTTTGAGCAGTTTAGTTTATATATTAACCCCCAGCAGTAGGGACGACACCAGTATAAGTTCTGCTAGCTGATGCCAGCATAAAGGAGCGGGACTACGCAAAGAAACCCGGTTTCTAGTATCGTCGAGGATAAAGTGAGCGTTCTTAGTCTTGACACTTTAGGCTTTGACCCCTGCTTGCTGTTCTTGAAAGTAGGGAAATCCGAATTCACAACGGGTGCGATCGCCGCCTTAAAATTAATATGCGATCGCCCATACAATGGTGACTCGAAGCTCCCTCGTACCTGTGGGGCGGACAAGCTACAGGCGCGGGAATTGCTTCCCACCAACGCGCGCTTCTTTTCGCCAAAAGGGCGGCGTAGTTCTTCAAATCCCTACAACTTAACCTATGACCATGCTCGAACAAGGCACTATCACTATCCATACTGAAAATATTTTCCCGATTATCAAAAAGTCGCTCTACTCCGACCACGAAATATTCTTGCGGGAACTAATTTCCAACGCCGTGGATGCTATCGGGAAACTCAAAATGGTGTCCCACGCCGGGGAAGTTACCGGCGAAATCGGCGAACCGGAAATCGCCATCGCGATTGACAAAGACAAAAAGACTCTCTCCATCACCGATAACGGCATCGGTATGACCGCCGACGAGGTGAAAAAATATATTAACCAAGTCGCCTTCTCCAGTGCCGAAGAATTTATCCACAAATACCAAAGCAGCGGCGAACAACTCATCGGTCACTTTGGTCTGGGGTTCTACTCCTCTTTTATGGTCGCCCAGAAAGTTGAAATCGATACCCTATCTTACAAAGAAGGCGCAAACGCAGTTCACTGGACTTGCGACGGTTCCCCAACCTTCCAGCTAGAAGACTCGCCCCGCACCCAACGCGGCACTACCATCACCCTCACCCTGATGGAAGACGAGGTGGAATACCTGGAAGCAGCAAGGATTCGGCAATTGGTGAAAACCTACTGCGATTTTATGCCAGTGCCGATTAAACTCGACGGCGAGACAATCAATCGGCAAACCGCACCCTGGCGTCAATCCCCCAGGGATTTAACCAAAGAAGATTACCTGGAATTTTACCGCTATCTCCATCCTTTCCAAGAAGAACCCCTGCTTTGGGTGCATTTAAATACAGATTATCCATTTTTGCTCAACGGCATTCTTTATTTCCCCAAGCTCAAACCCGATGTCGATGTCAACCAAGGGAATATCAAGCTATTCTGCAATCAAGTTTATGTCAGCGATCGCTGCGAAGAAATCGTCCCCAACTTCCTGCTACCCATGCGCGGGGTAATCGATAGTCCCGACATTCCCCTCAACGTCAGTCGCAGCGCCTTACAAGTAGACCGCACCGTCCGTAAAATAGCCGACTTCATCGCCAAAAAAGTCGGCGATCGCTTAAAAGAACTTTACAACAGCGATCGCGCCGAATACATCCGCTGCTGGCAAGACATCGGCACCTTCGTCAAATTCGGCTCCCTCAACGACGAAAAATTCAAAAAACAAGTCGAAGACATCATCATCTATCGCACCACGTACCAGGCAGGTGAGCAGGTGAGCAGGGGAGCAGGGGAGCAGGGGAGTGCTTCTCCAACTGTACAAGTGCAATCTCAAGAAGGCGATGTTTGGCAAGACGTCACCCCCTCTACTCCCTCCCCCTCTCCCTCTCCTTCTCTCCCTTACACCACGCTTAAAGAATACCTAGAGCGCAATAAAGACAAACACGAAAACCGCGTCTATTACTGCACCGACGAAGTCGCTCAAGCAACTTACGTCCAACTCCACAAAAAGCAAGGACTCGAAGTCCTTTTCCTAGACGGTTTCATCGACACCCACTTTATTTCCTTCCTGGAGCGGGAATATAAAGATGTCAAATTCTCCCGCGTTGATGCCGAACTAGACAAAACCCTGCTAGACGGGGATAAATCCGGAGAAATAGTAGACCCCAAAACCAACAAAACCCGCAGCCAACTAATCGAAGAGCTATTCAAAAATGCTCTCAACAAACCCAAAGTCACCATCCGCACCGAAGCGCTCAAATCGGACAACCCCCAAGATACGCCACCAGCAATGGTATTGCTGCCGGAATTTTTGCGACGCCTGCGGGATATGAACGCCCTATTGCAGCAGCAAGCAGTGCAATTCCCCGAAGAACATATATTAGTCGTAAATACCGCCCACCCCTTAATTCAAAATCTCGCCAACCTCAGCGCCGGTAGCATCATTCAAGCTGAAGGGCAATCTCCTACCGCCGAACTTGCCAACCTCATTTGTCATCACGTCTATGACCTAGCGCTAATGGCGCAAAAAGGATTCGACGCCGAAGGAATGAAATCCTTCGTCGAACGCTCAAATCAAGTGCTGACTCGCTTAACCGAACGAGCGATGGGCGCATAGGCAGGTGAGCAGGGGGGTAGAGGAGATGAGGGAGATGAGGAGGCGGGGAGGCTCCTGACGCGGGGAGGCTCCTGACGCTCCCGACGCGGGGAAGTGAGGACGCTCCCGACGCGGGAAAATCTTCAATCAACCTCGACCCGTCGCCGCGTCTCTCCGTCGCCGCGTCTTCTTCCCCATCTCCCCTGTACACCTGCTCAACCTCTCCCTCGCTACAATAGAAGATTGCAGCCAAAAAACCTCAAATCTGGAGAACCCTATGTCCCGTGTATGTCAGCTGACCGGCAAAAAGGCGAACAACGCCTACGCCGTTTCCCACTCTCACATCAGAACCAAAAAACTACAGGAAGTTAACCTGCAAACCAAGCGCATTTGGTGGCCTGAAGGCAAACGCTTTGTGAAACTGCGCCTTTCCACCAAGGCACTCAAAACCTTGGACAAAAAAGGCTTAGCAGCAATGGCTAAAGAAGCCGGGATTGACTTAAATAAGTTCTAAGCAACAGCTTCCTTCTGTCCCATTATCCGAATCATTTATTTCCGCCCTGGGGTAGGGGCACGGCAACCGCAATCTCTTGGTTGATGCCAAATATTGCCGCCGCCGTCCTGGGGTAGGGGCACGGCAACCGTAATCTTTTGGTTGATGCCCAAGATTGCCGCCGCCGTCCTGGGGTAGGGGCACGGCAACCGTAATCTGTTGGTTGATGCCCCAGATTGCCGCCGCCGTGCCCCTACATTTCGTCTGCCATATCACCTGGTGCAGAATTTGTCAACCGCATTTTTGGTTTCCGCCCTGGGGTAGGGGCACGGCAGCAACAATCAAAGTTGTCAACTCAAAATTTTCTCCTGCCGTGCCCCTACGATCAAATGTTGCAAGGGTAGGGACACGGCAGCAACAGGCTTTGTTGCATCGGTCAAACTTTTTGAATGCCGTGTCCCTACAATCAAAAATGCCCTTACCCAGATCCCCTCATGAAAGGGTAGGGGCACGGCATCCGAAATATAATTTCCCAGTGAAAATTTTATGATTGCCGTGCCCGACCGCCAACGAGATGGTGACAACAGGTGCATTCGTAGGGGCACGGCAACCGTAATATAATTTCCCAGTGAAAATTTTATGATTGCCGTGCCCCGACCGCCAACGAGATGGTGACAACAGGTGCATTCGTAGGGGCAGGGCATCCGAAATATAATTTCCCAGTGAAAATTTTATGATTGCCGTGCCCCGACCGCCAACGAGATGGTGACAACAGGTGCATTCGTAGGGGCAGGGCAACCGTAATATAATTTCCCAGTGAAAATTTTATGATTGCCGTGCCCCGACCGCCAACGAGATGGTGACAACAGGTGCATTCGTAGGGGCAGGGCAACCGTAATATAATTTCCCAGTGAAAATTTTATGATTGC
>NZ_BLAY01000205.1 GCF_020521235.1 Microseira wollei NIES-4236 | reverse complement strand
CCTTGCAGTTGCTGTATTTGTTGTTCCAGGGATGAGTCAGCTATTTTTTGGTCAATTGCGGCTGTAGTTTGCTTTAAGTCGGCAATTTGACTTGGTTCCAACCGCTGGTTAAACGCTTCGTTCAACGACGAAAGGTTTCCTTGCAGTTGCTGTATTTGTTGTTCCAGGGATGAGTCAGCTATTTTTTGGTCAATTGCGGCTGTAGTTTGCTTTAAGTCGGCAATTTGACTTGGTTCCAACCGCTGGTTAAACGCTTCGTTCAACGACGAAAGGTTTCCTTGCAGTTGTTGTATTTCCTGCTTAACTTGCTTAAGTTCCTCTGGGTTAACCCTGGCAGCGGTTGTTTTTTCTGTATTGGTCAGTACAGTTTTCAGTTCCTGAATCTGTTGTTCTATATAAGTGGGGTCAAAAGCTGGCTGCGCGGTAACATTCCCTGTGGATGAAATATTGCCAATTGCTACTTCTAAGGTATCGAATCGTTTTTGCAGCGCCGAGATTTCTGCTTGGATCGGTTTAATATTAACAGGTTCAGGAGCGGGAGCCAGGGATTTTGCCGCATCTTTTACCGCCTGTAACTCTCCTGCTATTTTCTGGTCTGTTTCCGTGATGCGAGAGTTCATCTGAGATAAAAACGACAGCATATTCTGCTGCAAGTTCTGCTCAAACCGGCGGCGGTTGATTGTACTGAGGGAGAGCGCTAAAGTCAAGGGAGCGGCTGCATAAATTAGCTGATTGGAAGCCACTGCCAATATCGACCCAATCACAGAACCCGCTACGGAGATAGTTTCTGTTACTTCCAACCCATTGCGCTCGCTGGTGTCATTCATGATAACTTCTATATCTGCTATGTCTATGAGACAAAATTTATCATATTCCCCGTCCCGTGGCAGTCCCAGAGTTTTATAGCAAAATTCCGTTAAACTTATCTATGTTACCGCAATTTTCCGTCATATTCAACAACTGTTGCACCTGCCTCAAGGAGTACCGATGTTACCAAAACCCTGGGATCTACTTCTGCGCCGTTGTCGCTTGCTCAATTCAACCGGGACTGAGTCGGAAGTTGACATTGCTATTGTAGACGGGAAGATTGCAGCCATTGCCCCCCATCTTACCTCACCCTGCCAACTAGAACTCGATATTCAAGGTAAGTTAGTGAGTCCGCCGTTTGTTGAGTCGCACATTCATTTAGATTCGGCTTTAACCGCAGGCGAACCGCGATGGAATCAAAGCGGAACTTTGTTTGAAGGAATTGAAATTTGGGGAGAACGCAAGCAAAGTTTAACCCTAGAAGATGTCAAAAACCGCGCCAAAGAAACTCTAAAGCAACAAGCCTCCCAAGGTGTATTATTTGTTCGCAGCCATGCCGATGTTAGCGAACCGAGTTTAACTGCATTGCAAGGCTTACTCGAAGTGCGAGAAGAGGTCAAAGATTGGATAAATTTACAAGTGGTGGCCTTTCCCCAAGATGGGATTTACAGCCAGACAAAAAACGAGGAACTATTGGAAGAAGCGCTGAAATTGGGGGCGGATGTTGTGGGAGGAATTCCCCACTATGAATTTACGCGAGAAGATGGGGTGCGTTCGGTTCATCGCATCTTTGAATTAGCCGAAAAATATGATAAAATTATCGATATTCACTGCGATGAAATTGATGACGAACAGTCGCGGTTTTTAGAAGTGGTAGCAGCTTGTGCTGTGCGTGAGGGAATCGGGGAAAAAGTTACAGCGAGTCACACAACTGCGTTTGGTTCTTATAACAATGCATATGCGCGAAAATTGATGGGATTGTTGGTGCGATCGCCAATTAATTTCATCGCCAATCCCCTGATTAATATTACCCTGCAAGGGCGCACCGATACTTATCCCAAACGTCGGGGAATTACCCGCGTAAAAGAACTTTGGCAAGCGGGATTAAATGTCAGTTTAGGACATGATTGCGTCCAAGATCCTTGGTACAGTTTGGGAACGGGAAATATGTTAGAAGTCGCCCATATGGCAGTTCACGTTTGCCAAATGACAGGAATGGCAGAAATCGATGCTTGTTTTGATATGGTAACGTGGCACGGCGCTAAAACTTTGCATTTGCAAGATAACTATGGAATTGCAATAGGAAAACCAGCCAATTTAATAGTTTTAGATGGTTCGAGTCGCTACGATGCAATTCGTCGCCGCGCCACGGTGCGTTATGTTATTTCCCAAGGCAAGTTACTTGCTTATACCGAACCATCCGTCACGCAATGGAAAGGTTAGTAAGTGGGTGTTTTCCCGATTCCCAATTAGCAATTAGCAATTAGCAATTACGGTTTCTTAGTTGATCTCTGGTTCCCTTTCCCAAGGATTTTTCGGAGAAACCCGGTTTCTTTGCCTAAGATTCCCAATTAACAATTAACAATTAACAATTAGCAATTAGCAATTAGCAATTAGCGCGTAGTATTTGAATTAGCAGTAGTACCCATTTGATAATTTTTGATAGCTTGTTTTTTGCGGTATTCTGCAATTTTGATTTTGACGCAATCGTATTGCGGACTGCTGGGAGTAATCTGTTCCAAATATTTCAAAGCACTCGTAAAGTCGCCCTTATAGGCGTGGACGTAGGCTTTTTTCCGCAGTAGGTAAACATCTCTTTCGCTCAAGGGGAGTCCTTGGAAGAAACACAGATAAGGAATTCTACAAAGTTCTTCAGACCAACTCAGTAATTGTTCATCTTTAATATTTGGTTTTACTAACTTTAATTCCTTTGGATCTGGTTCTAGAATATCGTGAATACCTGCTTCTATAAACAGATAATTAGCACCTAGTGCCGCTAAGGTAAGGCTCAACATTATTAACACCGGAGGAATGCCCGGTATATGAATTTCTATGTCTGGGTCGAACTCTAGCGGTGGTAAGGGAATTGGCCATAAAGAAATGGGTAGCTCGTCGATAAATTCGGTAGGCTCAAATGAGGGTAAAATTAACTCTTTTGGTTCGGGTGTTTGCACCAGATTTAGAGTCGGTTGCAGCGAGGATATTTGTTTGACTTCTATGGGTTTCTCAAGGTTGACAGGCAGACTATGAAGCGCTTGCAAGACTTCCGTCGCATTTTGATAGCGGTCTTTATAATCGGGTTGCACCATTCGCTCCAGGACACCAGCTAACTCGTCGCTAACCTGGCGCTGCCAAGTTATATTATCTATTTGTAATTGCGCTGGACGCAGTCCTGTTAGTGCTTGAACGCCAATGGTACCTAAAGCATAAATATCGCTGTTTATCCGAGGCTGAAATGCGAGTTGCTCTCCTGGAATATATCCGGATGGAGTAAGATTTAATTTGAGATCGGGCGCTGTATTTTGCACTGGTTGAACTGCGCCGAAGTCAGTTAAAAATAGCTTTCCGTCTACGGCACGTTTAATTATGTTGCTTGGATTGATGTTACAATGGATGATAGTATGAGCGTGAATAAATTCCAGAATGCCCAAAAGGTCTTTCAAAAATTTAACAACTTGAAATTCAGTCCAACGTTGACCGCAGCGGGTACTGGTTGGTAGTAGTTCACTCAGGGGTTGTCCTTCAATGAATTCTTGTACTAAGTAGAATCCTTGGTCGTTTTCAAATGTAGCTAATACCTGGGGAATTTGTTCGTGCTTTCCCAAATTAATCAGAATTTCTGCTTCCCCCAAAAATAGACGCTTTAGAGTTTCCAGGGTTTTGGGTTCATCGCTGGCAGCTTTGACGTGTTTGATGACGCATTTGGGGCTACCCGTTTGGCGAATGTCTTTGGCAAGGTAAGTCCGCCCCAGTACGCCAAAACTGAGTATTTCGAGTATATAATAACGTCCACCTACTAATTTTCCAAAGATTGGGTGATTTGTTTGACCGTTCAACATAGAT
This sequence comes from Microseira wollei NIES-4236, assembly GCF_020521235.1. GTDB lineage: Bacteria > Cyanobacteriota > Cyanobacteriia > Cyanobacteriales > Aerosakkonemataceae > Microseira > Microseira wollei. The sequence goes on along the minus strand of NZ_BLAY01000205.1, from coordinate 12,479 downwards.
TTTGACCAATAAACTGGATAGTATTTCTTATATTTACCGTCGCGCGATCGCATCTACCCAACGGCAGACAAATCTGGAAGGCTAACTCTAGGCTAGCTGCGAACGCTTTTAAAGTTTACCTCTGCTCCAATTTTCTTTAGCAATCATTTTTCTGCTTCAGGAAGAAACTTGGGTCAGTTGTAGGTTGGGTGGAGTGCAGGGACACTCAACGCCAACCAGGGATAGCAATTTCAGGATGCGACAATAGTGTATGCCAAAATCGGTATCAACGGTTAGGGGTGCGCCGCATACACCACCCACTACCCAACTGCGATCGCACTGCACAAATCCAGATGCAAGGACAAACCTATGAGCAACCATTCAGATTTTTCCAGCCACGGCTATCAAATTATCCGCGAATTGGGACGCAACCGGGAAGCGGGGCGGATTACTTACTTGGTGAAGAGATCCCCCCATGCCCCCCTGATCAAGGGGGGGACAAGAGGGGGGGATCTTGATCGGGGGGGGACAAGAGGGGATGTCCTTGATCGGGAGGGGACAACAGGGGGGGATCTTGTTGTAATTAAAGAGTTTCGGTTTGCAATGGGGGGTGCGGATTGGTCGGGTTTTAAAGCTTATGAACGGGAAATTGAACTGCTGCAACAATTAAATCATCCCCGCATTCCCCGCTATCTAGATTCTTTTGAAACTGCATCGGGCTTTTGTTTGGTGCAGGAATATAAAAATGCGCCATCTTTAGCGGAACGACGCAGCTTTACTCCTGAAGAAATTAAGCAAATTGCTGTGTCGGTTTTAGAAATTTTGGTTTACTTGCAAAAGCGGACTCCTCCGGTGATTCATCGGGATATCAAACCAGAGAATATTTTGGTGGACAAGCAATTAAATGCTTACCTAATTGATTTTGGTTTTGCCCGCATTCGGGGTGGGGAATTGGCGCTTAGCAGCGTCGCAGCAGGAACGATAGGCTTTATGCCGCCGGAAGAACAGTTTGGTCGTTCGCTTACAGAAGCATCGGATTTATATAGTTTGGGAGCAACTTTGATTTGCTTGGTGACTGGTACTCGTTCTGTTGATATTGGCAAGTTAATTGATGATAACTATCGGTTTGAGTTTAAGAAATTAGTTCCCAAACTGAAGCCGCGCTTTGTTGATTGGCTGACCAAAATGGTGGAACCGAATTTGAAGAATCGCTATGGCAATGCGGCTGCGGCTTTGGAAGCACTTCAGCCCATTGATGTTGTTGGTAGTGCCACTCTGGTAGAAACTTTATTTCGTTCAGTAAATCTCACGAGGAAACCAGCGGTTGTAGCAGGGCTAGCCACTCTTGGAGTTGTCGCCATTTTTGGCACAAATTTGATAATTTCTCAGTTGAGTGCAACTTCTGGAAGTGCTGCTGTCAATCGATTGCGGATGACTGGGAGTTGCGAAAAGTGTGACTTGAATGATGCCTACCTGGGGGGTGCCAACCTGGGGGGTGCCAACCTGAGGGGTGCCAACCTGGGGGGTGCCAACCTGAGGGGTGCCAACCTGGGGGGTGCCAACCTGAGGGGTGCCAACCTGAGGGGTGCCAACCTGGGGGGTGCCAACCTGAGGGGTGCCAACCTGGGGAATACCAACCTGATGGGTGTCTTGAGGGATACCCACCTGGAGGATGCCAACCTGGAGGATGCCAACCTGAAGGATGCCAACCTGAAGGATGCCAACCTGAAGGGTGCCAACCTGAAGGATGCCAACCTGAAGGATGCCAACCTGAAGGGTGCCAACCTGAAGGATGCCAACCTGAGGGGTGCCAACCTGAAGGATGCCAACCTGAGGGGTGCCAACCTGAAGGGTGCCAACCTGAAGGATGCCAACCTGAGGGGTGCCAACCTGAAGGGTGCCAACCTGAAGGATGCCTACCTGGGGGGTGCCTACCTGGGGGGTGCCTACCTGGGGGATGCCTACCTGGGGGATGCCAACCTGGGGGATGCCTACCTGGGGGGTGCCAACCTGGGGGGTGCCAACCTGGGGTATGCCAACCTAAAGGGTGCTAATTTGAAGGGCGCAATCATGCCTGATGGCACAAAACATGAGTAAGCGTAGTAGCGAAAGAGGATAATTCCCTAGCTTGGAATCTGCGATATTAGCAGCAATAGTTAGCACAATCAGCTAGCAAATTTTAAAGGGGATATTTGCAAATATGGCTTTAATTCTTGTCACCCAAGAAACCCGGTTTCTTTGACAAACCGGGTTTCTTGAAGATGCGATCGCTCTATCCTATACCACTCTTGCTAAAATTGTAAGTACTAAATGCCAGGAGATTAAAATGCAAATCAAAGACATGACAGTTGAGCAACTTACAGATCTAATTCGACACATTGTTGAACAATGCCTAGACGAGTATTTCGGCGATCCTGACGAGGGAAAAGAAATCAAAGAAGAGGTCAAGCAGCGATTAATGGAGTTTAGAAAGGGAAAAGAAGCAGGCGAACGGGGTATTCCTGCTGAAGAAGTCTATAAAAAACTTAGTGGAAAACAGCAATGAAGCTCTCAGTTGAGTATAAACCACAAGCCGTTGCTGACTTGGAAAAGCTGACTCAGGCTGTACGCGACGCTTAAAATAAAAGTATAATTTCAGCAACTTTAACCCATGCTTTCCACCCAATACCACGCCTACTTCTCCCCAGAAGAATATCTAGAAATAGAAGATAATAATCCCATCAAGCATGAATACAGGCAAGGACTCATCTACGCAATGGCAGGAGCAAGTAAAGCTCATGTCATAATTACAGGAAATATATATCGGCAGTTAGACAACTCACTTGAAGACAGTGACTGTATAGTTTACACCACAGATATGAAAGTTCGAGTAGAAGCAGAGAATGATTTCTACTATCCTGATGTCGCGGTAACCTGCGACGAACGAGACAGAAACTCTTCTGAAAAGTTTATTCGCTATCCTTGTTTAATTGTGGAAGTATTGTCTTCCAAAACAGAAGCTTTTGATAGAGAAGGTAAATTTAATGACTACAAAAATTTAGAAACTTTGACCGAATACGTGCTAATTAGTCAAAACCAGATGCGCGTCGAGTGTTTCCGCCGCAATGGGGAAGGAAACTGGGTACAACAAACCTACAACTCAGGCGAAGAAATCTATTTTGCCAGCGTTGATTTTAGCTGTCCGATTGCAGCATTGTATCGCCAGGTTTCTTTACTCAACACATAGCCTTGAAATAAATTTCAAGCTAAAAGCTAAAACCTGTTAAAACAGGTTAAATGTTTGCTCGATTCAGAGTTTCAGTCAATTTCAACGATAATTTTGTAGGGGCACGGCATATAATAACTTTTGGTTTATACCAAAGGTTTTAAATTGCCGTGCCCCTACAGCCAGAAATAAATTTCTGGTTTAAAATTATCAAGGACTGTTACGCCCTGTTCTCATGTCTCATCCTGTCGATAGTTCAGACGCCCAGCATCTCACCAGCCCCAACCATAATAACCAGAATACGATCCGCATTCGGGGCGCGAGGCAGCATAACCTTAAGAATATCGATTTGGAACTGCCGCGCGATCGCTTAATCGTCTTCACCGGCGTCTCCGGGTCGGGTAAGTCCTCCCTCGCCTTCGATACCATCTTCGCGGAAGGACAGCGCCGCTACGTTGAATCTCTCAGCGCTTATGCGCGACAATTCTTAGGACAGCTAGATAAACCGGATGTAGAAGCCATCGAAGGGCTGAGTCCGGCTATTTCCATCGATCAAAAGTCTACATCGAATAACCCGCGTTCGACGGTAGGCACGGTTACCGAAATTTACGATTATCTGCGATTATTGTATGGCAGGGCGGGAGAACCCCACTGTCCGATATGCGATCGCTGTATTGCACCTCAGACAATCGACGAGATGTGCGATCGCATCATGGAACTCCCAGATCGTACCCGCTTCCAAATCCTATCACCCGTCGTGCGCGGTAAAAAGGGAACCCACCGCAAACTTTTATCGAGTTTAGTCTCTGAAGGTTTTGTCCGCGTGCGAGTTAATGGGGAAATTCGCCAACTCGACGAAAATATCGAATTAGATAAAAATTATCATCACACAATTGAAATCGTCGTCGATCGGTTAATCAAAAAACCCGATCTTCAAGAACGTTTGGTTGATTCTCTCAACACCTGCTTGCGTCATTCCGGTGGAATTGCGGTGATTGATATTACTCCTTCATCAGAAGTCAACAGCGAAAAAGAATTAATCTTTTCCGAAAACTTTGCTTGTCCCGAACATGGGGCGGTGATGGAAGAATTATCGCCGAGACTATTTTCGTTTAATTCGCCTTACGGTGCTTGTCCAAATTGTCACGGATTAGGCAGTTTGCGGACATTTTCACCAGAGTTAATTGTACCCGATCCGGATGCGCCTCTTTATAGTGCGATCGCCCCTTGGGCAGAAAAGGATAATTCTTACTATATCTCGCTACTTTATAACGTGGCGCAAGCGTTTGGATTTGAACTCCACACCCCTTGGAAACAACTTACCAAAGAACAGCAACAGATTCTCTTATCAGGTTCGGAAAAAGCGATTTGGATACCAGAAAGAAAGGATTTCCGACACTATTCTGGAGTTTTAGCAATCCTGCAAAAACAATATGATGAAGGGTCGGAATTGCAAAAGCAAAAATTAGAACAATATCTAGTATATCAAACCTGCGAAGTTTGTCAAGGAAAGAGACTGAAACCGGAAGCGCTATCGGTGCGAATGGGGCAATATAAAATAGAGGAATTGACGGCAGTTTCGATTGGGGAAAGTAAGGAGAGGATTGATAAATTGAGGTTGAGCGATCGCCAAGCGCAAATCGCCGATTTAGTCCTCAGAGAAATCAAAGCCAGACTGCAATTCCTCCTCGACGTAGGATTAGATTACCTCACCTTAGACCGCGCCGCTATGACCCTTTCGGGGGGCGAAGCACAGCGAATCCGATTGGCGACGCAAATAGGTTCTGGATTAACAGGCGTCCTATACGTTTTAGATGAACCGAGTATCGGATTGCATCAAAGAGACAACACTCGCTTGCTGAATACATTAACCAAACTACGCGACTTAGGAAATACCTTAATAGTAGTCGAACACGACGAAGAAACCATCCGCGCTGCCGACCATATTGTAGATATTGGTCCCGGCGCGGGAATACACGGCGGAGAAATCATCGCCCAAGGGAATTTAGACACATTACTAACCGCAGAAAAGTCTTTAACTGGCGCTTATCTATCGGGACGGCGAGTCATAGAAACCCCAGCAGAAAGAAGAACTGGAAATGGCAAATCCTTAATCCTCAAGAATGCCCATCGCAATAACTTAAAAAACATCGATGTAGAAATCCCCTTGGGTAAACTTGTCTGCATTACCGGCGTTTCCGGTTCTGGAAAATCTACCTTAGTCAACGAATTACTTTATCCAGCATTACAACATCACCTCACGCGCAAAGTTCCCCTTCCCAAACAACTGGAAAAAATTACCGGACTCAACGCCATCGATAAAGCAATTGTGATCGACCAATCTCCCATTGGACGCACGCCGCGTTCTAACCCCGTCACATATACCGGCGTATTTGATGCGATTCGCGATATCTTTTCCCAAACCATAGAAGCCAAAGCCAGGGGATATAAACCAGGGCAATTTTCCTTCAACGTCAAAGGCGGAAGATGCGAAGCTTGTAGCGGACAGGGGGTGAATGTAATTGAGATGAATTTTCTGCCGGATGTGTACGTTCAATGCGAAGTTTGTAAAGGTGCTAGATACAATCGAGAAACCTTGCAAGTGAAATATAAAGGCAAGTCGATTGCGGAAGTTTTAGACATGACTGTCGAAGAAGCTTTGGAGTTTTTTATCAATATCCCCAAAGCAGCAACGCGACTGCAAACTTTATTAGATGTGGGATTAGGTTACATCCGTTTGGGACAGACAGCACCTACCTTATCCGGCGGCGAAGCGCAGCGGGTAAAATTGGCATCCGAACTATCTCGCCGCGCCACGGGGAAGACGCTTTATTTAATCGACGAACCGACAACTGGTTTATCTTTTTACGATGTCCATAAGTTGTTAGATGTGTTGCAGAGATTGGTGGATAAAGGTAATTCTATTTTGGTGATCGAACATAATTTGGATGTAATTCGTTGTTCCGATTGGGTGATAGATTTAGGGCCAGAAGGTGGAGATAAAGGAGGGGAAGTAATTGCTTTTGGCACGCCGGAGGAAGTAGCGGCGAATTCGAGGTCTTATACTGGGCAATATTTAAAGCAAGTCTTGCAGCAGCATTCACCAATCTTGGGTCAAGCCTGAAATGCTTATTTTACAGGACTTACGCAAAAGTTACCCGGTTTGTCCGAAAAATAATTGGTTTGACCACTAGATATTTACGAATAAAAGGGTTATAATAATCAAATATATACAAGCCTAACAGGGTGACTAACCCATCACAAGCAGCCCTTAACAAAGCTTTTAGGCTGTTTGATCTCAAAAAGATTCAGGGTGTAAAACCGCAGCACAATTAGTTCAGCCAACCCAGTCAGGGGAGGCGTGGCTATTATTTATCTGAAACGGTATCAATAAGGATGTCAATAATACCTGGGGTTTTTTGAAGCTCCAAGTTATAGAGGTATTATGACGTTACCAAAGCAAAATTGAAAGTGAATCATCCCATTTAATGAACTTGTGTAAAGGAGGCTAAATGAAATTTGCAGATATGTTAAAAACCCCAGAATTATTTTTTAACCCCAAACAACTGGTTCGATACCAATTGATGAAAAAAGGAAATATAAGTAATAATGAATTTGAAGAAGTGAGTCTTCCTTGGGGAGTTAAAATTTTGGTGAGACCCCATGAGTTTATAGGGAAGAGAATATGCATGTATGGACTCTACGATCTCTGTGTATGTGAATCTGTTTGGAACCTACTCGATCCAGGCGAATGTGCTGTTGATGTGGGTGCAAATATAGGACAAATGGCAAGTCTGATGGCAGTAAAATGTGGGGGAAGTGGTAAAGTAATTGCATTTGAACCTCACCCTAAAGTATATGAAGAATTAATGAAAAACGTTAACACTTGGAATCAAAAGGAAGGATTAGCAAGAATTATTAGTCATCAGGTAGCTTTAAGCGAAAATGCTGGAGAGGGACTTTTGCGTAGTCATGCGACTTTTCAAATTAGCATGGGACGATCGAGAGTAGTGACAGAAGAGAATTATCAGGCATTAGAGGGAAGAGACTATAAAATAAAGCTGCAAAAATTGGATGAAATTATAGATAATCATGAAAAAATAGGAGTGATGAAAATTGATGTAGAAGGGCATGAAATTAGTGTATTGAAAGGAGCTAAGGAGGTAATTGAAAGCAATCGAATTAGGGATATAATATTTGAAGAACACGCAAAATATCCAACGGTATTAACTCAATTTTTAGAAGAATATGGATATAGTCTGTTTTACTTAGAAAAAAGTTTTTGGGGAATAGAAGTAGGTGAAATCAAGAACAGACCCCAATATACTTACACTATACATGAGGTACCCAATTATCTGGCTACAAAAGAGCCAGAGCGTGCATTAGTACGCTTAAGAAAAAAAGGCTGGCGTGTGTTGTTGGGTTGGTGATATTTCCAGCCACCAATGAGAGAAAAGCAATGCGATCCCTACGCGATCGCAACTCCATCCCCCAATAATTACCAAACCAATGACATATTCAAAATAAACCCAGGCAAAACATCCTCTCCCGATAAATTAGCAGGATCGGACAACACTTCTTTTTCCCTACCTTGACGATAAATTTCCACTTGTCGATTTTGGCGATTAATCAACCAACCTAAACGAGTTCCATTGTCGATATACTCCTGCATTTTGTCTTGCAGAGATGGTAACGAATCGCTGGGGGAACGCAACTCTATAACAAAGTCCGGACAAAGGGGAAGAAATCTTTCCTGTTGTTCGGGTGTAAGCGCATTCCATTTTTCCAAAGGAATCCAAGAAGCATCCGGAGATCGATCTGCACCGTTAGGAAGTTTAAAACCCGTTGATGAATCAAAAACTTTACCAAGTTGCGCTTGCTGATTCCAAATCCAAACTTGAGCATTGATGCCTGCATTTCGTTCTCCCGTTCCTCCTCCCGTAGGTAACATGATAATTAATTCTCCTGTAGCGGTGCGTTCAAATCTTAAATCTCGATTCACCTGACAAAGCTCAAAAAATTGCTCGTCAGTCAGTTGAATATTTTGAGGAATATTCAAAATTAAGGCATTCATCGGGAATCCCTCAGTTAATTAATGACATCTGACGGTTGACATCTTCACCGCACTTTTAGGGCGGTGATTACAAACATCACTGTTTGGGCTTCCTCTTTCTGCGACTCGGCTTACTTAGAGGAGTTTCCTCACCTAAGCAGAGGTCGATGTCAAAAGAGGCGTTTAACGTTCCCGTGTGCCCCACGGTACGGAGTGCAAGTTCTAATATGTTCTGAGCCGCATTCCAATCTCTGTCTTGTACGTGACCGCAATCAGGACATCTATGTGTACGCTGACTCAAAGATTTCTTGACAACTTCCCCACAATTGGAGCAATTAGCGCTGGTGTAGTGAGGTGGCACTGCAACCGTTGCTACTCCAAACACCTTGCCGAAATACTCCAGCCAATTACGGAAAGCTGACCACGCCGCGTCAGAAATCGACTTTGCCAGCTTCCTATTTCTAACCATGTTTCGCACCTGCAAATCCTCGTAGGCAACCAAGTCGTTAGACTGGATAACGCACCTTGCCAATTTCACGGTAAAGTCTTTACGCTGCCTGCTTACTTTGAGGTGCTTTCTGCTCAAGCGGTTTCTGGCTTTGGCTCTATTTTTCGAGCCTTTTTCGGTACAAGAAATTTTCCGTTGAAGCCGTTTCAAAGCTTTTTCAGACTTTTTCAAGTAACGAGGATTTTCAATAGTTTGCCCGCTCGAGTCGGTGTAGAAATGAGTCAGTCCGACATCCAATCCAATGGTTTTACCTGTTGGTTCTCGTTCCTCAATCCGCTCAATATCAAGGCAAAACTGAACGTAATACCCATCGGCTCTACGAACAACCCGAACCCGCTTAATTTGCTTCAACTGATAAAAGTGCAAGTTGCGGGTTCCCCACAGCTTGAAGTTTCCAGCTTTTAAACCATCTGTGAAAATGATAGTTCGCCTGTCTTCTGAAAGCTTCCATCCGGTTGTTTTGTACTCAACTGAACCGTGTGTTTGATGCTTCTTAAAGCGTGGGAAACCCTTTTTCCCTGGCTTACCCTTTTTACAGTTGTCGTAGAACCGAGCAATGGCAGACCAAGCTCGTTCAGACGAAGCTTGTCTAGCTTGGGAGTTCAACTTGCCAGCCCAAGGGAACTGTTTGGCGAGAACGGCGCAATAAGCACTCAACTCGTATTTACCAATTCCCTTGTTGTCCATCCAGTATCTGAGGCAACTGTTGCGAACAAATCTAGCAGTACGAATGGCTTGATCAAGCTTTTCATACTGTTGTTTTACCCCTTCAAGTTTGGCCTCAAATACCAACATATTTACGCTGGCTCTCTTGGCGCAATTATACCACAGTTAAAAAAGCCGTCCTAGAAGGACGGGGCTTTAAACCCAATTTTTTGGTAAACCATTTGAGGTTTACCCATCAAAGCTAACATTCAATGCGATCGCGAGGAGATCGCCCTCAGCCGCTAATTTTGATATAGCGAGTCAAAATCCGAATGATTTCACCTTTGACTGGAGAAGGTAACGGCGGACTCCAAGCTGCAACTTCTGCAAATCGAACCACATGCAAGTTATGAATTACGCTATTCACCCCATAGGGAATACCGCAAGCAATCATACGCACGGGTAGTTTTCCTTCCGGTATGTCAGGAATCGGCGCTTTGATTAGCTCCAGAACCGAACGTTGTTCTATCATGGTATTACTGCCTTTTTCAGGTGTTACAGAGCGATCGCCCTCATGTTTTCCAGGCACTGGGCGATCGCTTTGTCATGTCTGCACTTAATTTATTCCAACTTGAGTCGATTGTCAACATCTCGCGGTTAATAAAACACAATAGACGTAGCAAAGACAAAATTGGATGATGCCAAATGCTACTATCTGGCTTGCAATGGTATGGCTAGACATTAAGCATTGAGGCAATGATCCGCTGGAGACTAGCAGTTGTAATGGCTGAACGCGATATCAGCAATAAAGAACTAGCTTCCTTAATCGGAAAGCATCCTAATTCCGTCTCCAGGCTGAAGCAGCATCGGCGCCTTCCCAGGATTGACGAATCTTTGCTGGAATCTCTTTGTAAGGCTTTAAAGTGCCAGCCCGGAGACTTAATCGTCTACGAAGAAGGCGAGACAGATAGTTAACCTTTGTAGGTTGCAATGCGTTCGCGTAGCGAAGGGAGGCATATCGCACTCTAGTTTTCCACGCCAGAGGAGCGATCGCTTTGTCATGTGTGCACTAACTCTATTCTGACTGGCGTTATTTGTCAACGCCTACTGTAGAATTAGGGGCACTAAGTGTGGAACTGCCAAAAACTCACCGCGCGAAGTGTTAGCATCTGGCTTGCAATAGCAAGATCCGTAATCGAGTAGTTAAACAGTGATCCGCTGGAGATTGGCAGTTGTGATGGCTGAGCGCAAAATCAGCAATAAGGAGCTAGCTGTCCTGATTGGAAGGCATCCTAAATCTATATCTCGGCTCAAGCTTCACGATCGCCTACCCAGAATTGACGAACCTACACTGGAGGCACTTTGCAAAGCACTAAAATGCCAGCCAGGAGACTTAATCGTTTACGAAGAAGGCGAGACGGATAGTTAGCCTTTTTAGGCTGCAATGCGATCGCGTAGCGTGCCGGAGGCATATCGCACTCTAGTTTTCCACGCCAGAGGAGCGATCGCTTTCTCCTGTCTGAATTAACTGTATTCCGACTTGACTTTGTTGTCAACCCATTACGGATTAAAAAAATACAGCAGCGGTGTTAGGAGAGAAGATTCGTTTTGCTCAGGTGCTAACATCTGCCTTGCAAGGTAACGACTATAAGTTGAGTATTTGATCGGTGATACGCTGGAGACTGGCAGTAGTAATGGCTGAGCGCAACATCAGCAATAAGGAGTTGGCTCGCTTAACGGGGATGAATCCTAATTCTATTTCTAGGCTCAGGGTTCGCCGCTACCTGAATAGAATTGATGGTGATACCCTGAATGCGCTTTGCAAGGCGCTCAAGTGTCAGCCAGGAGACTTGATGGTGTATGACGAAGATGAAGCGGATAGTTAGCACGCTTCGGCGATCGCGTGTATTGTAATGGGGTCAACCAATTTTTGTCGTGCAGGAAGCTAGGATAAGTGTTTGCGATCGCCATTGACCAACAGCAATATCAAACCTACATCCTCTCTGACTCTTCTACCGAGTCGCGTTTGGAAGTCGTACCGCAACGCGGCGGTATAATCACCCGCTGGCAAGTCCAAGGAGAGGATATCCTTTACCTAGACGCAGAACGATTTGCCGACCCCAACTTAAGCGTTAGAGGCGGCATCCCGATTCTATTTCCCATCTGCGGCAACTTACCCGACAACACCTACACCTATCAAGGGAAACAATATACCCTCAAACAACACGGTTTTGCCCGCGACATGCCTTGGGAAGTTGCCGATCAAGTCGCTCAAGATTTAGTTAGCCTCACCCTCGTCCTCAACAGCAACGACCAAACTCGTGCCGTTTACCCATTTGAGTTCCAACTCGCCTTCACCTACGAACTTTTGGGCAATCGTCTAAATATCCGGCAACGGTACACCAATCATTCCACAGAACCGATGCCCTTTTCCACCGGGCTGCATCCTTACTTCCAGACCAGCGATAAAACCCAGTTGGAATTTAACATTCCAGCTGCCGAGTACCAAGACCAGCGAACCAAAATAACCCATTATTTTAACGGCAGCTTTGACTTCGAGGCCGATGAAATTGACGTAGCCTTCCAAAAGCTAACCAGTAACTCAGCCTCCGTCACCGATGCCACTCGCCGGATGCAACTAACCCTGGAATACGACGACGCCTACTCGGTTGTGGTTTTCTGGACGGTCAAAGGTAAACCATATTACTGCCTCGAACCTTGGACTGCTACCCGCAACGCGCTAAACACCGGCGAGAATCTGATTCACTTAGACCCAGGCGCGAGTTTGGAAACGCTAGTGCGCTTGAGTGTAAATTTCTGAGAAAAGTAGGTTGACTTTTGGTTTATGTATTGTTATAGTAGTCAACGGTGTCGAAAAAAACAGTCACCAGGGTCGCTAACTCAACGGTAGAGTACTCGGCTTTTAACCGATTAGTTCCGGGTTCGAATCCCGGGCGACCCATTTAGCTTGTAGACGGGAAGCCCCGCGCTCTACCTGTACCCAGGTGAGCGTCGGGATGAGAGGCGCGTGAGTCGAGGTACGTTGCCTGACCAATGCCAGAGGCGAGGGAAGGCAACAGTGCCGAGAC
>NZ_BLAY01000204.1 GCF_020521235.1 Microseira wollei NIES-4236 | reverse complement strand
CCGCCGTGCCCCTTGGCGTAGGGGCACGGCAATATTAAGGTTATCTGTTTTTGGCAGATATCTCGCCCGCCGTGCCCCTTGGCGTAGGGGCACGGCAATATTAAGGTTATCTGTTTTTGGCAGATATTTCGTCCGCCGTGCCCCTTGGCGTAGGGGCACGGCAATATTAAGGTTATCTGTTTTTGGCAGATATCTCGCCCGCCGTGCCCCTTGGCGTAGGGGCACGGCAATATTAAGGTGATCGGTTTTTGGCAGATATCTCGCCCGCCGTGCCCCTACTTCTAATTCGGAACAGTGTTAAAAGCTCTCTTGGGCCCCCCTTGGTAAGGGGGGTTTGGGGGGATCGGTTTTATAACTAGCAACTTGAGTAATTAGATCGTTTCAAGGTTTTGATATCGCCAATTTAAGGCGCGAGGTTTGACGTAGGGTTGGGATGCTATCCCTACTTCATAACTTTCCCCCGGTAAGCGATACCGCCAGTTTAAAGCGCGAGGTTTCACATAAGGCTGAGGTTCGGATTGCGTGCAATCGTAAATATGACCGCGATAAATCAGTTGCATTGTTTTGTCTCTGCAAAATTGTTGTGGTTCTAAAAGTTGGTTTAGTACAGTCCAATATAGTTATTACCCCGATAGGTTAATTTCAGAATTGATTGGGGTAGGTGTTCTCTAGGATGGGATGCAGTTCTTATAGGCAAGCCGCGATATTTGCCGAAATTTTCCCTTTCTGTTACTTCGATAAAAGTAGGATTTAATTCGTAGTTGACCCCGCGATAAGAAAGTTTCATAGTGGTTGTTCCACGTTTGGCTTACATATTCAATATTGCTAGTTTTCTTTAATTACAAAAGCGATCAAAATACTGAAAATATGTGATATTTGCACCAAAAACTAGCGATTTGATTCAACCTGTGGATGCGATCGCGGTTACTCGCTAACCGGATTTAAATCACTGATAAAGCAACTGCAATTAAAGCTAATTTATGAATTTTTATAACTAAAAATTAAGCAAACTAAAATCCAGGTCGGGGGATATTTTCCAGTGCAGGGGCGCAGTAAGTTAGTTAAGTATCTGAGAAATCTGGCTGTTGAGGAGGAAGTACTCCTCCTATTATTGTAAAACTTTGTTGCTAAAACGGCTAGAGAACCGTTTAAGTGTTATAAGTGCTTAGAGATTTTCGCTGAGCTGCTAGCAATTGCTGAATGCCTTGTTCTGCTAAATCCAAAATTCCATTCATCTGGGTGCGAGTGAAACTGCCTTCTTCGGCGGTGGCTTGAACTTCAATAATACCGAGATTTTCGTTCATGACGATGTTGAAATCGACCGAGGCGGCGACATCTTCGGGGTAGTTTAAATCTAAAAATGGCTCACCCTGCAAAAGTCCTACCGAGGCGGCGGCGACTTGGTGAATTAGAGGCGATCGCTCCAATTTCCCCTCTTTTACCAATTTTTCCATTGCGTCGGCAAGCGCCACATACCCGCCGGTAATTGCCGTCGTGCGAGTACCCGCATCTGCCTGCAAAACATCTGCATCGACAAGGATCGTGCATTCCCCCAGCGCCTGAAAATCTATACAAGATCGCAAGCTGCGTCCGATCAATCGCTGAATTTCCTGGGTGCGTCCGGATAACTGCAACAATTCTCTTGGTTGGCGGGGATGAGTAGCGGTTGGCAGCATTCGGTACTCGGCGGTTAGCCAACCTTTCCCCGTCCCTACCAAAAACTTGGGAACCCCCTCTTGCAGAGTAACGGTACAAAGGACTTGGGTATCGCCGCAACAAGTTAAAACCGAACCGTCGGCAAAGCGGGTAAACCCGCGTTCAAACCGGATCGGACGCATTTGGTTGGGTTGTCTGCCATCAGGACGCTGCCACATATTAGTTATTGGTAATTGGTAATTGGTAATTGGTGATTGTTTTTTAGTACGAGGGATTACCGATTAACCATTACCATAAAACGACGCACGATCAATGACTCTTTGTCTGGCCAAGTTTTTGTAGGATATCTTGCTGGACTCGATCTGGAGATTGGTTGCCGTTGATGGTTATCAGTCGCTGGCGATATTCGTAGTACTCAAAAATGGGGATAGTGCGCTGTTTGAATAGTTCGATGCGACGGGAGACGATTTCTGGTTGGTCATCTTCGCGCGATCGCTGTAAAGATCGACTCATCAACACTGTTTCTGGCACATGCAACCAAATTGCCCAGTCTAGGTGCTGTTGTAATTCTTCCAACAGAAAATCTAACTCTTCCGCTTGGAAGGCAGTCCGGGGATAGCCATCGAGTACCCAACCGTTGGTCACATCGGGCAATAGCAATCGCTGGCGCATGAATTCTATCATCATTTCGTCGGGTACTAATTCGCCCTTCTCCACATAGGGTTGCGCTTGACAACCGAGAGGCGTCCCCGCTGCGATCGCCGTTCGCAATATATCTCCCGTGGCAATGCAAGGGACATTCAGGTGGGTTGATAGCTGCCTTGCCTGGGTTCCCTTGCCTGCACCTGCACCTCCCAAAATCACCAGTCTCACCACACCTACTCCCAACGATAGTGGAATCGAGAATCGACTTAAGCTTACCATCAAATTCTAGAAAGCTATCGCCGACAGGCAGATGAGGCAGCTATTGACTTCAGCATATATGTGGTGTTCTACTAGGGAGGCGTCGGTAAAAATACGCTAGATATCGTTAGACCAACTTGATTGGCTCGTAACCCCTGATTGACTTATGGTAGCCCAGTTAGAAACCTCGACTCTTAGTTCTGAGCATCGCTTTCCCCATACCGTTGAAGGACTCTTACAAGTATTTACATCTTCCCACCGCAGCTTCTTTACCAACGTAATGGCGCAAGCACTTGTAATTGCGAGTCAAGGCACCCCTGTCTTAGTGGTTCAGTTTCTCAAAGGGGGTATTCGTCAAGGTCAAGATCGTCCCGTTAAACTGGTGCAGCAGTTAGATTGGATTCGCTGCGACTTGCCTCGCTGCATCGACACGCCGCAGTTGGATGAAGCGGAAATGCGATCGCTACAGCAATTGTGGCAGTATACCCAGCAAGTGGTTTATCAAGGCAAATATTCTCTTGTTGTTCTGGATGAATTAAGTTTGGCGATTAACCTTGGCTTAATTCCAGAAGATGAAGTGCTGGCATTTCTAGAACAGCGCCCTCCTCATGTAGATGTTATTTTAACCGGCCCAGAAATGCCGCAAGCGATTGTGGATTTAGCCGATCAAATTACACAAATTCGCCGCAGTCATTGTCCTTAGTCAAGGGTGGAAATCGCGCGGAAATTTATTTCCGGCTTTCATACCCTAAAGCGTCGGTTGCATATATTTTATAGCGGGAAAGCAACTTGCTGGAATACAGCCCTTATGGGCTTCGTTTGTATAGCGGCACCCTTAAGGGTGCCGCTATACAAACGAAGCCCGTCTACACGGGCTATTAAGTTGCGAAAAATCCAGTGTGTTCTATTAAGTCACAATCCGCTATAAGGATTTGTAGGGGCGGGTTTTACAGACAATTGTTGATGGCAACAGACAATGTATATAAACCCGCCCCGCCCGTATACAATGCCGATACAATCCTAGATAGGCACGTCGGGTTTCATATCCAGGACTTATATCATGTCCGGTTGAATACCCATAATCATCAGCCGGGACACGGCACGATCAATGTTATCTGTTTGTCCGAGATATCGTCAGATGCCGTGTCCCTACGCAACGACTCCGTGAGGTTTTTTTATTATGGGCAATTCAACGGACATGATATTACGCGCGACGAGGCCAGAAACCTGATTTCTTGGTTGATCTCTCGTTTCCTTTCCCAACGATTTTTTGTAGAAACCCGGTTTCTTTGCGTAAGCATGGCGCGGGGGGCGGGTTTATCAATATAATTCGCTTCCAATCAAAGATATCTGGTAAAACCCGCCCCTACAACAACATTAACCATACGAGTCCGATACGCAGGGACGCGATATCACTATCTTTCAACCCAACCTACTTTCTAAAGTTGCTGCGGCTTCGGATCTAGCAACAGAGGTAGGACTTAATAAGAATAAAGCGGCTTTTTTGGCGATTTCTTCAGATAATTGAATTTGTTTGAAGGTGACTAAACCTTCATTCGCAAAAGAATCTCTCACAATTGCGTTGTTGCCGCTATTAAAAGCGGTTTCGTAAAAAACTTCGCGAATTCCGGCGGAAACGATCAATTTTAAGCAAGAAAGACAGGGTTCTAGGGTGACGTAAATACTCGCACCTTCGGTGGAAATTCCGTGTTTGGCAGCTTGGGCGATCGCATTCGCTTCGGCGTGAACTGCACGGGAAGGCATCGCCTTGCTAGCATCGCAACTACTCAATCCAGGATAGCAGAAACCTTGAGCCGTACAATGAGCAGAACCCGATGGCGAACCGTTATACCCCGTCGCCAAAACCTGCTTATTTTTCACAATAACTGCCCCGACTGGAAAGGCAAGGCAAGTAGAACGAGTTGCCGCCAGTTTTGCTAACATTATAAAGTATTCTTCCCAAGTTGGTCTAGTAAATTCAGACATTTTTATCGATCCTGAATGTATGGCTTTCCCGTTCTAAGACAATCGGCTGCTTTTTGTAGTTCCATTCCTATATAACCGGAGTGATCTGGGCGTAGGGCGGGAGAAGCAGAGCATATTTCTCTGATTAACTTTAACGGGTCTTTTCCAGAGTAACAAGCTACTATTTCTCCGCTTCCGGGTGTTGTTTGGGTAACGACTATTTTAGATTCTGCTATTTCAATTAAAAAGTTTCCGGCTGGATCGTAATAATTTATTTTTTGACAAATTGCTGAATACTGTTGCTGAATCAGTCTATCTGCATTTTCCCAACAATCTGAGTAAATATGCGCCGACTGACTGATTGTAATCAGGGGCCCCAGCTGCAAATTATAATCGGAACGAGCTTGTATTTGATCTCGAATATGTTGCTGTAATGCTCGCAAACCCATTGCATTTGCAGGCCAAGCGGCGAACATATCATTACTGCGGAGTGTGGCGGTTAAAGATAGTTCGTTTTCTACAACTCTCACCCAAATATGATTTAAACAAGGACTGCCACCTTTTTCGTGGTCTTTCACATCCCACAGGGACATAACCGCACTGGCGGCGTCGATTTCGCCGATTAATTTTTGGATGGTTTGTTCGATTTGGTCGCGTCCGAACCAGGAACGCAAGCGTTGTCCGTATGTATATTTTACCCCTTCTCGGTAGGGAGAGTCATCTAAGATTTGGGAGATATATTCTTCTAAGAAATTGCGGTCAATTGGTAAGTAATTTGGCTCGGGAAAATAAAACCCTGTTGGCTCATCGGTTACCACTGCCATTAGGTCGATTAACTCTTGCCATTGCCCATCATAACCTGTGGGGCGAATTGTTCCGGTTGTCTTGATGCGATGAATAATTTTGACCCAAGTTTCGGCGATGGTTTGGCCTTCAATTCTGTGTCCGTAGCGGGTGCCGGGGAGGACGGTGGGAACGACTTCAGATAGGGGAAATTCTAAGGGGTTTCCCCAAGGTTCGACACTGCCTCGTTGCGCGTAAGATTTAACTACATTGATGGCATCGGCAATCGATGAAGATACCTTAACTTCGATTGATTGGCGCAATGTTTCTAAGGCAGAGGCGGATATTTCAATATCGATGTATCCGGTAATTTTAGATTGAATCGTCCAGCAATCTCGACCAGTATCGCTAACTCCAGGAACAAATCCATTGCGGAAGAAGTCTAACAAACATTGGCAACCGCCTGCATTGCGGTCTTCTTTGGTGGCATTGATAATGACTAAAAAGCGGACGTGGGGATTGGCTAGTAAATTTCTAATCAGGAAGCTAATTCCTCTGGTTGGGGAGTAGAGTTGCCCGATTACAGCATACTCGTGGGAGTGCAATTGTTTAGCGACATCTGTCTTGACACTCCACCCCGTCACTACTGCGGTTTGTCCCATGCCGCAAATTAGTTGGTTGGGTTTATAGTGGGGTTTGTACTGGAATTGGGTTACTGGTTCTGTTGCAGTCATAGGGAAAAATAAATTTCAGACTGTAGGGGCAGGGGATTCTACAATTTTCCAAACAGAATCGCTATAGTAACACGAGGGCGAACCCAATCGGGAAATTTATACGATGTCTTCCTCTCTCCGCGTCGCCGCGTCTCCCACTCACCGCGTCTTCTTTGTCAATCAAATTATTTCCGATGAGGATGTCACCAGGCGCCATAGTCTGACACAATAGGGCAACAAGGGGCGTTGAGTAAAAATCGGAGTAAGTCATGAAAACGCCAAATCAACAGCAACAGTTCGATCAAACTGTAGCGGGGATACCAAAACCCCAGCGCGGCAAAAATTTGAACGGCTTTTTGGCTGGCGCGGCGACGATGCTGCTTTTGGGTGCGGGCGGATTTCTACTTTATCAAGGGATGAACCTGGGACAGGTTAAGCTTCCATTTAACCTTTCTGCCAACAGAAAAAGTACCACTGTAACTCCATCTCCTGCAACCAATGTTTCCCCATCTCCTACAACGAGTATCCCGCCGTCATCTAACCCATACGTCCAGTCAGCTTTAGGGAATAAGGCGCAAGTCGAATTACTTTCGGTGAAGCGAATTCCAGAAATGCCGGACGAAGTGACTGTGGAATTTCGCGTCAATCGAGTTGCAGATCAGGTCGCAACTCGCGACACGATCAATATTGGCGCAACAACAGCGCGCAATCCGGTCACTAACGAAACGTACAAATCAGTTAACCCTGAAAACCGTTCGTCAGGACCAATTGCTTTATTCACCCTGCGTCAGGGGCAATCTTTAGATGGTTATGTGGTGTTAAAAGTACCGCGCGGCATCACTTTGATTGATGTTTTTTTGGAAAATACAGGCACGTTTAAAAACGTACTCGTTGGCGATGGGGAACCTGCTTTGCAATTAACTCCCCCTCTCGCAACACCTACACCAAAGACGGGGGCAAATTCGCTGCCAACTCCGACGGTAAATCCCTCTATTAGTCCCTTTGGTAAATCGCCTGCAATTCAAGAAACGATTCCAATTCCTGGTACGACTACGCCTGTTTTTCCATCGCCTAAAACTACGACGATAGCGCCAGAAGGGGTGATTCAACCGCTTGATTCTTCGTCGCCCAAACCAAATAATAAAGGTGATAAACGCGAGGATATTCGAGAACAAAATGCCCCGGTGAGTAAATCAGCAAAGAAAGCTTTTGGTAATAAGGCACAGGTGGATTTAGTATCAGTTCAACGGATGGAAAATCCCCAAACTGGTAAGCGGGACTTGGTAACAGTGCAAATGCGGGTGCGTCGCCTCGCAGATGAAGTGGGGAGGAGGGATATTATCAATATCCCAGAAATAACTGCACGCAATTATGTCAGCAATACAATTTATAAATCGGTTCCCGTAGCTAGTTCTACGGCTTCTATTGCTCTTAATCGTATTCCGAAAGGGGAGTCGGTGGATGCTTCTGTGGCCATCAAAGTGCCAGAAGGAGTGCAATTTATAGATATTTCTGTGCCGGAAACTGGGACGTTTGAGGAGGTGGAAATTACTAGACCAACGCCTGTAGATGGACCTTGAAATGCAGAGGGACAGGAGAAAAATTAAAGCCGGGGCGAGTTTAACTTTCATATCTCGTGGTTACATAGACTGATTGGTAAAACCCGCCCCTACAAAAATTAAAATATACAATGTCGAATAGCTCTCTATCTAAAGGAAAGTCAAAGGCAGGCAGGATGCCTACCCCACAAGAGTTTTTGGAGATGTCGAATCAATTGGGTAGGATATAATTGATACGGGCTGGTTGGGAGGAATAAAAAGATGAAATTGAACCTGATTCAAACTGCAATAACCGTCACAGTTATCAGCGTGGGTTTTGTGCCAACAGCTTATAGTGAAACAGTTTCCGATCCCTCGCAACTCGCCCAACAAGTCGCCCAACTTCGCACTCAGGGACCGCGCGGGTTAGAAATATTTCTCAATACCCATCGCGATTCTCTGAATAACCCTTCACCGGAAATGCGCCAGGCGTTAGATGCACTTTGCCAGCAAAGGGATTGTTATGCTTCTAAACTTTATTGGTACACCGATTTGGCACAAGCTAAAGCCGCAGCGAGTGCAACTAATAAACCCATTCTATCGTTGCGTTTGTTGGGAAGACTCGACCAAGATTTAAGTTGTGCCAATAGCCGCTTTTTCCGCGTCGCTTTGTATCCCAATGCAGAAATTGCGAAATTCTTGCGCGATCGCTATATCTTACACTGGGAATCTGTGCGCGATGTGCCGAAAGTTACAGTGGATTTTGGCGACGGACGCAAATTAGAACGCACCCTCACCGGCAATAGCATCCACTACATATTAGACAGTTCCGGTCGTCCGATTGATGCCATTCCCGGATTATATGGCCCGCAAGCTTTCTTGCGCCAGTTAAGTGAGGGCGAACAAGCAGTTAAAGCATACACTCAACTCCAAGGTGCTGCAAAAGAAAGCTTCCTGCGCGACTATCACCGTCAACGTCTCGCTTCAATTCAGCGTCAATGGAGGGCAGATTTAGCCAAATTGGGAATTCAAAATCCTCCCCGATTGGTGGGAATGCCTATCGATGCTAACGAACCTCCTAGCGCTGCGATCGCGGGAACAATCGCGGTAGGTAAAATGCGGGTGGAAGGGCCAATGCTGTCAAATGTATCTCCGGCTACTAGAAATCAAACTGCTCTACGAGAAATTACGGATGAAGCAACCTGGCAGCGAATTGCTCAATTGTACGCCAGCGATGGGAAGTTAGATCGAAACAGCATTGCTTTGATTGGTGCGAAACGCTTTCCTAACGGAAATGCCGAGAATTTGCAGCGGGTGGTGAGCAATTTTGAGAGTGCGATCGCATTAGATACGGTCAGAAATGAATATATGTTGCACAGTCAAATTCATCAATGGTTTAGCGAGGGAAATGAAACAATTAATAATGTCAGTGCTTTGAATGAAAAAGTTTACGCGGAACTGTTTTTAACCCCTAATTCCGATCCTTGGTTAGGATTGATGAGTAGTGAAGGTTACAGCGCCATCGATAATGATGGAGTTCGTAACTAATAACGCTTTTATAGGGCTAAAGATAGCGCGCCTGTTTCAATACCCGCCAGGAAATAAATTTCCACAGCTATAGCGCAAGTCCACTAAAGTGGACTGAGTCTGTTTGTTTTTTTCCAGTCCTTTTTATGATGGTAATTGTACGAGAAGCTAGTATCGGTGATGTTGGTGCGATCGCTAGAGTTCACGTAAATACTTGGCGCACCACTTATCGCGGCATTATCCCAGAAGATTACCTGGCTAATTTATCTTATGAAAAGCGAGAGAAAGGTTGGGTTCAAATTCTGCAAAACGGCGATGGGTTTGTCTATGTTGCTATTGATGAGTCGGGAGAAATTATCGGTTTTGCCTGTGGCGGAAAAGAGCGCACGGGTAATGCAATTTACCAGGGAGAATTGATGGCAATTTACATATTAGAAGCTTATCAAGGTAGGGGAATAGGACGCCGCTTGACTTTGGCAGTTGTAGAGAGACTGGCGATGCTAGAGATTCATTCGATGCTGGTATGGGTTTTAACAGAAAATCCGGCGTGCAAGTTTTATCAAGCAATGGGTGGCGAAAAGGTATATGAACAGCAAATTGCCATCGGCGGCGTTCAACTCGATGAAGTTGCTTATGGGTGGAAAGATACGAGTGTTATTTGATTGTCGCTTCAAATTCTTCTAATGCTTGGAAACTTCCCACTTGCCACGCACGTTCTACAATATTGGGGATGATTTGCGCGATCGCTATCCCCGGAAAATTTGGGCTAGTATCGGATTTTACATACTTTCCATCTCTGAGTAAATAGATAGTAAATCTGCCGCTGTCGTATACCCATAATTCTGGAACTCCAATAATTTCATATGCATCGAGAGTAGTTTTAGAAGTGACATCGGTTTCGATTGCTAAATCGGGGGGTGGATCGTCTGCTTGAAGTCGCCGACGACTAATCATGCGTTGATAATTTTGGATATAAAAACAAGCATCAGGTTCAACTCCTGCTGCACCTTGCCGTTTAAAAGTAGTTGAACCAAAAGATTCGTATCTTCTGCCTGCTGCCTTTAGCAGGGTTTTGACAATATCGGAGATTACCTCTTTCGGCTTTTCGTGTTCGGGTAGGGGAAGCATTATTTGTAAATTCTCCTTGCTGTAAGCAACTCTGGAAGCTCGATGTTCTCCCAATTCCTGTAAAATTGTCTCAAATTCCTGCCAGGTTACGTTTGTAATAGTGATAACGCTACCAGGATCTAGCTTGATTTGACTAACAGGTTTGGCAACTAGGGTGATAGTAGTCATAAGCAGGAGGGGAGTGGGATATAATACTAAGATAGCGCTTTAAAAAATTATGCGATGGCACGGGCAATGTAGTGCGATCGCACTCTTTTTCTCGGTTATATCATGTCCGGTCGATTACCCATAATCAGAAGCCGGGACACGGCACGATTAACGTTATCTGTTTGTCCGAGATATCGTCAGATGCCGTGTCCCTACGCAACGACGAGGTGAGGTTTTTTTATTATGGGCCGGGACACGGCACGATTAACGTTATCTGTTTGTCCGAGATATCTATGATGCCGTGTCCCTACGCAACGACGAGGTGAGGTTTTTTTATTATGGGCAATTCAACGGACATCATATTACTAAGCAAGAGCCTATTAACGCAACGCACCTGTTTCAATACCCGCCAGGAAATAAATTTCCACAGCTATAGCGCCAGTCCACTTAAGTGGACTGAAATTTTTATTGTTTTCCAGTCCTCTTTCAGAGGACTTTAGCTATTAGCCTGGGGTTTAAACCCCAGGCGGGCGATCGATCGCACCTCCAATCCTCTCCACTCCCGCATACACGTTAAATCTTTCCCCCCGCAAAAACCCAATTAAAGTTATGCCAAATTCTTGCGCTAAAGATACTGCTAAACTACTGGGTGCTGACACCGCACAAACAATTGGGACGCCAGCAGCGAGGCATTTTTGCATAATTTCAAAACTCGACCTGCCGCTGACCATGACAATATGATTATTTAGCGGTAATTGGCTACTAAGTAACGCCCATCCTATGAGTTTATCTAACGCATTGTGCCGCCCGACATCTTCTCGCACTGCTAATAATTCCCCGTCCGAATTGAATAATGCAGCGGCGTGCAATCCACCCGTGATTGTAAAAATACCTTGAGCGGATCTCAGTTTTTCGGGGAGACTGTAAATTAGTTCTGGCGATACTTTGATTTGAGTTTGAATCGGTGGAAAACCTCGCCGCCGCAATGCTTCTAAACTCGTTTTTCCGCACACGCCACAGGCGCTGGTTGTATAAAAATGACGTTCTAAAGTTGCCAAATCTGGAAGTTCGTCGGCGGCGAGTTCTACGTTGACGATGTTATCCGCAAATTTTGCTTTGATAGACTGGGCGGGCGAGACGCCCACCCCACCAGAGAAAGATTGTGTTTGTGGGATAGGCATCTTGCCTGTCTCCCCCACCCCACCAGAGAAAGATTGTGTTTGTGGGATAGGCATCTTGCCTGTCTCCCCCACCCCACCAGAGAAAGATTGTGTTTGTGGGATAGGCATCTTGCCTGTCCCATTATCTACACAATGGGTAATGCGGCGGATATCCTCGCGTTTGTTAATCGCACCTTCGCTGTAAAGAAATCCGGCGACCAGTTCAAAATCATTTCCTGGTGTTCGCATGGTAATTGCTATGGTGCGGCGTATCCCAGCAGCAACGAGACGGATTTCTAGGGGTTCTTCTGTGGCAAGATAATCTGAGCGAGGACGTACCTTGCCATTTTCGACTACCCAGACTTTGACTTTGGTTTTAGGACTGTCCAATGTTTGAGAGGTTGAAAGAGTCTTGCTTAAGAATCATCACCTGATCCCCGGAGGAAATTTCAATCCCTTCTCGGTCAAGCGTATCTTTAATTATTTTACGAGTGATTCTTTGAATTCGGGTATGGCTTCCGGGTTTTACTTTTGTAACCGTGCGAATTAACAAGTCAGACTCCCCGAATTTTTCTATCCCATCCACCTGCATTGGTTCTAGTATCTCTGGGTAATTTTCCTTTAACTGCTTTCCCGCTTCTTCTAGAACCTGGTACAGGTGATCGAGGTTGCATTCATAGGACACACTCACTTCCACCACTGCATAGATATACTGTTTAGAGTAGTTGATTATATCTTTAATTTCTCCATTCCGGATAATGTGTACTTGACCGTTCATATTGCGGATGCGAGTGCTTCTGAGGTCAATGGCTTCGACAAATCCAGAGGCAGTATTCACTTCGATATAGTCACCCACTAAATAATAATTGTCAAACAAGATAAAAAATCCACAAACTATATCATTGATTAGGTTCTGCGCCCCCAGCCCAATCGCTATACCCACGATACCTGCCCCCGCTAAGATCGGCCCGGGGTCGATGTTAATAACATTGAGGCTTAAAATCCCCGCACTAAAGTAAATCAGATATTTCAGTATACTTTTAATTAAGGGGATGATTGTCATCCGCCTCTGTTTTTGTAATTCAGTTAATTTTTCATCCCTTAAAATTAAATCTTCAAGCAGGTAGTTAGCAATTTCTATCACAATTGCGCTGAGTAATAAAATAGTGAGAATATTAATAATTTTGGGAATGTACTCTGCCATCCTAGCGAGCCAATTAAATTCCCCCACAATGAAATCCGCCATTTGAAGATAGATGACGTACTCCATATATTTTTTTTACATGGGAACCAAATGGTGGAAACGCTGGTAAAATTCCAGCAGTTTTTGGTTACTTGAGTTTTTGATACTGATGGCATCCAGGGTGTCAATTACCACATCTATTGATTTGACAAAAAGTAAACCTATTGAGATAGTGATATATATTTTTAAGCCAATTAACAAAGAATTGGTAGCGAGAGCAGGCAGTTGAATAAATTGGCTGCATAAGGTAAAACTTAAGAGCCAAATACTATTGGTGAGGAAATTTTTGAGCCAGCTAAAAACAAACCCAATGCTTTGATCGTTCTCTGGGATATCGTCAAAATTCTGGGCGCGTTCGCAAGCCCAATCCACCCCTCGGTGCAAAACTGGTAAGCTGATCTTAACCAGCACCAGTAGGATAATAGTTTGTAGGATAGCCGTAGCTACCGTTAGCCAAAATTGAGGCGGTATGCTGTAAAGTAAGTTCAGTTGGAATTCTTGAACGCTTTGGCGTTGATAAATTACCATCCCATTGACGCCGACTACCAAAATACATAGCGCCCCACAGGTAAACATCAAAAGTCTGCTGATATTCCGACGCCAGGTGGCAATTTTCTCGGTTTTTCCCCTGACCCAAGAAACTTTGGTCATCTGCTTGATGGCGATTCCAACCAGCCAGTTCAGCAGAAAAAAGGCACCCATCAACAAGAAGACTTCAGCAACAGTTATTAGAATGTCCACTTTAATCAATCTAATATTTTTTTTCCTCTAAAATATTGTATCATAATTATCAGATGACGTCAAATAACAGGGATGCGATGGCAAGGTCTATACTGCGAGATACCGAATGCCTACCAACAGGCTATTTTTGCTCGCGGTGAGATTTGAATTGGTTGAAAAAACATGGGGTAATAGAATTAAAGCGATCGCAGAAATAGAGGCGAGATACCAAAAGCATGCAAAGCCAACGCGCCTGCTAAAACTATATATATCGCAGGGTTGACGACTGCTGCAGCTGCAACCAAGTATTCAGTCACCTAGCCAGCATTGCGAAGTCGTTTCGCTTTCAACAACTCATGGACCCAAGTTGCATCCTCTGGTTTGAGTTTTGGCACGGGTTCTTGAGTGTAATCTAACCTTAGATCGTAGCCTGCCCGTTCGTACACGCCGTTTAATAAGCTTTGCAATTCCACCATTGGTTCGCTTTCACCTGACTGGAAGGGTAAAGAAAATGAGGGAATTGCATCCCGCAGGCTAAAGGCGTACAAATAAGCTCTTGGACGGCGTTCGCGAAGCGTCTCCGAAGGAGATTCGCCTCGACTGATTAAAATGCGATAATTTGACTGGATTTCGCCTAAAATTCTCATGAGTTGCCCACTTCTGGGTCAGTCAATTTCTACCAAGTCAGCACTTACGCAAGGGCGTTGCCAGAAATCAGGTTTCAGAGTCAATCTATGGTTGCCAAACCAACGATTTCTCGTAGAAACCTGGTTTCTTTGCGTAAGTCCGGCAAGTGAGTGGGGCGTCCTAATACTTGCTGTCGCTGGCGTTTCTATGCTTCCCTTCCCTCACCAGCGCGTTTATTTTTAGGGGGTATAATTTCTCCAACGGTCACAACCGTACCCGTTCCTACTTCTCTAATTTCTCAATAGCTTTCTCGGACTGCTTCGGGTATTGGTACTGTGACGGAAATGGCTGCGGTTTGAGTAGCAAGCGCAACTGTCGATCCGGTTTGGTTGGTTGGCGATTGCTTGGTTTGACACTCCCCGGCGTACAGCCTTGGGGATTCTTGGTTCAACGAGTCCACTTACCACAATCTAGTTGCCCAAATTATGCCAGAGATGGTTCTCTTTGCAAGCTTTCACTCCATTACAGAAGTCTGTTTCGGTATGCCCTACCGTACAGTTCAAAACTTAAATTCTAGTTTTTCTGGTACTTGTTGCATGAACATTTTACCTGTTGGTGCTTTTCCCAACAGAACGCCATATGTTCAGTTTTCAAGGTGCGCTACTCCTTCGAGTACTGGGTGTTTAATGTGGTTGATTACCCTGACCACAAAGAAATTTTAGCACAAAATAAAGCCGTCCTAGAAGGACGGGGCTAACAACCCAATTTTTTGGTAAACTGCCAGATCGGGTATTCCTACTAAAACGCTATCTTCGATCTCGCTGAGATAAGTACGCTTTTCAATCGCAGCGTAATATTTGGGATCCAGGAAGGGGGCGATCGCGTCTGCGATCGCGGTAATTAACCGACGATCAACTTCTGACCAAAAATCGGCATGTTCTAAATAGGGGTTGATTCCGGGAAATGGAGAAGGCATCTTTTTACCTCATCGATCCAAGTCTGGGATAATTTTTCTTTTGCATACCAAACGATTGTGAACTGCTCTGTGCTGCGCTTGGGGCAATATGCCGACCGCACGAGTAGGGCAATATGCCGACCGCACGAGTAGAGCGAACGCTATAATTTCCTGTTTGGATAAAAATTCTTCTAGGTTGATTCAGGTTCGTCTAGATCGTTCAAACGGTGTCTTTCTATTGTCTTCTGCTGCTTTTCGTCAGCTAGCCAGAACTCGATCGCCTCATTCACCGCAGCATTGACCGAACTATCTCGAATAGCCGCAATGCTTTGCAGTAGCCTGTAGACTTCATCAGGCACGTAAACCCTAAATTCTCTCTGATCCTTGCGTTTAGCCATCTTCCGATCATTTCACAGGCATTAGATTTCGACCATATTTCTTGTGGGGTGGGCATCTTGCCCGCCTTTGAGGGTTGCAATTACAGCGGATTGCACTCGTATGAGGTACACCTTGGCAGCAGTGTGCGGGCAGCAAAAATGGCAGCGCGCTTGACAAAAGGCGCCTGAAGGCTGTACCTCACTCAGAAAGCAATCCGCTATAACAGAGGGAAAGCTACTGAGTAAGGTGTTTGCGATCGCTATTTTTCCCGATACTCCCAAGCGAGGAAGTATCGGGAAAAACTGATAGCTAAAGTTATTTTTCAAGTCTGCACTGCAAATTCTTCTGGGTCGATGCCCCAATTCACCCAGCGAATTGCCTCCCGTGCCGATTTCATATCAGGTGGGACGCGCAAGGCGTGGATATGTCCGGTGCTGGGGCATGTCATTTTTAAAAGATAAGTTGGATATTCGTTGTTATCCTCATCGAAGTCATCAAATATATCGATTTTTAGTAAAGTGTATTCGCGCCATGAATCTAACTCAGTGGCTTGCAATTCTTGACAAATTCGGTCGTAGCCAATAGTTTGAATCAGCAATCGCCTGATTTCGGCGTTCTCTTCTGACAAAAGCCATTGTGCCTGCCACTGGTGTTGAGGGTAAAAATATTTTTTGGGTAAATCAACACCATAAATCCATACAGAATCTAGTTGGTCAAGGGATTGTAGTGGACTAATATCTGCGATCTGATTGCCGCTGAGATACAGTTGTGTCAGATTGGTGAGGGAAAAGAGGGGACTAATATCTGCGATCTGATTGCCGCTGAGATACAGTTGTGTCAGATTGGTGAGGGAAAAGAGGGGACTAATATCTGCGATCTGATTGCCGCTGAGATACAGTTGTGTCAGATTGGTGAGGGAAA
>NZ_BLAY01000203.1 GCF_020521235.1 Microseira wollei NIES-4236 | reverse complement strand
TTCAAACGCCTTCTTGTAGATGTCCAAGTCCAAATGACTTTTAAAGGTTTCTCGACTCAACTGCTTCATCCCCCGCTCCCCCATCCCCTTTGCTCCCCCATCCCCTTTGCTCCCCCATCCCCTTTGCCCCCCCATCCCCTTTGCCCCCCCAGCCCCCCCATCCCCTTTGCCCCCCCATGTCCTCGGCAGCAACTTCTTTGGTAAAAATGATTCGTTCGTAGGGTTCACCTTCGAACTCACCAGTTAGGGAGAATTTAATTTCCGCCATCGTCATAGATTAGTAATACCCGGATAAAGAACTGGAGTATTAGGAAGACATTGTGAGAGAAAATGAACTATTTACCTTTTGTTTAAATTCATTTCATCCCAGCCGAGAAGTTGCTGTGATTTACTAGCCATTGCCAACCGATGTTTGATGACAGCAGTAATTCCTTGCGTCCTCCAGCCAATATTTGATTGACTTCATCGATTGAGCTAACGATACTCAAAGCCCCCCATAAACACCGGCACTTACTAACAGTAACAGCAGCGAGACGGAGAGATTTTAGCTATTAGTTGTGCTTTGTTGCTGTTGAATCCAGAGGGGAGAATTGTGTCATTTTCGCTGATGACGAAGTGACGCTTATAAGCGATTACCAGTGCATCTCTCGAGACTTGAGAATATACATGCAACTTCTGAAGTGGGTAAGCGAAAGAACTAACCTTGCCACCAATCGAACCGCAGCTTAAAGCGATGAACAGCCGCTGATTTTTGGCGAGTTTTTCCATCTGAATCTCGGTGATTAAGTACATAGGAAACAGTCACTAACACTGCTAGACCAGTCATGGTGAGGGTAAATACCATTTCGCTGCTGACATACTTTGAATGAACTTCAATTAAATCCCAATAACCACCAATCATCCCGATTAAAAGCGACCCACCAATGATGACGGCAAGGTCTTTATTACCTTGAGCAATAGCCATCATATATCCCCAGTAGCCTAGTATTCCTAACCGCAGCAGCATGATGGGAAAGTGGAAGGGAGGAACTAACCGGGACAAGTATGCAGCACCGCAGGAAATGGCAGCGTACAATACTAACTCATTAGCATTTTTCAGATGACGCAGCATTTTCTACTCGACTTACTTGTTCAGGTAAGGGTGAGTTGTTAGCTCACCCTATTAAACATCACAACCTAATCCTGATCAGCACTTTGGATGTCAGCTGCTATGTCTGGCTGGCGCTTGCTGTTGAAATTGATTCGTTTGGTTTTACCGTCAACTAGAATCTTTTGGTTGGATTCTAAGACCTCAAATTCAATATCAATCAGCTGGGATTCGTAACCGTACACAGACTTGTCGTAATAGTTGACTAAAGCTGCTGTACGTTTCTCTTTCAGTTGGTTGCGAACGTTGGTACGGTGTTCCAGCTTGGTAGAGTAAGCTTTATACCCAGCCATTGCCAGAAAAATGTCCGCTGTTTCCTCGTCCAGTTTTTCCTGGTGGTTGATTGCGGCTTTAACCAATAGCTTGTGGAATTGCGCCAGCTTGATTTCTCCCCGCATCAAACGACGGATCTGCTTGAACATTTCTGGTAAGAGTTTAGAGTCGCCCTCTACCATGTCGGCTATCTTTCGGATGGCTTTAACGTTGCTAGCCATTATTCCCTTTTCCTCAAGCCGGGTGATGAAAGTCCTTCGAGTTGAATGAGTACTTATTCCCTTCGCTGAGTACCCGCAGCACTCCAAAGCATTCCGCAAAAATACAGCGGGAACCGCTGTTATGAGGTACAGTAACAGCAACTAGCAAACCAATTTCTTAAATGTTGAGGATTGACTAAATTGAGGGCAACTGCAATTATTCTATCAATCATAGACGTGGTAGTTGGAGCGAAGCGCAGCCAAAATGATTTTAGCTGTGACCAGCAAAATTCAATTGGGTTAAAATCAGGAGAGTATGGGGATAAACAAATAATGCTAGCGCCAACAGCATTAATCATTGGTTCAATAGAACCTAGTTTATGCGCGGGTAAATTATCCATCACTACTACGGATCCTACCCATAATTGCTCGCCTAAAAATTTCTCAATAAATACTGCTGCTCGTCCATCCATTGCATCATTCATTGTCATCAATGCCAGCACTTTATTAATGCTAATTGCGCCAATCGCAGTGACTTTTGCGGCAAGGGTACAATCGTTTGAGTTCTGATACTCTTGTCCCTGGCAGGGAACGGGCATGAGTTCTAGTCAAACCCAGTAGAACCCCGGTTTCATCCAAAAATCCTCGGTTTTCTGGCTCGATATCTTTGATTTTTTCCCAATACTCTACTCTTAATTTTTGGACTCTTTCTGTCGCGGCTTGACTGCTGTACCATGTTTTTTTTGACGATTAAGTCCTAAGTTCTGCAAATAGGGACACATTGCCGTCCGACTCACCCAATTTCCGGTCTTCTGTGCCAATAATTCACACAACTCTACCAAGGTGGCATCCGGGTTTTCTGCTACCATTGTTCTAATTTCTGCTTTGGCAGTCAGATGACCCAATTGTGGTTTTCCTCTCGGTTTTGGCTGTAAATTTCCCTCGGTTTGTTGTTGATCGTGCCTGTTTTTGGACTAGACTTTTACTGACAGCAAACCAGGTAGCTACTTTCCTAATTGGCATCTTTTCTGCCAAATGTGCCTTGACTATTTTTTCTCGGAGATCTAGGGAATATGCTTTCATTAGCTTTGACTACAACAATGAGATATTATTGTACCTCATAACAGCGGGAACCGCTGTAAATCCGCCGTTTTGAAGCAGACGTGTTTTGTAGAGTCGCGCTGGCTGGGAAATAACCATTCCCTGTGCGGCAGTTTATCAGCTTTGAGCCGTTCCTACAGCGTTGGATGAAGCGGCACTTGTCTAGTTTTGCGGTGGAAGCTAGTATCTGCCTTGCGAGTTCTAGCGCGGAAAGTGATGTGGTCGCGCGGACAACCAGATGCGTACAAATCCTCAACCCGCAGCGCCACAATTGCGCCCCACCTTTCCCCTGTGTAATACGCAATATCCCAAAATAACTGATGCCAACCTTGCCTAACTCTACGGAGCTTTAACTACTCAGATTCGGAAATTATTTCCGCTTGTCCGTGTCGTGAAATTTTAGCCATAAGTCACTAGAAGTTTTAGGTGATTCAAAACTTCTAGTGACATATATTATTTTAATCTTGTGTCTAGACAACAACAAAAACCTGACTCGGTCCATCCAGCTAGTTTTTAACAATTCCACTTTTACTTAAAAGTGGAAATGACACTAGCCTTCTTAGTTAAATAAATAATAATTGCATTTTTAACTGCCGTGGTAGAAGAGCCAATAATTGTCAACGGCGCTACTAATCTAACTGCCAGCAACCGCACAAACTTTGTCGAAGTTTATTCTCCGGGTACTGGCTTAAATGGTGACGTTGCTGATTTTATAGCGACGGTAGATATAACTGCGATGGCGGCACTGCCAGCGCCACCCGCAGCGCGACGAGAAACACAGATGCAGCGCGACGACCGCTATCAGGAACTGATTGGCAACCATCCGGCTAAGTACTTGGGAATTTACCAATCGCTGCCGGGGAGTGACTGACGCATTTTAAGCACCCGCCTCGCACTTGGGAATTCACGACGGGCATATGAAGAGGATATCGTTGTTCGCCTGACCAATTTGCCGCACCTAGTGCTAGCACCGCGAGGGAAACTGTGGGCGAAGGTGGAAGACATCGCCGGGTCGGGTCCGAAAGCTGGTAGCGACCAAGTTAGCTTGTGGTTGGTCGCCGGTGAAGTTGCACCGAGTACCGATGAAGCTTACCGCATCGTTCAAAGTCACCCCAGCAGCGTCACCGTGACCGCTACTAGGTCAATCATCGTACCTGCCAAGACCGCAAGCTGGTGACGATTGTTAACCGGGGAAGTGGGATTGTCTATCTCAACTACGGTACGAGTGGGATTGCTAACGCGGGTATTGGTTTAAATCCAGGTGGGTCAAGCCACGTTCTGAATATTCGCGGGATTAATTGCTTTGGTGCGATTTCTGCAATTGTCGCATCTGGCACGGCGTTGAAATTATGGAGTCGATTTGATGGCTGTTGGCTCTCTGAAAATTGCCTCAAAAGTTGCATCTGGAATTCTAAAAAGATCGGGATATTCATCGCCGAGTTTACCCCTAAGGCGACCCGTAGCGGATTTTGGCAGATTGCCGCGCGCGGTGCCAAGACGAGAGGCTTACAAAAGAGGATATGACCGGGCTTATGAGCAATACAGAAGGCAAATTTACGAGCAATACGAAAGAAGAGGTAGAACCCCTATCGGGTTGGCCCTGGACGGCAATTTTGAGCAGTTTAACGAGCGATTCCGGGATGACACCTGAAGCGCTGGCAAAGTTAATCGTGCAGGAGTACGGGCGCTACTACGAGCAAGATTCGCGGGGAACTTTACCTCAGATTACCCAATCAGCAACTAATTTGACAGCGATCGAGAAACTGGCAGAGGCGATGCGTCGATTAGCTTCAGTTTTACGTCAATTGCTGGCTGAAAAAGATTTTGATGTTGAGAATGCACTTTCCTATGCTAAGCGTAAGGTGGTGCGTTTTAGAGATAAAGACTGTGTGGATTTGTATGATTTTTTGAAGATTATACTAGATGAGTATGCTGGAGATAATCATGAATTAACTCAGGTTATTGATGAGGTGATGGATTTGCTGATTGTGGAAGTAGAACCGCAATTAATCGTGGCAAATGTTACTTCGGGGGTTAGGTTTAAGCGTGTTAAAGGGTTGTCGATTTATTCGCCACTGAGAGGCTATTCTCCATTTTATGAGCGATCGGATTTTGCTGATTGTGGATGGGGAGAATTTTTGAGGGGTTTGAATGATTTGGGTTGAAATTTAAGTAATTTTGAGCAAGGAATTCTGGAAATCAATAAACGTAGCCACTTTGAGCAGGCAACCCTCACAAAGGTTCTGATTTCGCTACGATAGACCAAGTTACAGTTTGACCAACTCATTGATGGTATTGGAGTCTAGTTTCACCGTCAATATTAACCTTTCAACTGTGCAACCGCTAAGGAGTAATACTAATCCTATGAGAAATAATCTCTTCCTATGAGAAGTAATCTCTTAGATAGAACCAACTATCATCATCATCTTTTAGATGATTAGGAAGGTACTTCGGTCCTTGTTCAACTCTGTTTTTACTAGATTTTTTGGCTTCCGTGAACCCCAAAGCTGCTCTCACAACAGTTTGTTTGATGGTTTCATAATCACGCCGTTCTGCAACACCAAAACTACAAGTAACTCTAAGTTCTGGTGCAAGCGATGACCACCTATGGTTGGCAATTCGAGAGCGAATTTTATTGCAAATATCTACTGCTTCAGCAAGTTGGAACCCAGGGAAAAAAATATAAAATGTATCATCACCACAACGCCCAGTCTTGCATTCACTACTACATTCTTCTCTAAGAATATTCGCAACAGCCGCAAGAACTTCATCACCAACCTCTCTACCATAACGTTTATTTATTATAGTCAATTCGTCTATGTCTGCCATTGCTATAATTATATTTCTTTGGCTCTGAGAAGGAATGTTTGCTATAATCTGCGGAAGAATTTCTTTGAGAAACATTTCTCCCGCTTCTCTATCCAGAAGTTGGTCAGTATAGGTAGGCAAATCAATAACAGAACGTAGTTTGTCGATGCGTTGCTGTAAGTCTGTGTCTACTTGCGAGCGCACATATTCCAACAATGCCCAAAGCGCTTGTCTACCAGGTGCAACTTCGCCGTAGTCTATCAGTTTGCTGACCATCTCTGGGATGAAAGTTTCAACAGCACCACTCCAAGTTATGCGTTGCAGTACAGGTGCATGGTTTTCCAACAATGCCCAAAGCGCTTGTCTACCAGGTGCAACTTCGCCGTAGTCTATCAGTTTGCTGACCATCTCTGGGATGAAAGTTTCAACAGCACCACTCCAGATTATGCGTTGTAGTACAGGTGCATCGTTGGTCAGTGCTAGGACTAACAAGGCGCGACGGTTTTCCTCATCTTCCACAAACGGTCTGAGCAGATCTACCAATTCATTGATGGTTTCAGGAGTTAATTTCACCCCCCAGTTAACAGAGTTATTTGCAACTTTCTCACCTTTTGATTTTGACTGGCGTCTACCTCTTCCTTGGATTAGTCTGATGGGTTCACCGTGGTTGCTAATTATTGGAAATTGGGGGATTTTTACCTGGGCGTAGTACGCTTTTAGCTCCCGCTCAACCGAGACTGCCAGCATTTGGTTGGTTATCCAATCGTACTCTGGGACTTGATAGGGGTCGAGTCCTTTGAGAAGTGCCCCTGTCAGAACTCCATGTTCACCATCTAACTCCTTATAGGCAACCTCATAATCACGGGATGCGGCAATAAAAAAGCGATCGCACCCTGAACCTTGCCCTCCCAGATCAGTTTCTCTGAAGTTCAACAACTCTCCACTAAAGCAGCAATCCAACCAAACAATCTGCTGCTGTACTAGACTTGCCTGCAAGATTTCTTGTAAATCTCGCAGCGACATACCCCATAGATTTTTGCTAGGACTGGCATCACTGGTTGCTAAATAGCCTTGTGTTAGGCTTCCTATAGACTTTCGCAGTCCATGCCCAGCGAAAAACAGCAGTGCTGTTTCTGAAGTTCTATCGCTATTGGGGAGGAAGAGATGAGCGATCGCTTCTTCTAGCTCTTCTGTCTTGACTATCTTATTTGGATCGACCTGCAATTTTCCGTCTATAACACTAGCTGGTAAGCGCGTCACTCGAAAATTGTCATCGGCTTCCAGCAATTGCGCGATCGCCTCAGCATCAGAAGCTGGAGTTGTCAGGTGCTTGGCTTTACTGGTCGGTGTATCTTTTAAAAAAGGATACTGATTTATACCAACTACAAGTGCATCTCGCGTCATAAAAACTGATTCTGCCCAGATTTACTACTTTATCCTCTTATTGATGCACCCCAGCTTGATGAATTCCGACCGCACCAAAACCCTACTCGCTCTCTTACTCGCTCTCAGAGAGCTGGAAACTCCCCTCAGCGCTGATGAACAAGCCGTTCTGCAAGATGTAGGGCAGCAATTAGCGATTGACCCCGATTACTGGGACTTCATTCAAGAAGGGCTAATGGCAGTGATTGAAGCCAATTCTGCCTTAAATCATCTTTATCATTCTAACCGAGCAAAACTAGATGCTTTAGACGGTCGCATCCCACGAGAATTACTGCCCAGTTTAGCGGAGTTAGAGCAAGAGCTTTTTCCACAGGCTAAAGAATTAGATACTTTAGACGATCAAATTCCGCGACAATTGCTGCCCAGCTTAGCGAAGTTAGAGCAAGAACTGTTTTCACAGGCTAAAGAATTAGATACTTTAGACGATCAAATTCCGCGACAATTGCTGCCCAGCTTAGCGAAGTTAGAGCAAGAACTGTTTCCACAGGCTAAAGAAATTGAAACTCGTGACGATCAAATCAAAGGCGATCGCCAGCCAAACAAAGTCATCGACCTGAGCAGCACGATTCTAAAAACCGAAAATCAAGACCAAAGCGCCAAGGCGAGTACCCTGGAGCCATTCGCGGACTATGTAAAAACTTACCGCTTTTTCAACACCTACTTTGGCGACCCTAACAATCAAACAACAATCCCACCCAGCGAAGCACTTATTCACGGACAAGCTTATATTTTATTCATCGATATCAGCCCAGAACGAAAAGGAATAGACGAGCAACAAACTCCCTTCCCAGATGGAGTGCTGGCTCAAATCTGGAATAACCAAGAAACCTTATCTCTAGATGTAGTCGTTGCTTCCAAAGATTTCAGCATCAATACAACCGTAAAACCCCTCACTTTACCCCGTAGTGGTGCTTCCGATAGCATCCAATTTACGGTTAAACCGAACCGATTTGAAGGTCGCGGCAATATCCGCGTAGAGTTGTTTTATCGCGGCTACCTACTTCAGTCCAAGCAACTCGAAGTCCTAATTATACCCAGAGCGGGTGCTGAAATTCCAGAATCCCTGCGTCCAGCGCAAACCGCCCGCATTACCTTCACCACCACAGATTTACTCGCTAACGAACAGCTAGCATTGCTTCCAGAACGGGTACTGACGGTAGCTGTAGAGCTTGACCAACGCGACGGCAGCATTGATTTTCGCTTCCTCGACCGGACTGGTGGCGATCGCGAACTAGCCTTCTATGACACTACCTTACAACCTGCCGCACTGGGGAATGCGATCGCAAATATCCGCCAACAACTCTACTTAACCTTGCACAATGGATATTGGGGCGAAGTTGAAGGGTGTGCAGAACAACTTAACACTTGGCTTCCCAAACTTGCAGATGTCGGACGCGAACTTTATCGACAACTATTGCCCCAGAATAAAAGTGGTTTATTAGCAGACGAACAAGAAGAACTTCTACAAGCTGCGCTCAAACCTGGTACCGTTATCCAAGTCAACCCTGTGTTAGGAAAAGTAACAATTCCCTGGGCGCTGCTGTACGAGCGAAAAGTCAAACCCACTAAGCGGACGAGTGTATGCGATCGCTTTTCCAACCACGATTTAGATTGTACCAATTGCCCGAATAAAGATAATCCAAATTTTGTTTGTCCCCATGCTTTCTGGGGTTATCGTTATTCTATTGAGCAACTGCCCTGCTGGGTCAGCAATCAACATCCTGCTACTTTAGCATTGGTGCGACAGATTCAAAATAACGAACCATTGTGCTTAAGTTTCAACGTCTGGCGTGAGTTTAATTTGTGGAGAGAACATCTACCCAAACTAGAAGCCGCTGGCTCATTGAATCTACTCATTTCCGAGGAAATCCCCCAGCTAGAAATGATTTGGGAAGAACATGGACATCAGTTAGATTTAGTCTACTTTTACTGCCACGGTGGAGTAGAAGAAATGCCCAAGCGACCCTATTTAGAACTGAGCGACGAGCGGATTTACAGTAATTTTTTAGAATGTTACGAATCAACCTGGCAGCATCACCCGCTTGTTTTCCTCAACGGTTGTGCGACGGGAGACTATGGCCCGGAAAGCTATGTTAGTTTAATTGATGATTTTTTGAATGCGGGAGCGAGTGGAGTTGTGGGTACAGAATGTCCGGTATCGGAAAAATTTGCCGAACATTTTGCTACTGAAGTATTCAAGCGTCTGTTTAGCGGAGAACCAATGGGAAAGGCGATGCTAGCAGTGCGTCGCGAATTGCTAGAAAAATACTCAAATCCCCTCGGTTTGGTTTACTCTTTATATGCTGCCCATGAAATTGCCTTAGCTTGTTCTGTCTCTTGTAAATAACATGAAACGCTGGATTTTTACCGCTTTATGCTGTTTGCTGATTTACCCGTCATCCGCTTTTGCCCAAACTACGATTACGGTGGATGCCAAAGATAAACCCTTGCAGATTAAAGGTTGGTTGAATGAAGAAAATACCCTGGTAGGCAGCATCCGTTTATCTGCTCCTGCGGCAGTGGAAAAACTCACATTTCTCGCTTCTGATTTGAAACGCCAAGAAGGAGAGGGGGGAATTGGTCGTCAGCAGATAGCGTTTATTGGCGAACCCAAATTGCAAGCAGGTATCCCCAAAGATTTTCAGGTAAAGGTTACAAATCCCCAATTGCCGGGAACTTATAAAGGCCAAATTGAAGTATTCCTAGCGAATCAAAAACCACAAGTTATTCCCTTTACTGTATTGGTAAAAGTTAGACCGACTTTAATTCCCTTGCGGGGCAACGAACAAGTACAATTGCAATTAACCCAATGTAACCCGTTGCTAGATTGCGGGTTAGCACGTTTACTATTTCCAGCGAGTGCATTTTTACAAAGTTGGGATTTAGCCTTTGATAATTCAGTGGATGCCCCGGTAAAAGTGACGGGTGCTGAGGTGCTATTAAAAGGAGAGCAAACGGGCTATCAGTTAACTTCTAATCAAATTAAAGTCTCTAATATACCCCAAACTTTAGCAGCCGATTCAGTTGTCAGGCTACCGTTAACTTGGGACAGCTTAAAAATTCCTCCCGACCGCTACACCGGAGCGGTTTATTTAAGTTTAGATGGGGCTAGAGATCGGTTAATCATTCCCGTCAATTTGACCGTGCGGATTGCTCCTTTAATGCCGCTTTTGGTGTTAGTTTTAGGCATTGTTTTAGGCCGATTAATTAAGTACATGCAAGAAAAAGGCATTCCCCAAGCTGAGGCATTAGGAAAGGTCAAAGAGCTAGAGCAGCAGATTGATAAGATAAATCCAGAAGACCGAAACATTCTCATGCCAATGGTTGACAATGCTAAAAATTTGGTGCAGCAGATGGAGTTAGAACCAGCTACAGCAGAAGTCGAGAAAATTAACGCCCGTTTGGAATGTTTGCAGCAGCTACGCACCATTGAGCAAAAGTTAGAACCGATTAAATCTCATCCCCAGGTTAAGGGAGATAATGGGATTTTGAAGAAGATTAGTAATATGCGGGTGGAAATTGATTTGCAGCAGGATGAACAGGCAAAAGCATTACTAGAAGAAGTGCAGAAAAATGTGGTTACTTTGAAAAGTTCCCTCACGATGATGGGGCCAGATAAAACACCTAATTTTAAAATTTCAGAAGTTACTAAAGCAGTAAACGATGCGGCTGTAGCTGTTGGTAATGCAGTTCAATCTGGGGTCGAGCAACCTATAAAATGGGTGAGTGGGTTGCAGAAATTGTTGATCTTTATTTCAGGGAGTGAGTTTCGGGCTAAGGCTACTTATTGGTTTGCGCGACCGTTGTTTTCTTTAGCACTGTTGGTTGGGTTATCGACAGTGGGGTTGCGTTCTCTCTACGTGCAGAAGGGAGGGACATTTGGGGCTGACCCATTTTCTGATTATTTAGGATTGATACTGTGGGGATTGAGTGCAGATGTAGCGAGTCGCAGTTTGAGCGATTTAGCGGGGGGAGAGGAGAAAAAAGAGTAAGTTTGTGTTGCTTAATTATTGGTTATAATGCGATTGCAGAGTGCAGTTGTTATCAATTTTCTGGCTGAATTGGATCGCCTGATGGTGGATGTCGTCCTACTGCTTTGTCCGCTGCACGAATATTAATAACCCTTTCTCGATTTAAGGCTAATGCGGTAACTGTAGCCCGTCCAATTGGAGTTAAACCAATAATGAATAGTCCATCAGCCGACCAAATAAAATGATTGCTCCAACTATCTTGTCTTGGGTTAAATAGCGGTACTTCTGCATCGGACTGGGAATCGATGGCTGTTGTTCTATCGGATTTCTTGCGGTTGCAATGAAAGCAAGCTAGAGCCAAATTTTCAAGGGTATCTGCTCCATTTTTCGTGAGTGGAATGATATGCTCAATCGTAAAGGCTACATACTGCCATTGTTCGGAGGCATGACAGTATTCGCATAGAAAATTAGCCCGCTGGCTAACTTGGTTTTGGCTATCTTCAGGAATTGGGCGACGCGCAGGCATGTTTTATAGCTCGGATTGATTCTGGTTTAAGTAAAGATTGCGGATAGTCCGATTTATAAAACTGAGGTAATCATCAATTTCTTCATAGAGATCGAGTTCTTGTTCTTCTTCAGAATTGAGGAGTGAGGTTTGATTTTTTTCTAATAGTGTGTCAATACGTTCTTGAACAGTACTAGAGGCACGAAAGATCGGGATTCCTTCAATTAATTCAATGCGGACTGCTCCTTCAATTGGCAAGCTCTTGGGTAGGTTTTGCAGTTTGGGTAAAAGTAGCATTATTTGGGAGTGTATTGGGGTTCAAGTTGAATTATACGCTCATTCTATTGAATCAAACTTGGGTACGGCAACGATCCAACTGGGCAATGGGTGACAGTAGCGATCGCTCATTGTCCTCTCTGGAGTATCAATTGCAATGCGAGCAGAAGCAACGTTGTGGGTGGTGCGATCGTTGTTGTCGTTGGATTGGTGCTTTGGGGATTGAGTGCGGATGTGGCGAGTCGCAGTTTGAGTAGTTTGTCGGGGGAGAGGGGAAACAGGAGTAATTTGTGTAAAACTCGCCGTGTCTGCGCCTGCGTTTTGATTCCAACAAATCCCTGATTAAAGTTAACCCCATCTCAAACTTTTATATTTACTCAGGAGGGCGATTCCAATCACTTTTGAAAATTGATCGACTAGAGCGAGGGTCGCCACAGTTTCTATTCTCCACCGTTCCATCGGGCATGGTAGTATTACATAATATTGCTTGACTCAGATCTGTTTTAGTTAGATCGGTGTTGCTGAAATTTGCATTTATAAGGATGCTATTGGTAAACTGAGTTTGTTCGAGAGTGGCTCCTTTAAAGTTGACACTATGCAGATTAGCTTCACTTAAGTCGGTATAACTAAGATTAGCATTACTTAGATCGGCACCAGCAAGGTTTGCTTTGCGAAGTAGAGTGGGAATTGTGTCAGCTCCAGTATCATACTCAGTGAGGTCGGCTCCACGAAGACTAGCTCCGGGAAGATCGGCTTTAGACAGGTTAACTCCACGCAGGTCAGCCCCACTCAAGTCAGCTCCTTTGTGACGGAAGCCAGCCGAAGTGGGGTCAGGTTTACTAAGCCTAGCTTCTGAGAGATTGGCTTGAACGAGAATAGCTTCTTGAAGTTTGGCGGCTCCAAGATCGACTCTACTAAGATTGGCGGAGGTGAGATCTGCACCACGCAAGTCAACATCACGAAGATCCAGATTGTGGAGATCGGCATCCCGGAAATCAATACCACGAAGATCTGCTTGATTGAGAGCAATGCACTGACCGAACAATAGAT
Organism: Microseira wollei NIES-4236; assembly: GCF_020521235.1. Classification (GTDB taxonomy): domain Bacteria; phylum Cyanobacteriota; class Cyanobacteriia; order Cyanobacteriales; family Aerosakkonemataceae; genus Microseira; species Microseira wollei. The sequence continues at coordinate 3,764 of NZ_BLAY01000203.1, read as the reverse complement.
TTGCTAGGTAGCCAGGAATATTCTGTCTAGCTTCTACACGGCAACCTTTCGTTAGGTATTCAAAGGCTTTATTTTTTCCTGACGCATTAGCAGATTCGAGAGTTCTCTTAGCAGCTTCTGTTTGCAAGAACGGCTCAAAAATGGCGAAGATCAAAAAAATTGGTATCGTCAGGAAGCTAGCGGCTATAAGCCGACTATTCCATTGCTGCTTAACACTAGCTTGAATGAACTCCTCTAGCAATTGGGAGTAAGTCAAGCCTCCAGGGTTTTTTAAGCGAACACTTTTCGCTTCTTTCAACTGTTTTCCCCGCAGCAAATAATCCTTAGACTTCCCCTTATCTCGCCACTCCTCAGCCGCCGTCTGAATCTTGCGCTCAGTTCTAATCGCCTCTCGGTTATTATCCAACAACTCACGCAACCGCGACCAATGGCGAATCAGCGCCTCATGCGCCACATCTACCACCGCCACCTTCTCTTGACCCTTTCTTTGTTCGCTGGTGACAATTAACTTTGCCTCAGCCAACTTTTGAATGACTCGTTCCACCAAGTCTGCCGATTCTACTTGGGTGACTAAATCTTTTTGCGGCACTTGCTTGCGAGTATCAGGCGTACCTTCCCCTAGCTGCGTCAACTTGATAAAAATCTGATCAGCTACTCGCTGTTCTTCAACAGAAAGTTTTTTGTAAGCTTGTTCTGCCAAATTTTCCAGGGTTTTCTGTACCCCACCCAGTCGATTGTAACTGTCCAGCTTCAGCCAATTTAGCGTCTGCCGTTGCCACAGTTGCTCTAATGTATAGGACAACAAAGGCAACATTCCCGGTTCGGGTTCCCGCGTTTGCTGTTCTGCCTCCACACCCAAATCCTTGAGGATGGCGTTAATCAAATTCTCTTCTACCTTCCGCCCCAGTTGTTGTGCGGGTTCTCGAATTGCCCGCCGCAATTCTTCAGGTGACATCGGCGTTACCATCACCAGATTGGCAATCATCAGATCGGTCAGTTCCGGGTAAGCAGCACACTTGCCCAGAAAATCATCCCGCATCGCAAAGATGAGGCAGAGTTTATCCCCTGTTAATTTCAGCGCCCCCAACAAACTAGAAATAAATTGCTGTCGGTCAGTTGGGTTTTGACAGACCGTGAAAACTTCCTCAAATTGATCCACAATCAGTAATGTGCGCGGCGATTTCGAGACTCTAATCAACCGTGCCAAACCCGTCGCCCCCTGTGAAATTGCCTCCTGGGCCTCTCGTAACTGCTTTGCACGTTCAATATCCGTCACGTCCTCATCCAGAAACGCCGTTGCCAAACTCACCAACGGTTGTTCACCCGGAGTAAAAATCCGAATTTTCCATTCCTCCGTTCCCGGTAATCTGCGTTCCTGTTGCAACTGATAGATCAACCCCGCCCGGAGTAAAGAAGACTTGCCACTCCCGGAAACCCCCAACACTGCCAAAAAATTCCCCTTACCAACCTGAACTCGCTCAATTAGCTTTTGGGTCAATGCTTCCCGTCCATAAAAATAGGTCGCATCTTCGACATCAAAAAAACGCAACCCTTTGTAAGGACAAACATCTGAAGGCGTAGCGATAAAAACCTGCTCCCGTTCGCCCGTCAGAATAATTTCGCGGTTAGGATTGTACCAAATTGGCTGCTGGGGAACATCCTTAAGCGCTTGAGCAATATACTCGATTAACTTGTCATTGTTGACCACACCATCTGGCTGTTTCGAGGGGTCGAGTCCTTGCCACAATGCTTGAGAAAACACCCCATGCTGTCCTTGAATATCCCCCTCAGCAACTTCAAATTCCCGCGCCGCTGCAATCAAAAACCTTGTCCGATCCTGACCTGCCGTGCCTAAATCTGCCTCGGCAAAATTGAGTAATTCGCCACTGTAGCAGCAATCTAACCAAACAATTTGCTGCCGCACAGGACTTTTTTGCAACAGTTCTCGCAACCATCGCAAAGAAACTCCCCACTGATTCTTTTGAGGACAAGTATCGCTCGTTGCTAGAAAGCCTTCCGTAACTCCACCCCGATTTTTCCGCAACCCATGACCGCCAAAATACAGCAAAGCTGTCTCTGGAACGCTTTCTCCTTCAGGATTAAATAGTCTAATAATGGCATCTTCCAACGTCTGAGCGTAAACCAAGTCATTCACTCCTGAAGCCACCTGGCGCTGCCCATTCTGAATCGTTTCCGGCAACCGTCGCACGCGAAACCCGCCATACTCTTCTAAGCGTTGTGCGATCGCTTCTGCATCGTTAGCAGGGGTCGAAAGATGTTTCGCCTTGCTTGTCGGAGTATCCTTCAGAAAGGGATACTGATTAATCCCCACTACCAACGCATCTCGATTCATCGCTTCAGAGTCCGCCTGCGCTCGACACCTTGCTTTTGCTAACTAATATACTGGTTAAAACCGATACGCAGGGTGGCTTGTCCAGTAAACGGTAACAATTTTTCATACCATCGCGAATATATTCCGCGTTGGAGCAATGAATTTGAGCGCAGAGCTAAATGTATCTATTGATACTTTAAACCCGGACTTACCGCCCCCCGCACCGAAAGCAGCACCGACGCATTGCGGTATCCTATCATTGCGATCGCAATCGTCCGCTGTTTAATATCCGCACCCAACACCGCCAGTCTGTGCAAATACATACCTGCACCTTCCGGCTTGGCTTCAAACAGCAATATCTTCACCTTCATTTCGCCGGTGGGAGTGATAAAATTGCTAGTCGCTGCTTTTAGTTTGCTCTCCAAAGCTTCTTTATCTTGATATTCGCGCTTGTGGTAGCAAAACGGTAAGTGCCAGAGAAAACTTGCTTTCCAACTTCAACATCTGTTTAAGAACCCATAGCGCCCCGCAAATTTTGGGAATAGCACAAGCATATTTGAGTTCTTTGAGTAGGGAATTGCCACCATATTTGTGCTGTGCTAAAAAGCCGACGGCGTGATACTCGTCGCCAATGCCTACCCAGCAAGTGTTTTCTGGATCTGTTTGCCCGGTTTTAGTTGCTTCGTAATCTTTGAGAGAATCATAAGATACATCCGCTACTTCCGGTTCCATGCACAGCAGTAGTGGTTCGTCCTTTTTGGCATAGGATTGGGCGATCGCTTTCGTTTTACTTGCGCCTAAATCAATGGCTAATACCAAGTCAGGTGGTGGAATTTGAACTGGTTTTGGCATCTTTTACTCCTGTGTATTTGACATCATGGGAAATTGAACTATGTAGCACAAATCGATTTTGCAGTCGGTTATATCGAAAGGTATATGGTACTGGCGCTCGCTCTTTTAGTCTGGGAGCAAGCCATGCTAATGTCAGACAATCAAACTCTTTAAATATCGCCGCCATAATTCTCAAAATTAGGCGTAAATTTTTAGATATAATTTAACAAATCGGCGCTCAATTTTAGTGAATTCATGACCAAATAATTTATACTATTTATTAGTAAGCGACCTCACAAACCGCGTCTTTTAATTCCTTCAGTGTGAGGAATATTCGTCCTTGACTCAAACTGGGGGAGGCGACGATATAGAAGGATTAGCAGGATGCGTTCGCGCTTTTCTGGCGCGGCTAGCGCAATCGCGCTTTTCTGGCGCGGCTAGTGCGATCGCGCTGCTGTTTCCGTTCCTCCCCAGATGCCCCAATTATGAAGAACAAACGAATTACTGTCAGGTTTGAAGATGAAGAATACACCTTACTGCTAGTCAAAGCCTCGCAAGCGGGAATGTCAGTCAGCGATTACGTGCGAGAAACATCGCTATG
>NZ_BLAY01000202.1 GCF_020521235.1 Microseira wollei NIES-4236 | reverse complement strand
CCATTAGCGATTAGCCATTAGCCAGCCTTTTAGGGCTAATTGCTAATTGCTAATTGCTAATTGTTTTTCCCATTAGCGATTAGCCATTAGCCAGCCTTTTAGGGCTAATTGCTAATTGCTAATTGCTAATTGTTTTTCCCATTAGCGATTAGCCATTAGCCAGCCTTTTAGGGCTAATTGCTAATTGCTAATTGCTTGTTTTTCCCATTAGCGATTAGCCATTAGCCATTAGCCAATTTTTACGCGGGTTGCTTTGTTTCTGCTGGCGGCTTCTGCTTCTCGCACTTTTTTGCTGCGCCAGAACAATTTTATGGGCGTTCCTTGGAATCCCAATTGTTGACGAAATTGCCGTTCTATGTATCGGCGATAGTTGTCGTTAAACCGCGTGGCATCGTTAACGAATAGAACAATTGTAGGCGGTTGGGTGCTGACTTGGGTGCCGTAGTATATTTTGCCTTGACGCCCTTGGCGGCTGGTTGGGGGAGAAAGCCAACTGATGGCTTCTTCTAAGACTTGGTTGATCGTGGCGGTGGAGACGCGGCGTTTGTGTTCTGCTGCTGCTATTTCGACTAAATCGATAATTTTTTCCACCCGCTGTCCGGTGAGGGCGCTGACAAAAATCATCGGTGCCCACTCAACAAAATGCAATCGGTCTTTGACTTGTTTTTCGTACTCGTAAATGGTGTAAGAATCCTTTTCTACTGCATCCCATTTATTCACGACAATAATGCAAGCCCGCCCTTCTTCTTCGATACGTCCGGCGAGTTTTTGGTCTTGATCTGTAACGCCATCGAGGGCGTCTATAACTAACAAAACTACATCCGCGCGCCGAATGGCTTTAAACGCGCGATTAACTCCAAAAAATTCCGGGCCGTACTCGACATTTTTCTTTTTCCGAATGCCTGCTGTATCGATTAAGCGGTAGGTTTTGCCGTCCCGTTCTACAACGGTATCAATTGCATCGCGAGTTGTTCCAGAAATCGGGCTGACGATGGCGCGATTTTCCCCAACAAAGGCATTCAACAAACTGGATTTCCCGACATTGGGGCGTCCTACAATTGCTACTTTTATTTCTTCGGTTTCTTCGATTTCTCCAACTAGCGGCAAATACTGAATCAACTGGTCTAATAGATCGCCAGTACCGCTACCGTGAATCGCGGAAACGGGGTAAGGTTCGCCGAGTCCTAATTCCCAAAATTGGGCAGCTTGGATTAAACCTTGTTCGGGGGATTCGCATTTATTGACGGCGAGGAGGACGGGGACGTTTTGAGTCCGCAACCATTCTGCGATCGCTTCGTCTGCGGGAGTTGGACCATCCTGTCCATCTACGACAAATATAGCCGCAGTGGCTTCTGCGAGGGCTGCCATTGCCTGTTCGCGGATTAAGGGTAAAAATTCGGTATCGTCGTCGAAGACTAACCCGCCGGTATCGACGACGAGGTATTCGCGATCGCACCAATATGCGCGACGATAGGTGCGATCGCGCGTCACCCCCGGTTCATCGTGTACGATTGCATCTTGTACCCCTGCCAAGCGATTGACAAAGGTAGATTTACCCACATTCGGGCGTCCGATAATAGCGACAATAGGTAGAGACATAATTTTTTTACTGAGTCCTGAGTAATGGGTATACAGCGACTCAGGCTTGCTTGCGGTTACCTCAGTCCTGTTTGGCTTCAACTTTCTTATTTTAGCTATAATTCCCTATTGTAAACTCTAGCCTGCCAAAATCCATTTGCCCTTTTTGCTGTATGAAGTCTATTTTTTTATCCTTTTGCAATCGCTCTAAACTTTACAGCCCCACTCTTTGGATAATAGTGCTTGCACTATTGCTGCGGGTTTTGTGGGTAGTAGCAGTACCAGTTGTCCCCATTTCAGACAGTCACGCCTACGATACCTTGGCGCGGAATCTTGCTACCGGAATCGGGTATCGCTGGAGTAGCGACTCCTTACCAACTGCGTTTTGGCCTGTGGGTACATCGCTGATTTATTCCTTACTGTATCGGGTTTTTGGTTTCACCTACTTACCGATTGTTATTTTCAATCTATTACTGTCTGCGATTATTATTTTTTGCTCAATGCGTTTGGCTCAAACCTGGTTTAATCGTTCTGTTGCGATCGCAACGGGTTTACTCCTAGCTTTATGGCCCAGTAAAATTCAATTCACCACTGTAATTGCGAGCGAATTGCCTTTTATAGCATTAGTATTAGTTGCCTTACTATTGTGGATAAATGAGCGTACCAATCTATGGTTACGAGCCATATTGGTCGGCATATTGCTCGCAGCAGCTACTTATGTACGACCGACTGCCTACCTGATACCCATCCTGTTTTTGTTTTTTCGATGGTTGAATACACGAGAGAGCTTTAAAAGTTTAAAAGCCACCGCGATTATATTTGTTTTAATGGCAGTTTTGATCGCACCTTGGTCAATCCGCAATACTATGGCGTTTGGACAATTTGTTACTATCTCAACCAACGGCGGGGCAAACTTTTGGATGGGTAATAATCCAAATTCTACAGGTGTATTTATGAATTTCCCCGCCGAAGTTTATGGTATGAATGAAGCAGAACGAGACAAGTATTTAAAATCCGTTGCGCTCGCCCATATAAAAGAAAAACCGCTTTTGTTTGTCTGGCGCTGCGTAACTCGGCTAGTTGATACCCATAGTCGTGAAAGTATCGGCATCTCCTGGAATGAGTCAGGCTTAAAAAAGCGTTACGGAACAGGTATCCTGCTGCCCCTAAAAATTATTAACCAAATTTTTTGGATGTCGGTTCTGGGTCTGGCTTTGAGCGGTATCGTAATCTTGGGATTACAGCAAGGATTGCTAACAACAATTACCCATCCCACTGTCGTAATCTGGGGATATTTTGCCGCTATTCATGCGATAATTGTAGCTCAAGACCGCTATCATTTTCCCAGTATTCCGATGATAGCGATACTTGCTGCTTTTACCCTGACATACTGGATCGATAAAAAGCGAAAGGTGCAGAAGTTTATCAAAAATTCACGAACAACTCTGTAGATATTCTCATTATCTGTTCTGGCGCTAGTGATGAGTATCCACCAGACTCAGGCGATCTTGCATTTACCTCAGTCCTGTTTTGGCTTCAACTTTCTTATTCTATCGAGAAGTACGTCAAAATAACCCAAGCATGAACAACAACCCGGATGTAATTGTTATCGGTGCTGGACACAATGGATTAGTGGCGGCGTTGCTACTGGCGCGTCATGGACTTGACGTGCTAGTCGTGGAAGAAAAAAATGTCATCGGCGGCGCTTGTCGCACTGAAAAGCCTTTTCAAACCGCACCTAACCTCGGCACTTCGACGGGTGCTTATTTGCTGGGTTTAATGCCGCCGGAATTAATCAAAATTTTGGAAATTGATATTCCTCTGATTCGCCGCGATCCGCATTATTTCTTACCAACGACAGATGACCGATATCTGCTGTTTGGTTCTCATAGACAGTCAATGCAACAACAGTTTATTTCGTTCTTTTCAGAAGCTGATTGGAAAGCTAACGAGGCGTTACAAAATGAACTGGAACAATTGCGAGAAGATATTGCGCCGACTTGGTTAGAGTCACCGCTTTCGATTGAGGAAACGGCGGAAAAGTACGTGCGTCCGACGTTGCGGCAAATTTTTATTAATCTCTGTCGCAATTCCGTCGGTGAATATCTAAATCGCTTTGATTTTAAAAGCGATTTAGTCAAGGCAATGTATGCCGTTACCGATGGATTTTCTGGACTCTACGGCAGTTGGGATACTCCCGGTACTGGCATGAATTTTCTGATTCACAATATGTGTCGCTTACCGGGTAGCGATGGCACTTGGATGATTGTAAAAGGCGGGATGGGAACGGTTACCAGTCGCCTCGCCGATGCTGCTAGAAAAGCAGGAGCAAAAATAGAAACCGGATGGGGTGTCAGTCAGATTATCGTGGAGCAAAATATCGCCAAAGGAGTTACTTTAAAATCCGGAACGGAAATTAGGGCAAAAGCGATTGTTGTGAATGCCGATCCGTTTCGGATGCGCGAATTAGTCGGAATGGAAAATTTTCCAGCAGACTACAATACCCGTCTGGATAGTTATAAAAAAGATGGCTCGACTTTTAAGGTAAATTTATGTTTAAAAGGCTTGCCAAAATTCACCTGTTTGCCAGAAGATCGCGGGCAGTACGGGACGACGATTCACTTGCTACCCGATGAAGGCGAGGTAATGTCTGCAATTCGCAGTGGTTTTGCCGATGTACAGGCGGGGAAGTTACCAGAATTTCCGGCAATTGAGTGGTATATTCACACTCCGGTCGATCCATCTTTACAAGATGCAGAAGGACATCACAATTCGGCTTTATTTGTGCAATGGGTTCCCTACGAATTGACGGAAACGAGTTGGGAGGTGGAAGAAGAAAGGTATATTAGGCATTTGTTGGGAATATGCGATCGCTTCGCCCCCAATACCTCACAAATAGTCCAGGAAGTCTTCCCCTTACATCCCCAAAAATTAGAGCAACACTTCGGTTTAACGCGGGGACATATCCACCACGTGGATAACTCTTTCGGTTTTGCCGATAGGTTACCTTATACTACCCCGATTCAAGGACTTTATTCTGCTAGTGCAGGTTGTCATCCAGCAGGTTCAGTTATTGGTGCTGCGGGACACAATGCAGCGATGCAGGTAATTAAAGATATGGGGTGAAAAAATTTTGTATGGTGGGATATTCGATAGTGCGATAATAAACAGATTGGATTTAATCAAACAGTATATGAACGGTACGACAAGCAGCAAACTTAGCGATCTACTTCAAGAACTTCACAACAGCTTAAAAACTCTTTATGAAGACCGACTAATTCAACTTATTCTCTACGGTTCTCAAGCACGTGGTGAAGCAACAGAAGATTCAGATATTGATGTCATGGTTGTCTTAAAAAGTCCTGTGTCTCCAGATATAGAAATTCTTCGCATGGGTGAAATCAAAGCAATGCTTAATCTCAAATATGATGAACTGATTTCAGTTTTGCCTAGATCAGAGGAAGATTTCTTATTTAGAAAAACACCAGAAAATATCCGCAGAGAAGGTGTGATAATATGAACCGAATTACATCGCTGCTAAACCTGGCAAAAGAAGAACTAAAAACTGCCCAATTATTGCTGGATAACCCTCGCGATCGAGCTTGTATTTCTCGCTCTTATTATGCAATATATTATGCAGCAGAAGCTTTGCTGGAATCAAAGAATATAAACTCTCGCACCCACAAAGGAATTATCAAACTTTTTGGAGAGCATTTTATCAAAACAGGGGAGCTTCCTACTGAGCTTGCTAAAGCATTCAGCGATACTTACGAACTACGATGAAACTTATACCATAACTAGCGCTCAAGCTGAAGCTGCGATCGCATATGCACAGGTATTTGTTGAACAAGCAGAGAATTTTCTGACTTGAGAACAAAGATGGGATAGTTAACGGCGGGAGATGGGTAGGGAAATTCCCAGCATAATTCCTAATGCGATCGCCACTGGCAATTGTTGCGGCGACACCATAAAAAGTGCGGCAATTCCTACCAGCGAACCGCAGAAAAATCCCCACCCGACGCGCCTTTTTATCTGGCTTTTTTGTGGCGCGGGTTTTTCTTCTATGGCTTTTAAAGTAAGATCGGCGCTATCCAGCTCTCGCAGCAGTGCCAAAATGTCTTTACCCGTTTCGCGCTCAATGCGGGAAATTGCTTCTCGATCGGCTTTAATGGGAGACACCGATAGTCTGAGCAAGGCGTCTTTCAGCGGGCGAACTTCCCCTTTGCCCGATTTCGTAGGGAGATTTAGGGGGGTGGATTGATTCTTCTCGATTGAGTCGTTGTTGTTCATGGTGAAGCAGACTGTGTAAAAACTTTAACTATCTTTGACATCTATCTAGAGTATGATCCCCCTGTAATGACAACACCAGCGGGAAAATTAATGGATCGCTTCATTTCAGCCTTGGGATTATTATGTTTCTTAGGAATATCCTACGCTTTTTCCGTCAATCGCAAAGCGGTGCGCTGGCAACCCGTGCTGTGGGGAGTTGCCTTGCAGATTATTTTGGCACTTTTGATTCTGCGAACAGCGTTTGGATACGCCATCTTTAAATTTCTCGGCGATTTGGTGAGTCAGTTTCTCAACTTCTCCGACGCGGGAGCCAAGTTTGTGTTTGGGGATAATTTTGAAGAACATTTTCTCGCTTTTAAAGTTCTGCCGACGATTATCTTTTTCTCTTCTTTTATTACCATCCTATACCACTATGGGATTTTACAGCGAGTCGTGGAGTGGGTAGCGTGGTTGATGATGAAAACGATGAAAACATCGGGGGCAGAATCGCTTTCTTGTGCGGCTAATATTTTTGTCGGACAAACCGAAGCGCCGCTGCTAATTAAACCCTACGTTCCCACAATGACGCAATCGGAATTGCACGCAGTCATGACGGGAGGATTTGCCACAATTGCCGGTGGAGTGATGGCGGCTTATATTTCTTTTGGCATCTCGCCAACCCACTTAATTGCTGCTTCGGTGATGTCTGCCCCCGCTGCTTTGGCAATCTCAAAATTGCTGTATCCAGAAACAGAATCATCCGATACTGCCGGGACGGTAAAATTAAAAGTTGAGCGGATTTATGATAACGGAATTGATGCCGCCGCCGCCGGGGCAAGCGATGGCATGAAATTAGTATTGAATGTGGTAGCAATGCTGATTGCGTTTTTAGGATTGTTGGCGATGTTTAATGCCTTCCTCGGTTGGATTGGCACTCAAATTGGTTTGACTCAGTTGTCGTTAGAGGGGATTTTTTCGGTTTTACTCGCCCCCGTTGCTTGGTTGATGGGGGTACCTTGGGCTGAGTGCGGACAAGTAGGGATATTGTTGGGCAAAAAGACAATTTTGAACGAATTTATTGCCTATCTGGATTTGAAAAAGTTAATTGAAACCAAGGCAATTTCAGAACGAACAATTATTATTGCCACCTACGCTTTGTGCGGTTTTTCTAATATTGGTTCGATTGGAATTCAACTCGGCGGGATTGGCGCGATCGCACCAAATCGCCAAAAAGACTTAGCGCGTCTCGGTGTACGAGCGATGATCGCCGGATCGCTGGCTTGTTTCATGACAGCTGCGATCGCCGGAATGCTGTTATAACCAAAAACAGGGCGCTAGTAACGCAAGTTGCTAGTTATAAACTTTGGCTTTGCTAATTGCTAATTGCTAATTGCTAATATAGGATTTTTACCAATCTCGCCATTAGCCATTAGCCATTAGCCGCTCATCGAGAGATAACTAGCAACTTGAGTTAGTAGGTATTAACCATGCAGAAGTACATCCCACTCGTCGCACGAGCTTTTCTTGCCGCGATTTTCCTCTATTCCGCCTTTGGCAAGATTACTGGCTTTAGCGGTACGCAACAGTATATGGCTGCCGGTGGCATCCCAGCTGGGTTAACTGGCATATTGCTAGTCGGTGCGATTGTTTGCGAATTGTTTGGCGGGTTATCGGTATTGCTGGGTTACAAAGCGCGTTGGGGTGCGATCGCTCTGATTATCTTCTTAGTTCCAACCACCCTGATCTTCCATACCAATTTTGCCGAACGAATGCAAGTAATTCAGTTCATGAAAAACTTAGGGCTTTTGGGTGGATTGCTGATGGTGTATTCTTTTGGTTCAGGGCCACTTAGTTTAGATCAACAACAGTAATTGAGCAGGTGTGCAGAGGAGCAGGTGGGATCTTGAGCAGGAATAGTGAGAGAAATTTGAGCGAGGATTATCGTTTTAACAAGCTTGAGCAAGTTAAATATAGCGGATTGCAGCCGTACCTTATACGGCTTCGTTTGTGTAGCGGCACCATGCGCGGGTGCCGCTACACAAACGAAGCCGAAAAGCTGTACCTAACTCGCTTGCAATCCGCTGTATAGAACAGCGAGCCTCCACCTGCTCACACAGGCGAGACGCCTGTGCTACGCCAGGCGAGACGCCTGTGCTACGCCAGGCGAGACGCCTGTGCTACCCTGCTCACCTACCTCCATGCTCAATTACCAATTACCCATTACCAATTCCCAATTCCCGATATGTTTGCCGATTTTCTCCCATCCGCAGTTGCCGAAATAACCGAACCCGCCGCGATCGCTCTTGCCCAAAAAATAGAACGGGAAGCGATCTCAACACCCCTGACTCCCTCACCGATTTACACAACTTTCGTGCGTCAAGGATTCGGCGGTACGCCGATTTTATTACTCCACGGTTTCGATAGTTCCGTAATAGAATTCCGTCGCATTCTGCCCTTACTCGCTGCCGAAAATGAAACTTGGTCAGTCGATTTGTTAGGGTTTGGTTTTACTGATAGATTGGCAGGAATACCCTTTAGTCCAGATGCGATTAAAACGCATCTTTATTACTTCTGGAAAACCCTGATTTCCCAACCGATAATTTTAGTTGGCGTTTCTATGGGAGGCGCGGCAGCAATTGATTTTACCCTGACATATCCACAAGTAGTGCAAAAATTGGTACTGATTGACAGTGCCGGATTGGTAAGTCCTCCGGCAATTGGGAAATTCATGTTTCCGCCGTTAGATTACTTAGCGGCGGAGTTTTTACGGAATCTTGGCGTGCGCGATCGCATTAGTCGCGATGCTTACAAAAACTCAAGCCTCGCCACTACGGATGCGATCAGATGTGGCGCTTTACACTTGGGTATGCCCGGTTGGCGTCAAGCGTTGATCGCCTTTACCAAAAGTGGCGGTTACGGCTCGTTTAAAGATAAACTAACCGAGATTAAACAGCCCACGCTGATTTTATGGGGAGATGGGGATAAGATTCTGGGGACAGGGGATGCAGAGAAGTTTAAAAATGCGATCGCCCACAGTCAACTAATTTGGATCTCTGATTCCGGACACGTCCCTCACCTAGAACAACCCCAAATCGCAGGTCGATGTATTTTAGACTTCCGTATTTAGCGCAAGGCAGGTTATGGTAGAAAAAAGCAGTCAAGCCGATTCAAACTGAGTTTCCCAGCAGAGACTGTCAAAGTCTCTGCCCTGGTGCTTTACCAGGGTGCAAGCTTTTTCAATATTTTTAGCAAGCAAACGCAGAATATAAACCCCCATCTCAGAGAAATTACTGAGAGGGCGATCATAAACTAAGCCATATTGGGTACATTTGCTGTAGCAAGTGCCAGTCGAATCGGCAAGCACTGCCCTTTGCCGTCAAGGTTTTATCCCCATAGAGAGAGGCAGTTATGAATACAGTATTGGTAGTAGAAGACTCTCATGCCCAACGGGAATGCATTTCAAATCAGTTGGAATGGAGTGGATTGCATGTTATCCAAGCAAGCGATGGCATCGAAGCTTTAGAAAAAATCGAGGCGAATAATCCCGATTTAGTGCTATTGGATATCGTCATGCCTCGCATGGATGGTTACGGCGTTTGTCGCCTGATTAAAGCCAACCCCGACACCCGGAATATTCCCGTAGTATTTTTAACCGCAAAAATCCAACATATAGATTTTACTTGGGGTCTGAAAAATGCCGAAGCCTATCTGGGAAAACCTTGGCAACCCAAAGAATTGGTTAACACGATTAAACGCTTGATCCTCAATCAGAAAAAACTGCGTACCAGTGGAACTGCCGATGCTTGGGTGAAATACGGGATTTTGCTTTTACACACGCTCGAACTCTACGAATGCCGTGCCGATGCTTGGACGAAATATGGTTTACTAATTACTCGATTTTACAACAACGCTCTGGCAGCTTTTGCACAAGCGTTGCTGATCAATCCCAATCATGCAGCCGCAGTAAAATATCGGGATAATGTTAAGAAAAAATGGGATATTTTGTTAAAAAAACTAGAGCAAATAAAACCTTGCCGAGTTTGTCGATATTATCACGGCAAGGAGGGAATAACTTGTGCGGTACATCCTTTTGGGCGTCCTGAAGAACTCTGTCGCGACTGGGAATTTGAGTGAAATGGCTAATGGCTAATGGCTAATTGCTAATTGGTAATTGGTAAACGACGATTTATTGTAAGAAACCCGGTTTTTTGGAAAAACCGGGTTTCTGGGGAATGATATCACTTCCGTTTAGGTAATCCCAGTATGTTATAGGTTGTGCGACCCATCTTTCTCACCTGCTCACCTGCTCACCGGCGGTCTTAACGTGAGGATTTAAACGGAAGCGATATGAAGGGTTAGGTTTTTTGCGGTTTAGTGGGTTCCGTTGCCTTACCTTTTTCCGGAGTAACCGGAGAATCGCCGTTTTCTTCCACCGTACCCGCAGAAATTTCAGGAGATTTTAAAGCTTCATCTAAAATGGTACGAGCTTGCTCTGCTTTAGATCTGGCTTCTTGGTAACGGAGATTCATTTGAGCAAAGTTTTTGAGAACTTTAAAACCTTCCTTGAGACTCGATATTTCCTCCTCGCTGACAGAGTTATCTGAAAATAAAATATCAACTTGAGCGCGAACTTTCAGCGCTTCGGCGCGTGTCTCTTGCACCTTAAGTTTTAATGAGGCAAGATTGCTGAGAATTTGGATAGCGCCGGTAACAGCATCTTCATCGCTAGCAGTCCCATCGGGTTCGAGATCTTTAACTTCAATAAAATCTTGAGGACCAAAACCTTCATCGAGTTCCGTAGGGAGTTTACCAGCATCTATCAGTTCCATCAGCTGATCCATCGCCTTCTCCCGTGCTTTAGCTGAATCTTTTCCTGAAACGGTCAGGACGACTTCTGGACTTTGAGGCAGGGTGTATCGAACCATATCTTATCTCCGCATAAATTGTTTTAACTGGTTATGTCTTCAGCGGGTTAACTAAGTCTAGAGGTTTATTATAAGTTAGTTTAAGAGGACTGTTGTCCTCAGAGAAACCTGGTAGGGAACATTATCAATACTTCGGGTTCGACAACCAATGTTTCCCATGTTCCCTACTTTTCAAACAGGTTCTAACTACGAACCTCTAGCACTATAACTAAAAACCCTTACCATACTATGACGGAATTCACTAGCGAATCGCTGACTATTAGCATAAGTTTATTTTTAGTCTCAGCTTTGGCAATTGGGATCAGCGGTACGATGATGATTGGGATTGCAGAGCGCCTCGCCAAGCGGACGGGACTCGGCGAAGCGCTCATGGGTGCTTTGTTTTTGGGACTTAGCACCTCTTTACCTGGAATTGTCACCTCAGTCACCGCCGCCTTTGGCGGCTATGCAGAACTGTCCATCAGCAACGCCCTGGGCGATATAGCCGCCCAAACGGCATTTTTAGGAATTGCCGATATTACTTACCTTGAGTTTAATTTAGAATACGCTGCCGCCTCGGCTGCAACTTTAACCCAAGGAACTTTGCTCATAGTTTTATTAGCAATTCCTTTATTAACTATAGCAAATCCTGCGTTCACTGTGTGGGGAATTCATCCTGCTTCAATTGCACTGATAGCTGCCTATATTTTTGGATTGCGTTTGGTAGCATCCGCTCAAAATAGCCCCATGTGGACACCGCAGAAGATGGAAAAATTACCCATCAAAAAACCCGATTCAGCAGAATCAGAACCAGATGGATTAATCGGGTTATGGTTGCGGTTTTTCTTACTAGCTGGCGTTCTGGCTATTGCCGGATATGGTTTAGAACAAACAGGCGTAAGAATTGCCGATTATACCAATCTTTCTGAAAATGTTGTGGGAAGTTTATTCACCGCCATATCAACTTCCCTTCCCGAATTAGTAACAGCACTTGTAGCCGTGCGTCGAGGGGCGCTGACCCTAGCTGTGAGTAATGTTTTAGGCGGCAATAGTTTCGATATATTGTTCTTAGCTTTTTCCGATTTAGCGTACCGCAACGGCTCAATTTATCAAGCTTTAACCGAGCATGAAATATTCATCCTGGCGTTAACTATTGTAATGACTGGGATTCTGGTTTTAGGTTTGTTGCGCCGAGAAAAGCACGGCATCGGCAATATTGGTTTCGAGAGTTTTTTAGTGTTGTTGCTGTATGTAGTTGGGTTTTTGCTAGTGTCTTTTTCTTAATTGTGTAATGGCATTCCCAGGCAGATCCAGGGAACTAGGGTAATTGGTAATTGGTTGAATTTCATTGTGTAAAATAGAAACAGGAGTTTGATTTTAAACGAGCAATTTATTTATGACTAAAACATCAGCAGAAATTACACAGAAAACTGGTGACGAAATACCGCCTCTGGAAAACGGCGATCGCTTGACTCAACCCGAATTTCACCAACGCTATCTAGCAATGCCCCATGTCAAGAAAGCCGAACTAATCGAAGGAATCGTGTATATGCCATCACCAGTACGCCACAGAAGACACGGTAAACCCCACGCCGCAATTATCGCATGGTTGTCAGATTACTGGCTAGCAACCCCAGGGGTAGATTTGGGGATTGAAACTACAGTCTTGCTAGATTTAGATAACGAACCTCAACCCGATGCTTTACTGCGAATAGAAAATGGAGGAACTTCCCAAATCAGCGAAGATGACTATGTGGAAGGTGCGCCAGAATTAATCGTAGAAATAGCTGCTAGCACTGCATCTTACGATTTACACGATAAGAAAAAAGCTTACCGTCGTAACGGTGTACAAGAGTATATTGTCTGGCAAATTCGCAAAAATAGCTTGTATTGGTTCCGCCTTGAACAAGGAAAATATGTTTCGCTCAAACCAGATGAGAATGGTGTTATTCGCAGTCAAGTTTTTCCAGGTTTGTGGTTAGCAGTTCCGGCTTTATTATCTGGAGATTTAGCAACGGTGATGGCGGTATTGCCAGAGGGGATTAATTCAGCAGAACATGGGGATTTTGTCAATCAATTGTCAGTTTTGTAGGGGCGAGTTTTACCGACAATATTAGTTACCGGCAAATAACCTCTATAAACCCGCCCCGCCCTTATGCGCGCCAGAAACCCGGTTTTTCTAAAAAACCGGGTTTCTTGAGATGACTTTCTACTGAAATACTCTTTCTTTGTAATCAGGTATAGGCTGACCTGTGACAATAGCATAAAGGACATCTGGATCTAAATCAGCTTCATTAGGCCATACAATTGTCCCTAACTCTGGATTTAATTGCACTTGATTAAAGAAAGACAGGTCTTTAAAAGGAGCAAAAACTCCATAAAATTCGACTAATTGACTCACATCCACAACTTTTTCCACTCCATCTTCAAAGCGAAGGAGAAGTTTATATTCTTCTAAAGGTTGAACAGCAACAATATCCTTGAGCATCAATTACCTATTAAGCGTAAGTTAATCGCAATTATTGCATCTACCCGAGAACCCGCCAGGGAATAAATTCCCTGGCTAATAGCAAAAGTCCTCTAAAGAGGACTGTAGAGAATTTTAGTTTATTTTAATGGACTTGCGCTACTCGCTGTGGAAATTGATTTCCGGGCGGGTTGTTGGGTACGGTGCAAGATGTAAATAAACAAACAAGGGCTACAGAGAAGACTCTTAAATAATTTCAGTTTATTTTAATGGACTTGCGCTAAAAGCCCGTAAATTTATTTCCTGGCGGGTGATGAGGCTGGCGAAAGATCTGATTTCAACAGGTATTAAAGATTGCATTTTATTTTAATCTCCTGATGTCTCCAGTAATTCTTGTAACAAATTGCGTTCTTCGATAGGAAGTTCCAGCAAAACCCGCCGATCGCCTTTCGTTTCCTTATAGCGAACCGCAGCATTGAGCAGACGCAGAGGGATGAGAAATTCAGATACATCGCCTACCAATTCCCGCCACACTTCCAGCCAGGTTTGTGCTGCTTTGTCGCTCACCATTTCTGACATCAATGCAGAAATGCTCTCCCTTTTTACAAGTCCTTGACCTAATACTGAAACAGCTTGGTATTTGTTGTAAATTTCTATCAGACTTGCGATGCGGTTCTTCCACATCGCTGCATCGTGCGTGCTGTTGAACAAATTGCGGATAATTAATTCACTGGACTCTGCATAAGGTTTTTCCCCATCAGCAAGGCGGTTGAATGCGTTGTCTAATGTGGTAATGCCTTCATCCCAACGGTTTAGTCCTAGTAATGAAATTGCGCGGTTGAAGAAAACATACGAAGATTGTTTGCCAAGATTGATCGCTTGATCGTAGGATTCTAATGCTTCCTCTTTTCGGTTGAGGTCGTATAGCACATCGCCTCGGTTGCACCAAGCTAGCGCATAATTGGGGTCAAGTGCGATCGCTTTGTCGTAGGATTCTAATGCTTCCTCTTTTCGGTTGAGATTCTCCATGACAAAGCCTCGGTTAACCCAAACCCTGGCAAAATAGGGGTCAAGCGCAATAGCTTTATCGCAGGATTCTAATGCTTCTTCGTAGCGTTCGAGACCAACCAGCATTAAGCCTTGTTTAACCCAAGCCCACTTATAATCAGGGTCAAGCGCAATAGTTTTGCCGTAGGATTCTAATGCTTCCTCAAATCGGTTGAGGTTGTTTAACACATCGCCTCGGTTATACCAAGCCGACTTATAATCAGGGTCAAGCGCAACAGCTTTATCGCAAGATTCTAATGCTTCCTCAAATCGGTTGAGGTTGTCTAGCACATAGCCTCGCCAGCACCAAGCATAGGCATCATTGGGGTCAAGTGCGATCGCTTTGTTGTAGGATTCTAATGCTTCCTCTTTTCGGTTGAGATGCGATAGCACATCGCCTCGGTTGAGCCAAACATCTGCAATATTGGGGTCAAGTGCGATCGCCTGGTCATAGGATGCTAATGCTTCCTCTTTTCGGTTGAGGTTTAGTAGCACATTGCCTCGGTTGTTCCAAGCATAGGTATAATTGGGTTCAAGTGCGATCGCTCTGTTGCAGGATTCTAATGCTTCTTCGTAGCGTTTAAGCTCGTATAAACAACCTCCCTGCTTTAACCAATCCTCTACTTGACCGCGACGCACCACTAATTTTTCTGCTAGTTGCAGAGCATTAATATAATCTTCCTGTTCAATGCAATTTTTATATTCCTCCGAGTACGCCCTCACGCGAGGGTCTTCATCATCTTTTTCAATTGCCTGAAGCGCATAAAATATATATTCTCGCTCCAATACAGCATCAGGTGGAATGGGTTTTAGGCGTTGCTGATACTTGGAGTAATTTTCTTCGCGGGTAACGTCCAATTCAGCCATGCCTAATCCCACTAGCTGTTGCAATTCTGTCCGCGAATACCAAACCCGCAAAAAATACACAAATAAACGTATTGGTTCACCCCGCTGTTTCTTCACCTCAAAGCAAAAACGCATCAGCGGTTCCCGCAGTTCGTAAAAAGACTCCCTTCCAATGCTTTCAGAATTCACATATCCTTTGTCCCGCAAATCTTTGAGTTGGCTAGATGCAGTTTGGTGAGTGATAAAACAGCGTTGGGCAATTTCCTTAACTGTAACAGCATGGCGACGGTCAGATAAAAACTCTATCACCTTCCGCTGCTGCTGGGAAAGCCATGACATCCGCGCTTGATAGTAAGGCGTCAAATCATCCAGCATTTTCATAAACGGTTCCACCAGTTCGTCTAAAGACTTGCGAGTCAGAAACTGGGAGAAAATTACATAAACGCGGGGATTACCACCCGCCAAATAATGGATGGCTTTGATGCGATCGCGTCCTGTCGGCGTTCGGATAAAATCTTCTAGTTCCCTATCATCTTCTAATGCAGCAATATGCGCCAATAAATCTATCGCTTTATCTAAATTGAGTTCCTTTAATTCATGAATCTCAAAAAATCCATAAAACGGATAATTTTTCACCCCGACGGCATCAAACAAACATTGTGCCGTTGCCAGAATCGTCAAAAATGAATAATTTTCAATATAGTCCCGCAATTTCTTTTGTCCGCTTTTACCCAACCCATTGAACAAATCGTCTAGATTTTCCATCAACAGCAGGAGGGTGCGTTTACCCACAAACTCCCTGAGCAATTCTGCTGCTTTTTCTTCCGCTTCATCCGGCGATAGATAAAGTGCTTCAACTTGTTGATATAACTTAGCTTTATATTCTTGAGGATATTCTGTTTCCAGCGCTCGAAATATCCGCAGCAGCAAATCTAAAAACGAACTAACGCCCCATTCCTCTTCTCTTAGCCATGCAATAAGTAATTTATCCCGCAAATCATCCATCTTAGCGATGCGGTGATAAATTAGTGCGATTAAATGGGTTTTCCCCATTCCCCGCATCCCCACCAACAGGTTACAATGTTTCTTCTCTGTCACCGCACTTTCACGAATTGCCGCAACCAAATCATCTGCCAGTTTGTGACGCTGGACAAAAATCGCCTCCAGGGTTTCTGGTGCCATTAAACTAGGCGTAAAGCGAGAAAGGAAAGCATTTTTCATCGTGTCAACCCTGAAATAAACAAAAACAGCAACACCGTTGATTGTAGGGGCACGGCATTTGATATTCTCGGCGGGCAAGCGAGGGTTGATCATGCCGTGCCCCTACACCCCGCCGATGCCGCCCCGATCGCCCTGGCACGGCATTTTATATTCTCGGCGACGCAGCGAGGGTTGATCATGCCGTGCCCCTACACCCCGCCGATGCCGCCCCGATCGCCCTGGCACGGCATTTTATATTCTCGGCGACGCAGCGAGGGTTGATCATGCCGTGCCCCTACACCCCGCCGATG
>NZ_BLAY01000201.1 GCF_020521235.1 Microseira wollei NIES-4236 | reverse complement strand
CACCGAAAGTAGGGGCACGGCGTCGATAACGTTTGATTTCTCTCGCCAGATTATAGAATGCCGTGCCCCCACAGTCTGAAATTTGTTTGATTAAACACACCGAAAGTAGGGGCACGGCGTCGATAACTTTTGATTTCTCTGCCCAGATTATAGAATGCCGTGCCCCCACAGTCTGAAATTTATGGGATCGAACACACCAGAAGTAGGGGCACGGCGTGGATAAATTTTGATTTCTCTCCAAAAATTATCTCTTGCCGTGCCCCGAAAGCCTTTAAATCGTCTGTGTCAAATGATACGGACTGGTCAATTTATCCAACTGGTTCACCAACAAACTGAGGAATAAACCCACATCGGTAACGACACCAACCGATTCAATTGAACCGCGATCGCTCAACTTTGTCACCACCGCCGGGTTAATATCCACGCACACCATCTTGACGCCAGCGGGAGTCATATTCCCCACGCCAATCGAATGCAACATCGAAGACAGCATCAGAATCATTTCTGCCCCTTCCAGGAGTTTTGCATATCCTTGCTGTGCTTTAATTAAATCCATTTCCGTATCCGGTAATGGACCATCGTCGCGAATCGAACCAGCGAGGCAGAAGGGCACGTTGTTGCGGACGCACTCGTACATGACGCCGCTGGTGATGATGCCTTGCTCTACGGCGTTCGCAATGCTACCGTAGCGGCGAATTAAATTAATTACCTTCAAGTGGTGGCGATGTCCGCCTCGGACGGCGACGCCGCGTTTCATATCGACCCCCAAGGAAGTCCCCATCATCGCTTGTTCGATATCGTGGACGGCGATCGCATTGCCACCCAACAATGCTTGCACGTAACCTTCGCGAATCAAACGGGATAAATGTTCTGCACCGCCGGTATGAATTACTACAGGGCCAGCCGTGACAACGACTTTACCACCGCGATCTCTTATTTGGCGCAATTCCCAAGCAATTTGTTCGACCACTAATTCGACGCGGCGTTCGCTGGAAACACCAGATCCCATAAAGGTGAATTCCTGGGTATTGCGTTGTTCCCGCGATTCGGTTTTGCGGACGGTGCGAATCCCTTCTATCCCGACGATTACATGTTCGCCGATTTCCAAATCTCGCAGCAACTTGCATTTAGCAACCGGGCCATCTGGAGTATAGGTGATAGCGATCGCGCCATCCATGCGCTGATTTTGCACTTTCACCCACTCGCAATGCACCCGTACTTCCGTCGGATAAATCGTCGTCACGTAGAAGTCATCCGGTGCTACACCCGCTTGGGTTACAGGTTCGAGATTAACATCGCAAATTTCTTGCGGCGGCGGTACCGCACCCAAGTCGATCAACTGGGTGACGATCTCTTCCATGATGTCGTGAGAAGGTGCAGATACCTTCACATCTGCCGCCGAAGTACTTTGCCGCTGTTCCCCCAGATTAAAATTGAGTACCTGGAAGCTACCGCCATTGTCCACAATTAAGTCTAGGGCGCGGTTGATTAAACCCGAATCCAGCAGGTGTCCTTCCAACCGAATCGTGCGACTTTCTACCGACACGTTGGCGTGGACTTCGACTCGCACGGGTTCGGTAACGCGCAGGGTCAAGCACTTAGCCGCACCTCCTGCTTTGAGGAATTCCGTCAGCGCTGTTTCAATTACCTCAAACCCAGCATCAGCCAAACGCTGCTTCAGACTGTCACTCGCCTTGTTCATCACCACAATGCTGTCCACGTTGACAGCATTGCAAGCGAAGTTGACCGCATCTGCTTCTGAAATCGCCATGCGTTTTTCAGCGGGAACCCGCATTTCAATCAAGCGATTCGAGTAAGAATCGAACGCGGGTGGATAGTAAAGTAAATAGCCGCCAGCAAGGGGACAGAAGCAGGTATCTAAGTGATAGAAACGCTCATCAATTAAGCGCAGCGATAGCACTTCAATATCCAACCACTTTGCCAGATAAGGATGCGAGTCGAGTTCCGACCTAAAGCCGTATCCCGCCCACAACCAGCGCCCTTCTCGGTCGAGTAAAGCGTCTCCCGCGCCTTCAAATGGCAAGTCTTTCGGCAGTTCGTAAACTGTATAGCCTTGCGACTCGAACCACTCTTTAAAATAAGGTTCTTCTCCCTGACGTTCTTTGTGATAAAAACGACTGAGAACGACATTCTTTCCCAACACCAAACCCGCGTTGGCGGTAAATACCATATCGGGCCAACCCTGTTGGGGTTTGACTAAATCGACGAGCGCATGGTCTTTGAGAACGTGGTGTAGCTTTTGCCACTGTTCTACCGCGCGATCGCGCGATGATTTGTGTATATTCCCCTCCATCCAAGGATTAATCACGTAATCCACGTCGTAGTGGTCGGGGGCGCACATCAAGAAGCGAATCTGATCGGTCATAATGAATTTTTACAGGTAGATTACACAGCTCTACAGACTTTCAATATAAGCCACTCCAAAAGTTCCCCGCCGCGATCGTTTCCATCCGAACCGTTGCGGGTCGCTATCAAAGCCAGCTTTATATTTTATCAGACCTGTACCTATAGTTGTATCAGGCTTTACCGTTTCTCGTCTGTCTTGGGTTCCCGCCCGCTTAATAGTACAAAAATACCAATCAAATGCTACAATACATGCTAAAAATAAATAGCCGAGGGAATATGCTGCTCAAAACTACGAACGGTTATAACTTTTCGGAAGTTGCTTCGGCGTTTCAAAAATCAATTCGGCGGGGGATAGAAGCAGAAGCTTTGTACTGGGGAACAGAATTAGATCAAAGCGGGTATGGAGAGTATGTCTGGAAACGAATGCGAATTATTGTTTCGGAGGATATCGGATTAGCTGAACCGATGCTACCGGCAGTGATATGGTCATTGTATCAAATGTGGGTAGCGCACCGCCAGAAAAAAGACGAAAAGCATCATCCAGAACGGCTGTTTTTAATCCACGGTATTTTGCTATTAGTTTGAGCCAAAAAATCGTGCATTGTAGACCATGCAACGGTAATTTATTACAGTGGAAATTTACCGCGTCTGGAAATTCCTGACTATGCCATAGACAAACATACCATGCGCGGACGGCGAATGAAGCGCGGATTTGAACACTTTTTTACCGCAGGAATGAAGCTGGAGAACTCAGCAGATTTGGCAGCTCCGTATTGGGAAAGGGCGAAGCAAATATTAGTCGGTGCAGCTACCAGCAGCGAATTATTTAATACTTCCGACTATCCAGAGGAGGATTATCCTTGACCAGGACTTATATGATGTCCGGCAAATAACCCTTAATTACAACTCTGGGCGTCCCCGTGTCCCCGTGTCAGTCCTAATTATGGGTATTCAAAAGGACGATTTTAGAAACCTAATGGGGAGCGTAGGGACACGGCAATCATAAAATGTTCGCTTTTACAGAAGATTTCGGATGCCGTGTCCCTACAACATTCCCGACGATTTTTGCCATGGCACTTACTGTATTCGAGGCATTAACTGACTGAGGACAAGTCAAACTATTTTTATTTCTCAATAAAGCGCATTGGCATAAAGCCAGCATCCTGAATCAGCCGTTGCCCCTCCTCCGTCAGGAGTAGCGAAGCGTAAGCTTCACCAGCTTTAGTTTCAATTGAACCATCTTGCCTGACTACAACATAAATCTGTCGTACCAGTGGATATTGATTAGTTTTAATTGCTTCCCGATTAATTTTATTGGGTTGCTTAAGACATGCTTCCTCTGGCATAAGTTTGCCCTCGTAGGGAGCAACAAATTTGCTGTTTTTATCTTTAGCAACTACCAGCGGTTTGACGCTACACTGACCAATTAATGTTCTGGCAGACGCGATATAAATTCCACCTGGTTCATCATTTTTTTTAGGGTTGCCAATTTGGTTAATTGCCTCACTTGGAGTACCGAAAAAACGAATATTATTCCCAAAATCTTCTCCGTTTAAAAAATACCCCTTGACGATTGTGGGACGGCCACTTCCTTGGGTTGCGTATGGTTTAATCGTTAAGTCGGGGCCACCAAGTTCACGCCAGTTTCTATACTTGCCCTTGTAAATTCCCACCAATTGTTCAACGGTTAAGCCTTTTACATTTAAGCTGGGATGAACAACCGCTACTACGGCATCATAAGCCACAGGAATTTGCTTGAGGGTGAATCCCCTTTTATTCGCCAAGACAACTTCGTAGTTAGTTATAGGACGAGAGGACTGGGCAAACGCCAAACGACCTTCAATTAACATCTTGATGCCGTTCCCAGAACTAGGTAGTTCAACTGGATCTTGCTTGTAAGTAATTTGAAACTTAGGCAGTTCCGCTTGAATTTTTTTGTCCGCAGTGCCTCGAATGGATGCCCAACTGGTACTTCCTCCATAGTGCCAGATACCAAACGGAATTTTGTTGCGCTCTGCGAATTCAGCAAAGGTTTTTTGTTCGGGGGTAGGCTTAAATGAGAACGCGATGCTGGCGACAGCCAAAGTAGCCAATAAACCCGCCCCAATTTTGACAGGTAAGCGTTGAGGCTGAGGCCAGGTGAGCGTCCCTGCTGCGGGATTTTGGCAGATTACGGGTAGCCAAGAAGCACAGGGAGATTCTGTTTCCATACCCTGCAACTTTTCCCGGGCTATCCTAACAGCTTGGTGGAGGGATTTTCCTTGAGAAAAAGCGGTGAGGAAATATCGCACAAACGCCTGGGCTACCTTGTCGGGTACGGGTTCCCGCATTGCGATCGCATTCGGTATTCCCACATCTGCAATCTTTGCTAGCAATCCCAATCCATCACAAGAGTTGAAGATTGCCAGCTGCAAACCGTTTTTCACTGCCTCCTTGAGCGCATACCGCAACTCGTCTGGCGATAAACTCTCCCTGTCGTTAATCTGAATTACTCCTTGCAGCGTATTACCAGAATTTTCCAGATAGCTGGAACTGTGACCAGCAAAAAACAAAATATCCCATGGTTTGTTCCACAGATGTTCGTTAAGTTCTTGTCGTTTAGG
The DNA here is from genome assembly GCF_020521235.1 of Microseira wollei NIES-4236. GTDB lineage: Bacteria > Cyanobacteriota > Cyanobacteriia > Cyanobacteriales > Aerosakkonemataceae > Microseira > Microseira wollei. The sequence continues at coordinate 11,715 of NZ_BLAY01000201.1, read as the reverse complement.
CTGGTTCAGCAGAGTGACGCTTGCTCCCCGTATCTGACTCAGCGCCTTTTTGTCTTCCTCAACATTAATCCCCTTTGCATCGCCCAAAATTGCCAATATTTTTACCGGATTGCTAAGCGGCCTCGACGGTGCTGGGGCATACTTGCTACCCAAGACAATTTCAGCCTTGGGAAGGCTTTCTAGTAAATCCCACAAGTGCCAAGGGAGCTTTTGCAGTTGTACGTTCTGGGTCTGAAGAACAATCCGCGCTTCATCTTCCTTCTTCACTTCCTTTAGCACCGCATTCAGCAACTTTTGCATGGGAGACTGGTCGAACCATTCTTGCAGACACTTCTCTAACGCAGACGCCGCATTTTTGCACTCTTCTTCACGGGAGTAATTGTTCGTTTGACTTGGGGCAAAAGTAATCTTCCTGTCGCCTTTATATTTCGACTGCCATTCATAATACAGGTCAGGAATCTTTGCGTCTGGGGGGACACGACCGCGAACCTCCACGACTGGGGGTTTTCCCTCTTCACCAATCTGAAGCGTCACGGGAGGGCCCTGCTCAAAACTGCCCTGATCAATCTTGAAAACAACCAGCTTTTGCATATTGGACTCCGCAATCTGTGGCTAGGAGCGCAGCATCAGGTTAAGCAATTGTTAACTGTTGAAACCGTTGCTTTGATGCAACGCCAGTCAGAATTTATTATTGCTTAATGTTTTTCCAGCAATTTTTATAAATAACTCAAGTTGCTAGTTATCTCATGGATAGGAGCTAATGGCTAATGGCTAATGGCTAATGGCTAATAGCTAATGGCTAATGTCAGTAAAAATCCTATATTAGCAATTAGCAATTAGCCAGCAAAGCCCTTGTTTATAACTAGCAACTTGCGTTAAATAAATTATCAACGAATTTATCAAACAACGAAGTGTTCCGCTATACATCCGTCCAGTCTCGCCTTGACAATAGACTGCTTGCAGAAGTGATTGGGACGGGCAGGATGCCCATCCCACAAGAGGTTTTTTTTCTTGTGGGGTAGGCGTCGGTGCCTGCCCACAAATTGATGGAAAAGGGTCTTTTGCCCTGTCTAATGAACCGTGACAACGGCTTAGCGCTGACTTTGGCGTTGCGCGTCCAGGCTATTTCTTGTATTTCAACAAAGCAGGAGGCCAAGTTGCTTTTGCTAATAAAGGTTGTAATTCTTTAGCAATTCTATCTGCCAAAAGTTGTTGACCTGCTGCGTTGGGATGAATTACATCATCTTGTCGATAGCGTGTATCATCTAAAATGCCTTTGAATATTTCAGGAATCAGATAAGATTTTGTATCTTTGGCAAGGCGCTGATAAAGTTCGTAGTAATTACCTCTAAAAGCGCCGCCGTTGATTCCCAAAAGCACGACAATCGCTTTTTTGTCTTGAATTGAAGTAATAATTTGTCGCAGGTTTTGTTCTGTTTCGGCAATGGGAATTATTCGCAGAAAATCGTTGCCACCCAATTCAACAATAACTAACCAAGGTTCTTCTGCCAGTACATCTTTTTGCAAGCGAGCGAGTCCCATTGCTGTTGTATCGCCGCTGACGCCTTTATTTAAAATTGGCACGCCCAATTGACGACTGAGGACGCTGGGGAAAGCTTCTGTTTGTGCTAGTCCATATCCTTCGGCAATGCTATCGCCCAAGACGATAAATTGCTTACCCGCACCAGCTTTGAGATTGGCGATCGCATCAAGCGAACTGCTGCAACTGGTGAAGGCAAGCAGGGAACAGCAGATTAAGGAAAAGAACCAAATCCAGCGACGGTTTTTCATCGGGTTATTGATTAATTAACGCAAGTTGCTAGTTATATCATGCATAGCAGCTAATCGCTAATGGCTAATGGCTAATGGCTAAAGTTAGTAAAAATTCTATATTAGCAATTAGCAATTAGCAATTAGCGATTAGCAATTAGCAACTTGCGTTAATAATAACTAAAATCGCTGAAATTTTACCTGTAAACCATCCCGTGGATGGGGTGTCGGTACTCGAATCAATTCCAAACTTTGGTTGGGCAACAATTCCCATGTATAGTTGCGAACCAACTGTGCGGCGAATACTTTCATCACCAACTGGGCGAAAGCTTTGCCCAAACACTCGCGCATTCCGCCGCCAAAGGGAAGATAGCCAAAAGGCTTTTGTTTATCTTCAGATCGTTCTGGCGAAAACCGTTCCGGATCGAATTGTTCTGGCTGAGAATAGATAGAACTATCTTCATGAGTCTCGGCAATTTGATACAGCGCCACCCAACCTTCAGGAATGGAATAACCGTTAAATTCACAAGTTTTGACTACCTTACGAAAGCCACCACCTACGGGAGGAACCAGTCGCAGCACTTCTTTCAACACCATTTCCAGATAAGTCATCTGTCTGAGATTTTCCGCTGTCAAGCAGCCATCGGGAGCAACTTGCAAAACTTCTGCTCTTGCTAGTGCCAAAACCTCTGGATGCTGTGCGAGGCACAAACACAGCGTACCCAAAGCAGAGGTAAGAGTTTCGTGTCCGGCAAATAATAGCAGCAACACTTGGTCTTTTAATTCAGCCAAACTCAAGCCGTTACCTTCATCGTCGCAAGCTTGCAATAATAGTCCCAAGGCATCTTGTCCTGGGTTTTGTTCGGCTTGGCGACGCAGTACAATTTTTTCTATATGGTCTAGAATTTCTTTTCGGCAATATAGTGCCCGACCAAACTTAGTCCAAGGTAAGGGAATGGCAATCGTAAACAGACCATCGCACCAATCTTTAAACAACTGGCTGATGTTAGTTTCGGAACTGGAATCTTCACCTACTAACGTAAGTTGCTAGTTATCTTTTTAGGGCTGCTAATAGCTAATGGCTAATCGCTAATGGCTAATGCTATAACCGAAAAATATTCCCATGAGCAATTAGCAATTAGCGATTAGCAATGCGAGCAACCCATAATAGTTATAACTAGCAACTTGGGTTATTAGCAAACTGCTGGCAACATCAAAAGTATAATCTCGCAGCTGGGGATACCAAGTTAACTTGCCGAGTTTTTCCCACTTTTGCAAATATTCCAGCGTAATGCGTTCCATAGAAGGTAAATAACCCGCCAGTGCCTTGGGTTGAAAAGCGTAAGATAGTAGCTTGCGTCGAGATTGGTGTTGGCTGCCTTCCTGCACGGCTAACGATAGCGACCCTAGCAAAATTTTAGTGCTTTGGGGCCAAGCGATCGCAAAATACTTATCATTGGTAAGAATAAATCGATTTGCCTCCGCGCCGACCAAGATAATTGTTCGACGCCCAAAAATCGAGGTTTTAAATAGGGATCCGTATTTCTTGACCCGCTTTTCAATAAAATCTGCATCGCGCAAAAACCCGATCGTTTCGCCAATAATTGGAAGACCAAATTTGCCAGGGGGTAAAGGCAGCGATGCTTTTGTCTGGGTTATTGTCATAATTTCTCAGTTCTTTGGTGTTGAATCAAAGCATCGTGCTGCATTACATCCACAATTAATCCTTCCCGCGCCATCAATCCATTGGGACACATTGCTTTGACTTCTTCCGCCACTTTATCGAGAAAATCATCGTTGTGAGTTGGTTCGTGGTGAAATACCACATATCGCTTTACACCCGCTGCCATTGCGATTTTTGCCCCTGTCTGCCAAGTTGAATGTCCCCAACCCATTTTTGGAATTTTAGGGTGGTAATATTCCTCGTCGGTGTACATGGCATCGTAGATGAAAACATCGGCCTCCTGGGCTAGGTGCAACACGTTTTCATCCATACGATCGCTTGGATGTTCCGTATCCGTGCAGTAAAATACCGAATGTCCCTGCCACGTCACTCGATATCCCAGCGCGCCATTCGGGTGATTCAGCGGTCCTGTTTCCAGGGTGATATCGTCGAGTTTTACCACATCCCCCGCTTGGATTTCGTAAAACTTCAAGTCTGCTTCCAGCTTTCCATCCAGCGGCACTGGGGAGTTTGGGTGCAGCACCCGTTCCATGAAATGCTGTTTCATCGATACCTGACAATCGGGTACTCTGCCATAGATGTGGAAGCAATTACCCCGGACAAAGGCTGGGGTAAAAAAAGGCACTCCTTGAATGTGATCCCAGTGGTAGTGGGTAAAAAACATGTAAGCTTCCAGGGGCATCTGCTTCAGCAAACTTCTCCCCAGTACGTGTAAACCGCTACCACCATCAAATATCAGGCGTTTTCCAGCCACTCGCATTTCTATACAGGAAGTATTGCCACCGTAGCGTGCGGTTTCATTGCCAGGGGTGGGTATACTACCTCGCACACCCCAAAACTGGATTGCAAATTCGGAAGAAGGGTTAGTTATCATTTCTAACTTAGAACTTTAAAGTGCCACATTGACCCTGATGCCGCAACAGATGATCGCATAGCACTAAAGCAACCATTGCCTCTACCATAGGCACTGCTCTCGGCAATACGCAAGGGTCGTGGCGTCCTTTAGCTGCGAGTGTTGTTGCTTCACCCTCACGAGTGACGGTTTGCTGCTCTTTGCGAATCGTAGCAGTTGGTTTAAATGCCACACGTATAATAATGTTCTCGCCGTTGGTAATGCCACCCTGGATTCCGCCCGATCTGTTAGTTATCGTGCGGATATTACTGAACTCATCGGTATAAAATTCATCGTTATGTTCGCTGCCAGTCAGTAGAGTACCGGCAAAACCGGAGCCGATTTCAAACCCCTTACTTGCCGGTAAAGACATTACACCCTTCGCCAAGTCTGCTTCTAGTTTATCGAAGACAGGAGAACCCAAACCTTTGGGTACATTTCTTGCTACGCATTCCACAACACCGCCTATAGAGTCACCTTGTCGCCGCACCTGGTCTATTAGTTCTATCATCCTTTCCGCAGATTCTGAATCCGGACAGCGGACAATATTGCTTTCGACTTGTTCTAAGGTAACGGTGTTGGGATCGACAATACCTTCTAAATCTTTGATGCGTTTAACGTAGCCGACAATTTCTACATTGGCGAATTGAGAGAGAATTTTTTTAGCGATCGCACCCGCTGCGACTCTGCCTATTGTCTCCCGTGCCGAAGATCTGCCGCCACCTTGCCAATTGCGGATGCCATATTTTGCGTCGTAGGTAGCATCGGCGTGGGAGGGGCGATATTTTTGCGCCATTTCGTCGTAATCTTGGGGGCGGGTATCAGAGTTTCGCACTAAAATTGCGATTGGCGTCCCCAAGGTTTTACCTTCAAAAGTACCGGAGAGGATTTCGCAAATATCGGCTTCTTTGCGCGGCGTGGTAATCTTGCTTTGTCCGGGGCGGCGGCGGTCTAATTCTACCTGAATTTCCTCGGCTGAAATTTCCAATCTAGGTGGGCAACCATCAATTACGACTCCCACGCCGCCGCCGTGGGACTCGCCGAATGTGGTGATGCGAAATAGATGCCCAAAAGTGTTGCCCATAATACTGAAAAGAAAGGCTTGAGTTTAAATTTTAACAGCGATCGCTCTTGACCAGGAGGTTTGGTCAAAAGAACCTGGGTTTGCTGGCGCACCGCTGGAAACGGGCAGAGTGGGTTTTAGAGCGGCGGGGCTTAAGATAATAGAGAGCGATTCGCTGACGCAAGGCACAGAAACCGGGTTTTTTGAATAATAACTTCGCCAAAATGCGACACCCTTAAGGGTGTCGCTATACGAACAAAGCCCGCCAAAGCGGGCTGTAAAAATTTTAGCCCGCTTTGGCGGGCTTTGTTTGTGTAGCCCCATGCTTTAGCGTGGGGGCGTTGCAGAAAATTGGCGAAGGTATTATTGGAAAAACCCAGTTGCTTCAACCTGGTATTCTTGCTAATTGAAAAACCTGCTGTGCCGTAATTTCCAAACCCTCAAACAGAGAATCAACTAACAGAGTATCTCCCATATAAGTCGGCGGCGGCGCATCTGGATAAAAAACTGTAATGCTTCTCGCTTGACTATCCACCACCCAAACTCGCAACACTCCCGCATCCAAATAATCTCTTGCCTTAGCAGCTAATTCCCCAAAAGTTTTTCCTGGTGAAATAATTTCGATAACTAATTCTGGCGGCACCGGACAAGCTTCATTTTCCATCCAATCAGGTGCTAACCGCTGATGAGAAATGTATAAAAGTTCTGGTGTAGGCACCCAGCTTTTTTCTCGTCTGGTCAGTACAACAGCCCATTCTATCCCGACTTCACCCTTATCCCCACCCCACTGTTCCAACAGTCTCAGCAGTGCCTTTGTCAGTCTTGAATGAAAAAGTTTGGGTGACATTTTTGGTATTACCTCACCATCCACCAATTCGTAAGTCACATCGCCTTCTGGTAGGGCGAGAAATTCTTCCAGAGTGAGTTGTTTTTTTGTTTGGATCATGAATTTGCGCCCCCTTCTAAAAATTGCCAAGTAAAAAACCTCTCCACAAGGAGAGTGCTTTTATTTTAGCTATAACTTTCCCACAGAAACCGGGTTTTTCCAAAAAACCCGGTTTCTTGTTCGCGTCTCACCCTTGCAAAAACAAATTAATTATTATGTGAGAACCCGTGCTTGGGCAATTTTTCTGTCACCGATGGGGCGCACTTGAGAACTGAATAAGGAAATAATTGCAACAGTTTGACCTGTGAGTGTCATAAATTCTACTTCATATCCCAAACCTTCCTGATGTACTAACACCACAGTGCCAATATCGCCCGTTCTTAAACTATATTCGGGTAAGTCGGTGGTTAAAGCAACTCGGTCTAATTCAGCAATCATTTTGGTTAATTTGAGGAATTTTATTCTAGTGGGTATGCGCTGAATAAATATTTTATTCTATAACTATTTACAGTTATTTTGGCTGGGAGTTCCAGAAGTAGTTATTTTTATCCCAGAACCAATGTAAGCACTGCCGAATTTTTTAGTTTTAAGCATTGCTACAAATTGTTCTGCTTTAGAACGATTATAAAATGAAGCAACTAAAATTTTATTTACCGATCCTTCGTAAGCAGCATCACAACAATAAAGCTGGCGAATTTCTCTGAGATTAGATTCGCTATAATCTACATAAACAGGATACCAAGTTCCTGTACCACCTACACTCCTATCTCCGCAAAAGCTCATAGGGAAATTGAAAGTATTATCTTGTTTGGTATTCTGCTGATTAGGAGGAGAATAAAATTGACATTTGCTTAATATTATTGTCACAAATAAACCAGCAATTATTGAAAAAATTAACCTGGCTTTGTGAAGCTTGGCAGCTTGATGTTTTTGCAGAGCTTTCAGAATTTTCTTTTCTAAATCTCTGTTGTCGCTCATAACTTGCCTATTCTTTTCGCTGGTTTAAAGCTGCTTGCACTTTTTGTCGGACGGCTTCAGTTTCCTCTGGGGTAAGTTTTTCTGATGCAGGTGTAACATTAATGCGGGCTGTTTTAATCTGTTCTATTGACTTAAGTAAATCACTAAGTTCAATCTGCTCTTTTCTTTGACGTGCAACTCTCATAGCTGCATCAATAACAGCATTTTTGATGTCACGACCGCAAACGTCATCTACTTTTGCAAGTTCCTCTACTGATAGATTTTTGACCCCTGGCATCTTTTGAGGGAGATGTTTCCGCCAAATTTGCTGGCGACATTTTTCATCGGGCATGGGAAATTTTACATGACGTACCCGTGTTTCAAAGGCTTTGTCATAATTTTCAACTAAATTAGTAGAAAAAATTACAACACCACGAAATCGCTCTAAACAAATTAGTAGCTGACTTCGCATGGAATTTATAGCTTGCTCTGAACCTTGGTTAACATTTGTGAGTCTTTTTGACAGGAGTGAGTCAGCTTCATCGATAAATAATAAAGCTCTATCTCGCTCTGCGGCTAAAAAAATTGCCTCGACATTTTTTGGCCCTTCGCCGTGATACATACTTTCTATTTGGGCATAACTAGCAACTAAAATTGGGCGATTAATTTTCGAGGCTATGGCGTGTGCTGCTAATGTTTTTCCTGTTCCAGGTTTACCATGAAAATTTAGAGCAGTTCGAGGAAAAGGCTCTATTTCTCTCAAACCCCACTCATCGAAAACTTTAGCTTCTAGCTCAATTAAGTCAACGGCTAAAAGTAATTCATCCTCTACTTCTTGAGAGATGACTAACTGCTCAAAAGTAAATAAAGGTAGTCCTGCTTTATACTTCTGAGCGCGTTCTTCCGGTGACAGATCGTAGTCAGATTTTTTCCGATCGGTGTCACTGGTATTAGCAGGTAAATTTTCACTATTTTTGTCAATTTCTGATGCAGTGCCGATAGTAATCTGGATTTTCTCAATACCCGTTTCATCCAGTAGCTTATTGACTGCATTCAAAAGCCTATTTTGACAAAGACGTGCTGCAACTTCTGGTACTTGAGAGGGAATACCATCTACCCAAATAGAACGAGGTTGATTCATATCCTCCTAAATATTATTTAGATTTATATAATTAATCTTTGTGAAACTATTGCCAGAATGCAACTTCCTTTAGTCCATAACTATGAGCCTGCTTAATTGTCATATCAACAGAACTAGCTTTAATGATTCTTGCATCATGAACTTTTTGATTTTTGTTATCGAATATCCCCTGAACTACGTTGTAATCGTTATTTTGCATTGCTGTTTTGAGAGTAAAAGCAACATACTCTCTGTTTTCCATAGCTCGCCGATCGTTTTCAACCAGCAAATATGCAAATTTTTTAAACCACCCAATTATTATCTCAAATGTTAAGTTTGCAAAATAGACAGTTACATAAATACCAGCAGAAACACCTGCCCATACCGCAGCCCAAAGTAATAGTGTTAATGGCTCCATATTTTTCTGTTTACTCCACAATTATTAGTTTTTTATTTCCAAAAATGTCCAACAGTTCCTCGTCCAATTCTCTTGCCACTAACTGACGACCATAGGGGACACCATTTGGACTAAGAACTATTTGATTATTTTTATCCAGAAATACTTGTGCTAAGTGATAGCCTTGGGGATGAGGTTGACGTAGAATAGCCCCCTTCCGTATCCTTGTATCTTTAGGACGATCGGTGATAAAGTATTTAATAGTTTCTTCATAGGTTATTATTGGTATAACTTGTGGTATTTGTACAACGTTACGCACCCATTCACCAAACTCTAATACAATATCTTGAGGAAACGGAAACTCATATCCACCAGATTTTCGAGGTTTCAACTCAAAAGCAATTAATTCTCGATCCTCCAAGATGTCACTTAATTTTTTGTCCAGTTTTTTGGCAACCATCTGACAACCATAAGGTATTCCATTAGGACGACAAATAAGGTTATTTTGTCTGTCTAAAAACACCTGTGCTAAAAATTGACCTTCTGGATGATCTTGGCAAATAATAGCTCCTTTTTTTACGTTAGCATTTCCCGGTCGATCGCTCTGGAAATAACTTATAGCTTCTTCAAAAGTTATCTCTTCTAATACTTCAGGTATGCCGTGAATGCGCGGCAAGCATTTATTGAACTCCCTAACTATCCGCGCCACATCCTCAGCCGTGATTTTATGTTCCCCCTCAGAGGTATTTTTGGCAAACCAGTCAAACCAGTTAATAAACCATGACATATTTTATCTGGAATCTTTAATCAGGTAGAATTTTATACTACATAGGCTGTATCTATACTTTATTATGCCATGCGATTTTCTCTTTTTGCTCTTTATAAAAGTGTTATTTAGCGTACAATAGTAAAAATTTTTACTGATAATAGAGGGTTAAAAAGTGTGAAATACTAAGTTAAGTGTTAAAAAGTGTGATATAGTAGTATTTGCCAAAAATAACCGTACTTTCACCTATGGAAATAGAAGAAGTATTAAAATGGACTGACGAACAAGTATTTGTTAAGACGGGAAAACATCTTGATTCGTTGCAAAGATGTATATTAGAGGAAGTTTGGCAAGGTGAGAAATATGTTGAAATAGCTAAAAAGTGCAATCGAAGTGAAGATCATATTAAACAAGTTGCTAGAAAATTATATAAACTTCTCTCAGAGCTTCTAGGGGAAGATGTAAAAAAAACTAATGTTCGCTCTATTTTAGAAAGCAAAGCAGTATCCAGTATTTACAATTTTGGTAACTCTTCACAGATTGTTAATAGTAAAATTAATAGAAGTAATATCAATATTTGTGGAGAAAAAGGGCAATATGCAGAAGATGTTCAGCAGCGATCTGACTCTCCCCAAAACCAAAATCCCTCGCCCATAATAGATTTAACAGAAGCCCCTGAACTACTTAGCTTTTACGATCGCACATCAGAACTATCCACGCTTAAAGAATGGATTTTACAAGCACGCGCGCGCTTGATAACCATATACGGATTAAGTGAAATCGGGACTAGCGCGATCGCACTCAAACTGATCTCACAAATTCAAACCGAATTCGATTACATTATTTGGCGAAGTCTGGGTGACACTCCCACACTCTCGACGCTGCTTCCCGAACTCAAGCAATTTTTTTCCCAATTCCAACAAACGCCATTACCCACAGTCATCGATTATTTTCGCGCCTATCGCTGTTTAGTAATCCTTGATGACGTGCAGAATATTTTTAAAATCGGTCAATTAGCAGGTCAATATTTAGCAGGATATGAAGATTACGGTAAATTTTTTAAACAAGTCGCCACATCATCTCACCAGAGTTGTTTAATCCGACTCAGTTGGGAAAAACCCAGAGAAATTACCAGTTTAGAAGGAGAAAACCGACCCGCACGAACGTTACACTTAAAAGGGTTAGAAGAACAAGGCGAAGAGATATTGAAAGAAAAAGGATTAACAGATGAAGATAAATGGTCAGAATTAATTACCCTTTATCAAGGTCATCCTTCCTGGTTAAATATCATAGCTGCAACCATACAGGAATTGTTTAACGGTAGCGTTTCCCTGTTTTTAGCAGAGCCAAATGAAATATTTTTAGGTGACATAGAACCACTTTTAGAATCTCACTTAGAGCGTTTATCCGAATCAGAAAAACAGGTAAGCTATTGGTTAGCTAGTCTTGATAAAGCTTTTGACATTTCCCAACAACCAGCAAATAGCGAATTATCCAAATCCGAATTCTGGCAAGCCATCCAATCATTAGCGCGACGCAGCTTAGTGGAAAAAGTGCAAGTAGGAGCGCTCACGCACTTTCACCTCAATCCTATATTCAAACAATACATTCAATCCCAGTCAAATCCTCTAAGAGAAAAATAGTAACACATTATTGCAGACCGCGAAGGCGGTCTTGGTTTGTATAGCCGCACCCTTCAGGGTGACGGCGATGGGTGCGCCTACGAAGAACGGGTGCGATCGCACGACTGACGCAAATCCACCAAAGTTTCTCTGAAAAATCGTCGCTTTTATAACCGTTTGCAACTTGGTGGAATACAAACCCCTGGTAGGGGCACGGCATCAAAAGCTTGTGGTGAGCAATAAATATTATCTATGCCGTGCCCCTACCGCGTGGTCAACAGAATTGAAAACCGCTGTAAACCAGAGATTGCCGCCAGAAGCCCGGTTTCTATCTCAAATCTTGTGCCAAGGAACCAGAGATCCCAGCCATCCACCTTTGTTTCTATGCCAAATCTTTGACTTAGAGCTAGATCTCGCCGGTTTCTCAGATCAAAAAACCCCAAAAACAAAAAGCGCCCCCCTAAAGGAGAGCGCTTTTCGTTAAAGTTCTAGCAACCTAGATCTTAACCATTGATAACCGGAGCGGTTAAAGCAACGGGAGCAGATTCACCAGCGGCT
>NZ_BLAY01000200.1 GCF_020521235.1 Microseira wollei NIES-4236 | reverse complement strand
GTTGGGGCACGGCAGGATTAAGATCGCTCCCATCACCAAAATATCTCTATTGCCGTGCCCTTACAGCAATCGTTGTATTGTTGGGGCACGGCAGGATTAAGATCGCTCCCATCACCAAAATATCTCTCTTGCCGTGCCCTTACTAACTTCGGAGATATTTCTGCAACATTTGCTCCAACTGCTGCACTGTAGCGCGAGGGGAAGGGCGAGGAATCGGTTGTTCTACCTCTTCCCCTTGGGACGCCACTCGCAACAAAACCGGAATTTCGTATTGATATGCATTGAACCAGTCATCGCGGGTGGTAATATCTCGCACTTCTAGTTCAAAGTTTAGGTTTTTTATCTGTTCCAGCTTTTCTTGCAATCCTTCGCATAAATGGCAACCCGGTTTACTGTAAAGAATTAAACGCATTGCACCTCTGTTGTCTCCACACCCTACAGCCTAAAGCATCCCGTACCAGTTTTTTGCTGATAATTCACCCCACCACTAACCTTTACAGGTGTAGTGGTAGACTTTTTGTCAAATCATGTTAAAACTAAAAAAATATACTAAGTTTTTAGGTAATGTATTACACATAGTCTTTTTTCCCGCTGAAGTCCCCCGCTTCCAGATATTATGCCTAAAAAGCCTAAGAGCTTTGAATGTCCCAGGACTTACGCTCAAAGGAGGCCAGAAACCCGGTTTCTTTGTTGATCTCTGGTTTCCTTTCCCAACAATTTTTTTTTCGGAGAAACCGGGAATATGAGCGTAAGTCCTGTGTCCTTAACGGCTGGAAATACTGCAAGAGTGGGCAAAAATTGACCAAGGTATCCTGGATATGACACAAGATAGTTTAAAATGCGCGATCGCAGCAGCGCAGCAGCGACTGGAAACCCTATTGCAGCGCGCAGATGGGAAAGGGGAGAATTCTGGGGAACTGCTACAAGAGGCGATCGCAGAACTTTCCAACTCTTTGGAAGAACTGCAAGTAGTGGCAGAAGAACTAGAGGCACAAAATCGGCAATTAATGGCTGCTTGCGACGCTGTAGAAGCAGATCGCCAGCTTTACCAGAATTTATTCAATGCTGCCTCAGATGGATACCTGCTTACCGATGCTGCTGGAATTATCCAACAAGCCAACCCAGCCGCAGCGCCGTTGTTGAATACGCAACAATCTTACTTACTCGGTAAACCCCTCGCCGTTTTCGTGCATCCCCAACAGCGCCGGAAATTTCGTCAGATTTTAACTCAGTTGCAGCAGCAAGAGCAGATCCGGGGAGAAGAATTGTGGATGTTTCACCCCGCCAGAAAAATCGACTTTCCGGCCCAATTGACCGGCGTGGCGATGCGGGATAATCAGGGGAAGCTGCAAAGCTTGTGCTTCTTGGTGCGGGATATTAGCGATCGCAAACAGGCGCAAGAAAAACTAGCACAAAGCGAAAGTCTTCTTCGCACCATTATTGAATCAGAACCAGAGTGCGTCAAATTGGTGGCGCGCGACGGCACATTACTGGACATGAACCCCGCCGGATTAGCAATGATTGAGGTGGAGTCCCTGGCGCAGGTGCAAGGTAAGTCAATCTATCCCGTTGTGGTATCGGATTATCGTCAAGAATTCCAGGCGCTGACAGAGCGAGTTTTCCAAGGAGAATCGGGGATACTGGAGTTTGAAATCGTTGGTTTGAAAGGCACTCGTCGCTGGTTGGAAACCCATGCAGTTCCCTTGCGCAACCCTAACGGCGAGATCGCTGCTGTTTTGTCAGTTACTCGCGATATAAGCGATCGCCAGCATCTAGAACTCGCCTTACAAACGTCTGAAACTAAACTCAAAGATATTTTAAACAGAGCGATCGCCTCGATTGTTAGTTTTCGGGTATTTGGCGATGAAACTTGGCAGTACGACTACTACTCTGTAGGTTGTGAAGCCATCTTTGGCTTTACACCTGAAGAAATGATGACAGGAATTTGGTGGTCGCGGATTCCACCAGAAGACCAGCAATCAATCGTTATCCCAGCGCGACAGTTTATTTTTGCCGAACAACCAACCCGCATCGAGTATCGCTTCCTGCACAAGGATGGCACTCTCCGTTGGATTTCCACGGATCTTTCGTCTCGCTACGATGAAGCAAATCGTTGCTTTCGAGTCATTGCAGTTGATAGCGATATAAGCGATCGCAAACGTGCCGAAACCGCTTTAGCTGCTTCAGAACAGAAACTGCGCGGCGTACTTAACACCGCTGGGGCTGCGATCGCGCATTTCCGCGTTTATGCTAACCGAAATTGGGAATACGAATTCTACTCTGCTGGAACTTTACAACTGTTCGGCTATACCCCCGAAGAAATGGTAGCAAACAAGACACTCTGGAGCGATCGCATTCATCCAGAAGACTTCCAGAATGTCATCCTACCAGCCTTCGAGAACATTTTCGCCCATAAAACGGTAACGATTGAATTTCGCTACCAACGTCGCGATGGTAAGTGGATCTGGGTTGCGGATACGCTAACCTCTAATCGCAATGAATCCCTTGACTGCTGGTTGGTAACCTGCATTGAAGTCGATATCAGCGCTAGAAAACAGGCAGAATCTGAACTCGCAAAAATCAATACTGCCATGCTCCATGCAGTAGAAGGAATTTCGCGCTTGGACACCCAAGGACGCTACATCACAGTCAACCAAGCTTATGCCAATACCCTCGGCTATACCCCCGCAGAAATGATAGGAATGTCATGGTATCCAACCGTTCATCCAGATGATTTAGAAACTGCGATCGCCGCCTATCAAGAAATGCTTAGCACTGGCAAAGGTGAAGCTGAAGCTAGGGGAATTCGCCAAGATGGCTCGATGTTTTACAAGCAAGTAGTGATGGTTGCTGCTTACGAAGATAAAAAGCAATTAATCGGACATTATTGCTTCATGAAAAACATCAGCGATCGCAAAATTGCCGAAATCCAACTGCAAAGACAAGCGCAACAAAAAGAACTACTCAATCGAGTCATACAGGGGATTCGCAACTCGCTGGATTTGAACGTAATTTTTCAAACTGCCACCAGTGAATTTGCCCAACTTTTATCCGCAGAAGAATCGTATATCACCCAGTATTTTCCAGAACAGCAAATTTGGCGAGTTGTTGCCGGATATCGACAAAACCCAGAAATGCCAGACAAGACAGGGTTAGAAATTCCAGATACAGAAAACCCCGTTACTGCTAAGCTGAAAAAACTCGAAATATTCCAAGTTTCCGATGCCAAAACCCTCGAAGATGAACTAAATAGAGAACTTGCCCAAATCTGTCCGGGTTCTTGGTTAATCATACCCTTGACAGTTGGCGAGTCACTTTGGGGATCTCTCAATTTGCTTCACTCTCAAGCCAATACAATTTGGTATCAAGACCAGATAGAATTAGCGCGTGCAGTGGCGGATCAGCTAGCGATCGCCATTCAACAAGCCAACCTTTACCAACAATTACAGCAAGAACTAATCGAACACAAGCAAACCGAAATCGAACTACAAAAAGCCAAAGAAGCCGCCGAAGCTGCCAACGTAGCAAAAAGCACATTTTTAGCAAACATGAGCCACGAACTGAGGACGCCACTCAACGCCATATTAGGATTTACGCAGATGATGGCGCGCGATCGCACTCTTTCCCCGCAACAACAAGAAAAAGTCAAAATTATCAACAATGCAGGCGACCACTTACTAGCATTAATCAACGACATTCTAGAAATGTCCAAAATCGAAGCCGGACGCACCAGCTTCAATCCCACCAGCTTCGACTTAATTAACTTCCTCAGCACCCTGGAAGAACTGTTTAAATTAAAAGCCGAATCCAAAGGTTTGCAGCTAAATTTTCACCAGGCACCCGACCTACCCCAATACATCCAAACCGACGAAGGAAAATTGCGTCAAGTTTTAATTAATATTATAGGAAATGCCATCAAATTCACCGAAAAAGGTGAAGTAACAATAAGAGTTACCCAGGGGACAGAAGAAAAAATTACCAATTCCCAATTACCAATTAGCAATCACCAATTAATCTTTGAAATCCAAGACACTGGTTTTGGGATAAATCCTGAAGAAATCGACCGCATATTTGACCCTTTTACCCAAAGCGAAGCCGGAAAAAAAACAATCCAAGGCACAGGATTGGGTTTAGCAATTAGCCGAAAATTCGTGCAAATGATGGGAGGAAATATCAGAGTTAATAGTCAACCAAACAAAGGAAGCTTATTTACTTTTGATATCCAAGTAACCCCAGCAGAAACAATTGACAAAAATCCCATCCAAACCCCGCGTCAAATCATTGGTTTAGCACCCAACCAACCAGAATATCGCATCTTAATCGTGGACGATCATCCAGAAAGCCGTTTATTATTGGTCACCCTACTTGGTGCAATTGGCTTTCAGGTAAAGCAAGCTGCTAACGGTAGTGAAGCAATCTCAATTTGGTCAACTTGGAAACCTCATCTAATCTGCATGGATATACGAATGCCAGTCATGAATGGAATAGAAGCAACCCAACAAATTAGAGCTACAGAAAACGAACTATTTAAGGAGGGGGAGACGCGGCGACGCGGCGACGCGGAGAAAGTATTACCCTCGTTCCCTAACTCTGCCTGGGAACCTCATTTACCCTCGTTACCAGGCAGTGCCTGGGAACCTCATTCCCCAACCATAATTATTGCCCTAACTGCCAATGCTTTCGATTTAGATAAAAATCTGATTTTAGCGGCGGGGTGCGATGATTATATTAGCAAGCCATTAAAACAAGAGCTGGTTTTGTCAAAAATCGGGGAATACTTAGAAATCGCTTATATTTATGAATCCGATAATCAACAACCAGAAGAAAACCAGCAAGACCCCGACTCAAAGCTGCCAATACTTGAAATCAAAAAATACTTAAATCAAATGCCTGTAGAGTGGATTAAAAACCTGCATAAAACTGCTTACATATGCGACGAAAGTAGAATTTTTGAACTTTTGGCACAAATACCTCCAGAATACGTTGCATTAACCAAAGCCATAGCCGATTTTACCCACGAATTCGAGTTTGACAAAATCATCGAATTGACCCAAACGTAACTTGCTAATAGCTGATGGCTAATGGCTAATGGAAAAAAATAATAAATTAGCAAGCTGGCAATTAGCAATTAGCAATTAGCATTAAAAATATTTTTCACATCTCAAACAAGATTGCTATATCATAGAAAGCTGGCGTTGTCTCCCATTGCAGCACCGGAATCAATTATGCAACTAACGGCTGGCAAAGTTCTTCAAAACGGCAAGTATATCCTAGACACCGTTATCGGACAAGGAGGTTTTGGCATTACCTACAAAGCCACCCACGCCTTTCTAGGTCAAACCGTCGCGATCAAAACCCTACAACAAAACCTGCGCCAGCAAGAAAATTACGGCTATTTTCAACAGCAATTTATCGGCGAAGCGCAGCGACTAGCCAAATGCCAGCATCCCCATATTGTCCGAATCCTCGACTTTTTCCAAGAAGACGGACAGCCGTTTATCGTAATGGATTATATCCCAGGGCCGTCTCTGGCAGAATTAGTAAAACCAGGTCAGCCGTTACCGGAAGCACAAGCAATTCACTACATACGTCAAATCGGCGCAGCGCTGAGTACGGTGCACCAAAATGGGTTGATGCACCGCGATGTTAAACCCCACAATATCATCCGGCGAGAAGGAACAGACTCGGTTATTTTAATCGACTTTGGCATTGCCCGCGAGTTTACCCTGGGAGTAACTCAAACTCAAACAGGGATGCTTTCCGCTGGATATGCACCGCCAGAACAATACGTACTGCGCCAAAAACGCAGTCCCGCTACAGATATCTATGCACTAGCAGCGACTTTATATTGCTTGGTCACAGGACAACCTCCCGTACCAGCTGTGTTGCGCGATCGCTACCCCCTACAATCCCCCCGCCAGCTAGTCCCCCACCTGACTCCAGCCATCGAAGAAGCCATTCTGCGCGGCCTAGAAATGGCTGCCCAAAAGCGTCCCCAAACCGTTGAAACCTGGCTAGACCTCTTACCAGACCAAAACTACACTCCCGAACCCACAAAACCTCCTGAAACTGTCACCAGACAGCCATTTAACCTGGGATACCTATCTCCCAAAACCTCCCTCCAAGTAGTTGGCATCGTTGCCCTTTTTGCCGCCATAGTCGGGTTAGCATTTGGTTTATCCGTGCGCTTAAATGGCAACGGATTGCCCTTCTTACAACGAGAACAATCTTTCCCACCAACAGAAAACTGGCCCACCGCCGCCCCCACCATCACACCCGATTCTACTCCCGAACCAGATTCAACTCCCGAAACAAACACCCAACCCCAACCAAGAGCCGTCGAGTCAACCCCCTCCCCAACCCCTCGCCGCAGATCCAGAAGAACCCAATCCTACCAACCCCAACCCACCCCAACCCCCAAACCAGCAACAAGGCGCCATTCAACTTTCTCACCAACCCCAGTCATTTCAACCCCCTCACCCACGCCAGAAGCCTCGCCAACCCCATCCGAACCCACACCTTCCCCCGAAACGACATCCACACCAACACCCACCCCAGAAGCCGCAGCAACCCCAACAGCCGCACCATCCCCTTCCCCCACTCCAGTCAGTGCCGAACCCGCACCCACAACCGAGATCGAACCACTGCCAAAAGCACCAGCAACCCCTTAATGGGGCAGGTGAGCAGGTGGGCAGGTGGGCAGGTGAGCAAGTGAGCAGGTGGGCAGGTGGGCAGGTGGGCAGGTGGGCAGGTGGGCAGGTGGGCAGGTGGGCAGGTGGGGAGAGGAGAATTGAAATCTAGATTCTAATTCGCTCACCCGCTCACTAGCTGACTTGCTCCCATCCTCACCCGCTCACCCGCTCACCCACTCACCTGCTCCCATCCTCACCCGCTCACCCGCTCACTAGCGCCGCATTAACCAGGGTGACGGGTTGTTACCCATGTTCACCAACTTGCCCAGAATTTGGTTGTAGGTGCGATATAGTTGTCTACCTGCCTCAAGCTCTAGGTAGTTAGATTTAACCGCAAACTGAATCCATGTTTGAGTTTCTGCTGCTTCAGCTTCCGAGTCGCCGAGTTTTGAGACAAATGCTGCTCTATAACGGCGTTTGCGCCACGCTTCTGCTAGGTTGGCACATACCGAGCGCGACGAGCGACGAATTTGATCTGTTAGCGAATATTTCTCCTCTACAGGAAACTTTTTGCTGAGTTCAAAAATCAGCATCGCCGCATCAAACGCTAATTGATATACTTCCAATTCTTGATGAGTCCGAATCGGTTTTTTCTGGTTCATCGGTTCTCGTCTTCTGGTTCATCTTTGTTATTCTGCCCACCTGCTAATACCAAGTTGCGCTCCTACACAGCAATCTTCTGCTCAAGATCCCCCCTGCTCACCCGCCCCCCTGCCCCCCTGCTCACCCGCACACCCACTCTCAGGGCTGAAGCACCAACGGAAAAGGCAAGTTATAATTCAGGCGGAAAGCCCCGCAATTTATTTATGAGCAATCCCCTGATTCATGCATTTTTTGTCGGTAGGGCAGTTGCTGACCTGCTGTACGAACAACTCGAACACACTTTAACCGATGCCCTCTCGGAACTCGGTAAATTTGATGCCGAACAGCGAGAACGCTGGCGACAATTTACAGAAGAAACGATCGCACGCGCTAAAGCAGCCGAAGCAGCTGCCACCCAGGGACGAACCACTACAACCACTGTATCCGTAGGTTCCTCCAGCCAAGACATGCAAGCAATGATCGACGAACTGAGAGCAGAAATTGCTCAGGTACGCTCCGAGTTGCAACGCTATCGCAGCCAGTCTGTATAAACAAAAACCTTTATTAAACCCAACCACCGAATCGGAGTGTCTGTCCTGCCTGATAATGATGTCATGCCCAAGCGATACGCGGAGCGCCCGCCAAAAGAAAAGCTCTCCAGCGACCCAGACCGACTTTTAGCTGTGGGAAAACCCTACACCGATAAAGCCTACCGTTGGAATCGAGAAAATTACTCGCGTCACCGTCGCTTCGTAGATATTTGGGCCTTCGTCTTGACTTTACTGTTTGAGCTGTGGCTCGATAGTAAACCTTGGAGCTATCCAGGAGGAATGACGGAGGCGAAGCGCGCCGAAAGACGCAAAAAGCAAGCGATCTGGATTCGCAATACGTTTCTAGAACTGGGGCCAACTTTTATCAAGGTCGGGCAGTTATTTTCCACCCGCGCCGACCTCTTCCCCAGCGAATATGTCGAGGAACTCTCCAAGTTACAAGACCGCGTCCCGGCTTTTAGCTACGAGCAAGTCGAAGCCATTATCCAGCAGGATCTGGGGAAAACCATCCCGGAACTCTACCGCAGTTTTGACCCGATTCCCCTAGCCGCAGCCAGTCTGGGACAGGTACACAAAGCCCAGCTGCATTCGGGGGAAGAAGTTGTCGTCAAAGTACAGCGACCGGGATTGGTAAAGTTATTTACCATCGACCTGGAAATTCTCAAGGGTATTACCCGTTACTTCCAAAACCATCCCGACTGGGGTCGCGGTCGAGATTGGTTGGGAATTTACGAAGAGTGCTGTCGCATTCTGTGGGAAGAAATCGAATACCTCAACGAAGGTCGCAACGCCGATACGTTTCGTCGTAACTTTCGCAACGAGGACTGGGTAAAAGTCCCCCGCGTATACTGGCGCTATACTTCCCCCCGCGTTTTAACCCTGGAATACCTGCCGGGAATTAAAATTAGCCACTACGAAGCCCTAGAAGCAGCTGGACTAGACAGAAAAGATTTAGCGCGCAAGGGAGCGCAAGCTTACCTGCAACAACTGCTCAACAACGGCTTTTTCCATGCCGACCCCCACCCAGGCAACATCGCTGTCAGTCCAGAAGGGGCGCTGATTTTCTACGATTTCGGCATGATGGGGCAGATAAAGCCCAATATCCGCGAAAATCTGATGGAAACGCTGTTTGGCATTGCGGAAAAAAATGGCGCTCGCGTGGTAACCTCGCTGGTGGAATTGGGAGCGCTGTCCCCCGTTGACGATATGGGACCAGTACGGCGGTCAGTCCAGTACATGCTGGATAATTTTATGGACAAGCCGTTTGAAAACCAGTCGGTAAGCGCGATCGCAGATGACCTGTACGAAATCGCCTACGACCAGCCGTTTCGCTTCCCCGCGACCTTCACCTTCGTGATGCGCGCCTTTTCCACCCTGGAAGGCGTGGGGAAAGGCTTAGACCCGGAATTTAACTTTATGGAAGTTGCCCAACCTTTTGCAATGCAGCTTATGACTAATGGAAAAGGTCCCGACCCCACTAATACCATCCTGGGAGAAATCAGCCGTCAAGCCGTTCAAGTGGGCAGTACGGCTTTGGGACTGCCCCGACGACTAGAAGAAACCCTGGAAAAACTAGAGCGGGGCGACTTGCGCGTCCGCGTCCGCTCGACGGAAACCGACCGGCTGATCCGTCGCCTGAGCGGTATGCAAATGGGAACGAATTACGCTTTAATTATCAGTGCTTTTACTTTGTCAGCGACCATCCTGCTAGTTCATAATATGGTATGGCTAGCAGCGCTTGCTGGTTTAGTAGCAGCAGGGACAGGGTTAGCCCTATTCCGCCTGCTCAGACGCCTCGATCGGTTTGAGCGCATGTTCTGATTCAAGTTCTGTTTTTTTCAAATCGCGAAACTATGAAATGTCGCTTCACGGGTCTTTCTGACACCGGATGTCTACGTTCGGTGAACCAGGATGCTTATCGTATCGATCCCCAGGGGCGATTTTTCATTTTGGCGGATGGGATGGGCGGACACGCAGGCGGCGAGGAAGCGAGTTCCCTCGCCGCCGAAGTGATTCAATCTTATCTGGTTAAGCATTGGGATTCGCCTCAAAAATCCCCCGCGCTGTTAGAGGAAGCTTTTTGTCAAGCTAATCAGGCAATCATACAGGATCAGCAAGAGCATCCAGAACGCGCCGATATGGGCACTACTGCTGTGGTGCTGCTGTTTAGGGACTCGGAAGCACCTTGGTGCGCTCATGTGGGCGACTCGCGTCTCTACCGTTTGCGGCAGTCGCAGCTAGAGCAAATTACTCAGGATCATACTTGGGTGGCTAAAGCGTTAAAAGCAGGCGTACTCAGTCAAGAACAAGCAAGCTTTCATCCTTGGCGTCATATGCTATCCCAATGTTTGGGACGCGAAGATTTAGCCGAAGTTGAAATTCAACCAGTACAGGTGCAAGCAGGCGATCGCTTCCTCCTCTGTAGCGACGGACTCACCGAAGAACTCTCCGATAGGGCGATCGCGGACCTCCTCGCCGCACCTTTGTGCGACAACGCTGCGATCTCCCTCGTCCAAGCTGCTAAAGACAAGGGCGGTCGCGACAACATTACAGTTGTCGTCGTAGTCATTGATCAGATCGCCCCACGCTAATATCACCCCAAAATACAAGCCAGCAGGAAGGCGACCCAGCCAGCGTGTCGCTTAACTTCCCCTACTTTGCCCGTAGTTGATGTCATATCAGTTACTTTACTTCTTTTCCCTCTTCGGCGCACCCCACCATTTTTAGCCCCTTTCAGGGAAATTACTTAGGTATATATACTCATTTTGTTCGCGACGAACATTTTTTTATTTGACAACTTGCTACAACTGTGATTAGTAGCGCCGGGAACTTCCGGAACTAACTATCCATCCGTGGATCTATTTAATATATCCACGAGGAGGTATGTGCAATTTGTCAAATAATTGTTATCTTTTTTAAAAAAGGTAGTGACAGATAAATTGACACATGCCAAACTAATGCCAAAGAGTATCTCTGGCAATGCCAAAACACACACTATAACTCTCTTAGGAGCTAGCCATGAACCCTATCGAACTAACCCTCGAACAACAATTCAACATCCGGTCGTTTGAAGCCCAGGTGCAGCACATGAGCCTCGATCAAGCTCAACAATTTTTGGTTCAGCTTTACAGGCAAATGGTTGTACGCGAAGCTACTTACAAGCATCTGCTGAAGCATCAATGGGGCATAGAGCAAAGTCCTCGCTTTGAGTAGAACCTCTCCCATGTCGCAGTGGGCGACCTCCTTCTCTTGCTCTGTTCCTTGGGGGAAACGAGCTGGGGTTGCTGGGGCGTCAACTCCACGACAGATGAGTTTATCCTTGTATGTCACTCCATCATGAATTGTGGATCTAGATCCAGTTAAATAATTATAACTTAATTATTTCTTAATTATTTAAAATTCTTATAAATCTTATTCTATGGAAATGGGAATTCTCCACTCCATTCCTCAATCAGGCGAAATAGATTACCTCGCAGCCGGAGAATAATTAGTCGAGTTTTTTGAGAATTTGCGGTTTGAGCTTATCCAACTCAGTCTTAAGCAGATCCTTGCTCATATTGGCTGAAGCGACTGAAATTAAAGACTGACTGGTCGTGACCCACTGTTGCAGCAACTGGCATTGGGAAGGATCGATCGAGACCGTGATGACGTGGGAGCTCTGTTGAGGTCTAGAGTCCTCTAAAGCAAATAACAAAACCCGATAGCAACCGCTTTCCCCCAATAGTCTTGCCATTTCCTGGCCTGGAGGAGTTTTCATATCTAAGTAGCAGGGTAGCCACTTCGGGCCAGCGTCACGGGTATAAAGTACCGTAATCCACAGCAACATCGGATGGGGCGACATTAAAAATAAAAATTGGTTGTAGCGCTTACAAACGAGGCGTTTTTGAATATCCTCTTTTTTAAGCATCACCCAGAGGGTCGCCAACTTCCCAGAGCTAGTGCGTAAAGGATGAGCAAAAACAATTTCCGCTGTTGGCTTATTCTTGGGCCAGGATTGGAGACGCATCATCCGCTCAATTTCTGTGTCCGAGAGCGGCGCCTGTGGTTTGGGTTCTGCAACAATTGGCACTTTGGTTAGGGGTGACCCAATGCGCTCCCCTAGTTGCTGACCCTTGCTAAAACGTTCATCCAAAGGTTCCAACCCCTTGAGGATATCGCCTACAGTTTGGGGTCGCTCTTGGGGCTTTTTTGCCAGACAGCTCATCACCAAATTCTCCAGCGCCTTCGGCAGTTTCAACTGGGGTCTAACTGACTCGAAACTGCGCGGTTGTTGGAAGTGATGAACTTTATACCAGCCGCCAAACGAGTGAGTTTCTGCCTGCAAAGGCATTTTGCCGGTGAGCATTTCAAACAGCATCACCCCCAGGCTGTAAATATCTGAGCGGGGGTCGAGTTCCTTACCCTCCATTTGTTCTGGAGAAGAATAGGCTAAAGTGCCCAAATAATAGTTTGTTTGCTCGCTATCTGTCTGGCGCAGCTTGGCAATGCCAAAATCGAGAACTTTAACTAACTGTCCCAGACTGGCGTCTTGAACGACCAAAATGTTACTGGGTTTGATATCCCGATGGATAATCGGGCAAATTACACCCTCCTCGTTGGGAATGCCCTCGTGGGCGCACTGCAATCCCAAACAAATTTGACGAGCGAGTTGCAAGAACTTGGGTAAGGGCAGCGCTCCGGCGCGAATGATGTCGCTGAGGCTTTCTCCCTGCAAGTATTCCATCACGTAGAATGGAGTGCCTTGGTCGTCCACGCCATAGTCCGTGACTCGAACGATGTGGAGACTTCTTTGACCTAATAGGGCGCAGGTTCTAGCTTCCTGAACAAAACGCTCCCGCAACCGCAGCTTTTCATTTTGAATCGTTAGAGAGAGGAACTTTACGGCAACGGGTACTCCTCCTAAGAGAGTATCTTTGGCTCGGTAAACCCGTCCCATTGCCCCAGACCCTATCAACTCCACCAGCTGATAACGATTATCGAGTAAGCGTCCATTATTTGTATCGGTCATGTTAATCAAGCTCCGCTACCGTGGAGCATACATCGAATGCGATCGGGAAAAATCCACACCCTGCCCCAGATGAACAAGACTGACGCGGACAATAGCCACGCCAAAGAGGTAAAAGCCAACTCGCTGATGATGCTATCCCTGTTTTTCCTGCACCCGCCCAAAGCCAGTGAGGGACACCCAACCTCCTCTTCACAATGTGAACTACTCACACCAAGCTTAAGCTATGGTATGGGCTTCCAGTCTGATTGGGGAATGCCTCAACTTAGACTTGCGTCCCAGTTTTGGTCTTACTTCCCCTCCACTGGCAGAGACGGCTGTTCCATCCGCCTTTTGCATTCTGATGCCTTCAGCTCTGATATTGGTTGCAGCATTACCATCTCTATCGTGATGGGTGCCACAAGAGGGACAATTCCAGTGTCTAACATCAAGTGGCAACTGATCAATAATCTGGTAATAGCAATTAGAGCAGAGCTTAGAACTAGGGAACCATCTATCAATCTCTACCAGAAGGCCACCTTTTTTTTCTAACTTGTAGGCAATCAACTTGGTAAACATTCCCCAGCCAACATCAGATATTGCTTTCGCTAAATTGTGGTTACTTTCGCCCAGCGTGCGCCCAGCGCATACCATGCCTTTGACATGCAGATTTTCTACTACGACAACTTGGTTTTCATTGACGAGCTTACTTGAAAGCTTATGCAGAAAATCCTGACGTGAGTTGCTAACCCTTTCGTATACTCTAGCGACAACCTTTCTATACTTGTGCCTTGACTTACTACCTTTTTGTTTTCTTGCTAACTTCTGTTGCTTGCGCTTCAGATTCTTTTCGTGCTTTGCTAAGTGCTTGGGATTGTCATACTTAGATACTTTATTGCCATCCCTAACGATTGCGAAGTGAGTCAATCCTAAATCAATGCCGATTACTTTGCCTTTTTTTGATTTACTAGTATTTCCCCCTTCTACCTCATTCATACTAGATGCAAAATCCTTTCCTTATGCCTCTTTACTGACTGTTACATTCTTGATTTTACCCTCAATATTTCGGTGATTTTTTGCCGCAACAGTACCTATATTTCCTGGTAGCTTTATCCCCCTTCCGGGGGGGTTCGCCTTAACATTTTGAGGGGACTGGATAGACTGCCTACCATGCTTTTACTTGAACCGAGGGAATCTTCCTCGACCATCAAATAACTTTTTGTATACAGTTTTCAGGTGGCGATTTACATCTGGCAAAATTTTACTGTAACAGTCCCCAATCCACTTAGTTTCTTCAGCTTTTTTCCAGCCCGGAAGCAGATCGTTAAGTGCTGACTGGCGCAAACCTTTGCCAGTTTCTTTGTAGGTGTCGATAGATTGTGAGATCGCATAACTCCACCACCAACGAGCGCCACCAAATGATTGAGCTAACAGCACTTGTTGTTCTGGCGTTGGATATAGGCGAACTTTGACAACCTTGTGTAACAGCTAACATCACCTCCTTGGTTTTAATATTATATACTATTGGTTCTAAAAACTTCAGGAGTTTGGCAAATTTTGTCGGGCAAGAGTTGCCAAAATTTGCTTGGGGAATGTCCATGTATCCCACGCCAAATCAAAGATTTCGCGCGAGGACTTATTGCCTCCCCCAAATCCCCAGCGAAAGTTAACCTGGCTGCGACAGGTTGCAAGCTAAAAGCGAATCGGTTCATTCTAATTGTTTTAGCCAAACCCAATCCCTGGCATTCAACAGATTAGAACGAACAACATTATCTACAATCGGGCATAATGTTATTCCGGCTGACGCTCTAGGGTTGCTTCCATCATACTCGTGAGGTAATGACCTGCCAGGATGCTGCTGCTGAGGTAATATTTGTTTTGATCGATCTGGTGCATGGTTTCAAAGCCACTGCGACGTTGGCGGTCGTTTAGCACCCAGTAGCGCTGCACAATTGTTTCAGGAGCAATCCACCCCTCACCTTCCACGCGACCCAGTAAACTATGTTGCAACACAAAAGTATACTGGAGTTCTCCAGCATCTAGACGCCCTCGATATTGGAAAGCTATTTCCTCGCGATCGCTATCGGGAAACATTAGCTTGGTCACCATCGTAAACCAATTATCCTTACTCCACGCCACCAAAGTTAGCCCTCTAACACCGATGGGCATCTCGTTGCGCTCAAGCCAACTTCCCTGCAACCTCCAACGCCCAGCCTCCAATAAAAAGGTATGAGCCACTGCTGTGTGTTCCTTGATTTAATCGCTCACTGCCAAAGCAGAGTCTATGCTATCATGCGGCGGTTGTGCCATCGCAAGGTGAATTTCCCCTAGCAGGGCGCTGGCGCTGGCGCCGGTTACTTGGGGAAGATTACCGGGGATACCCAGATGTCGCCAATAGGCCAGAACGGCAAACGCGATCGCTTCTTTATAATCTGCATTTAATCCGACTTCATCTGTGGTCATGACGGGAATTGCTAATGGGTAATTGGTAATGGGTAATGGGGCAGATGCAAAAGCTGGGGATAGATAAGCCTGCAATCGCTGTTTTAGATAAAGATTGCGACTGCCGCCGCCGCACAATAGCACCCGATCTGGCATTTTGGGTAAGAATGTACGATAGCTGTGAACAATGGAAGCGACGGTTAGTTCGGTCAGGGTGGCTAATAGGTCAGCGTCACTTAAATCATAAGGCTCTGCATCTGCCAGACACCGTTGGAAAAAGTCTACTCCAAATAACTCGCGCCCTGTAGATTTGGGCGGGGGCATTTGAAAAAAATCATGGCTGAGCCACTTTTGAACTAATGCTTGACAGGGGGTGCCGCTAGCTGCCCAGTTGCCATCTTGGTCGTAGGTTTTTGTCCCGCCGGATAAATGCTGCACTGCTAAATCTAGGAGTGCATTTCCAGGACCCGTATCCCATCCTTGGATTTTATCTTCCCAGTGGGGGGATTGACGCGCCGGTAGATATGTGGTATTGCCGATGCCGCCGATATTCTGGACGCAACGAGATTCTTGGGGATGACTCAGCAGATAAGCATCTATTTTAGAGACGAGGGGCGCGCCCTGTCCGCCTGCGGCAATGTCGGCGACGCGAAAATTACTGATGGTTGTGATATTTGTCAGATGGGCAATCAAGGCGCCTCGTCCGAGTTGGAGACTGTATCCCATTTGGGGAATTCCCACCTGCACATCAGGTGGTCGGTGGTAAACTGTTTGACCGTGACTGCCGATGAGTTGGGCTTTTGGACGATCTGTTTGGATAGCTTGGGCAGCTTGGGCGAAACTGGTAGCGATCGCATCATCTAATTCTGCCAATTCTGCCATTGAAAGCGCCGCCCCAGCACAGACAGCTAAAATTTGCTCTCGTAAAGCTTCTGGGTAAGGGTAAGTTGCTCCCGCCAGCAGTTCAACTTTTAAATCAACATCAGTACCCGAAATCTCAACCATTGCGGCATCGATGCCATCGACTGAGGTGCCGCTGATTAAACCAATTACGCGCATTGCGATCGATAGATTTCAAAAAGACCGGGCTAACAGCCCATCCCACAGGATACAGCAGATTGCAAGTGAGTGAGGTACAGCATAAGGAAGATAGGGAAGATAGGGAAAATGGGGAAGAAATTTCTTCTAGTTCAAGAGTCTTCCCTCAATGATCACCACACCCACGATCTGTAGGGGCACGGCATCAACCATCTCTCTACCCGATCAAAAGACTTCGCTGCCGTGCCCCGAATGCCGCCCATCAATACCTCACCGATACAGCAGATTGCCTGGGTCAGGCACAGCATAACGAAGATGGGGAAGATGGGGAAGAAATTTCTTCTAGTTCAAGAGTCTTCCTCATCTCCCTTTTCTCCCTTGTCTTGCTTGTCTGCTTGAGTTTCCCTCATGTACCTCATGGGGCGGCAATCCGCTATAAACACCTG